>JAAENB010000638.1 GCA_024224995.1 bacterium | reverse complement strand
GATGCATGACGACCCTCCCGGAGTGTCCGGGGATTCAAATACGATCCTTGAAAAACAGCAGGACATAAAAAACGTTATTGAAAATAAAAAGACTGCCTCTGTTCTTCAGGGATTAACGCAGATCGGCGGAGTTGAGCGATTTAAAAGTGAATTAAAATCGGCACTTACAGATGACGACTCTTCTAATGGTTTATTTAACAGTATAGCAGAGCTTATTTAAAAAATTTCGGGCAACATTTAAGTACCTCATCATATATTTTGTACCATTTTGAATGAACTCTTTTCTTTTAAATTCATGGCACTGAATATAAATTATGGTGCAAAACTTTTGCTGAGGTACTTAAGTCAAAAGGAAAGAGAAATTTGGCCTTGATATCCGTTTCGGCCAAATTCCAATATTCAAATTCCAAATAAATCCCAATGTCAGAATTCCAAATCTCACGGGCATTAATTTAATGCGACAAAGGGCGTATCCACAAGTTTGGGGACAAAGATTTGCCAAGTAAGTCCGCCCTGCGGATATCCGCGCGGAGCGCTACACCCTGCATTCCCACGCGGAGCATGGGAACGAGGACAATGTCAGAATTCCAAATCTCACGGGCATTAATTTAATGCGACAAAG
>JAAENB010000637.1 GCA_024224995.1 bacterium | reverse complement strand
GGGTGCCTCGGACCGTGCGAGAGACGCGGCGGCGCTTGCCCGTCACCGCATCGCGGGCCACCTCGACATCCACTCGCCAGACATTGTCAGCGACCTTGAAGACTCCCCCAGATCCCCGCTTTCGACGGGTTGGTCTGGTCTTCGCTTTTCTGCTCGCGAGGTCCCGGTTGGTCGATTTCCCGTTCGAACGATCCGCCATAGTAGAGCGCGACCCTGACACGCGGAGAGAGGCCCTCCGAAGAGGGCCTCTGACCAGGTACTACGTGGAGCGGACGACCGGACTCGACCCGGCGACCCTCACCTTGGCGAGGTCAGGACGACCGCCCAGCAGGTGCGGCCCAGCACCGATTCGTGGGCCTCCGTCCGACGAACCGTCCGCCCAGTCCGGCACAGTCCGGGTAGATAGTAGAGCGGTCTACTACGCCGCCGGCGACAAGCCGGCTGCGGGAGCCGCCCACATCGTCGGGTTCACGCTCCCGCAGCGCTGGGCTGAGGGGTACCCGACAGGCCGAGTGGCCGCATTCGCCGGCCACGCACCGAGCGG
>JAAENB010000636.1 GCA_024224995.1 bacterium | reverse complement strand
GTTCACGGAAAACCCCGCGACGTAAATATTACCGGAGCTGTCTGTTGTTACTTCATTGGCAATATCAGCATTAACAGTTCCCGTCTGCCGGCTCCATTGCCTTTCCCCATCGGGATCATACTTCACCAGAACAATGTCCGACTCTCCGGCGTTTGCGTCTCCATTTAAACCGCCGTCTGTTTGCCCCGCAACAAAAATATTCCCGGAGTCGTCTACGGAAACGCCGCTTGCGTTATCGGCTTTTGCCGTACCTGTTTGCCGGGTCCATTGCCTGTCTCCATCGGAATTATACTTCACCAGAACGATATCGGAATCTCCGGCATTTGTACCGCCGTCAAGAACGCCGCCTGTTTGCCCGGCAACATAAATATTACCGGAGCTGTCAACGGATACGCCGTTGCCATGATCCGCTTTATCGGTTCCAATCTGCCGGGTCCATTGTTTATCTCCCGAGAGGTTATACTTCACCAGGAATATATCATCATCTCCGGCATTTGTATTCCCATCCATGTTTCCGCAGGTATGCCCGGTAATATAAATAAAACCAAAAATGTCGATAACGATTTCAGTAGGGGAATCATTAGCGCTTGAGCCCATTTGCCGGGTCCATTGCTTTACGCCTGAAGAGTTATACTTTACCAGGAAGATGTCACTGTCGACGGTGTTTGTATTTCCAACCAGGTCGCCGTCTGTTTGCCCCGTAATATAAATATTACCGTCGCTGTCCGTTGATACACCAATAGCCCAATCACTGCCCGTTGAACCCATCTGACGGGTCCATAGCTTTTCACCTGAGGAGTTATACTTTACCAGGAAGATGTCGGAGCATCCGGCGTTTGTATTCCCATCCAGGCTGCCGTCGGTGCGTCCCGTAATATAAATATTACCGTCGCTGTCTATTGCCATTCCCGAAGCGGAATCATTGGCGCTTGAGCCCGTTTGCCGGGTCCATTGTTTTATTCCGGTGGAGTTATATTTTACCAGGAAGATATCACTATCTCCCGCCATTGTATTTCCAACAAGGTCGCCCTTTGTATTCCCTGTTATATAAATATTACCTGAGCTGTCTATAGCCACGTCACAAGCACGGTCATCGAAACCGGTGCCAAACTGCTCTACCTCAGACAGGTAAACTTTTATCATATACGTTAAATTGATTTGTTTTATGGCTTTTCCGGCCCGGTCATTACAGTCTACTTTAAGAGTAAGGCCGTCTCCTTCGCTCCATTTCGATAAAGGATGTATGGTAAGGGTGTCATTCTCATTAGTCGTTTTTGACCAGGTTGAACCTGCTTCAGGACCTAAATGACCGCTGAGAGAAAGTGTATTTGCATTCATAGACCCATTGAACAGTATTACAATATTACCGTTTTGAGTTAAAAAAGAGTCACTAAGGGGACTTGCCAGTGCCATTGGCAGAATCGCTGCATCATCATTTTTACCACCGCTTATGACATTTCCACATCCCGCGGCGCTTATTATCAACAATAATAAGACGGCATAAACCAGGCCCATTGTTTTTTTCATATAATGTCCTCTATCTATTTTATTTCTACTATTTTGTCTTTTATATGTGTTTACCGTGACATAACCCAGCCCCAATGACAATTTTTTTTACACACTCTATTTGTCAACAAAAAAAATACAATTATGTAAAAATAAATAAATTCTTGAATAATGAGTAACTTTATTGACATTTCTCCAATATTTCTTTAGCTAGAAAGAAGGAATAAACAGGAGGTACAACAATGAGACTTACCGGAATTATTTTAACACTCATGGCAATTTATGGGTTCACCGCGAATCCACTCATAGCCGGAATATGTAATTTCAGTTCAAAAAAACTTGAGGCAGGCTGCGAACATAAAATTCCCGGAGGGCGAATTGGCACTACCAGCCGGATGATTAAAAAAGTAATCTTTAACAAAAACATATCAGAGACAGTACAAACGGATAAGAGAATGCACACATATAAAGTTACTATCTCTACCGATGCTCTTAATAAATGGGAACAACATTTCAACAGCAAAAATAACTTTAATGCGACACTCTTCTGGGTTAAAGCGGAAGACACGAAACTAAACAAGCAGGTCGAAGCTCTGGGAAAAATTTACGATGATCTTGGTTATTTTGGGGACAAAGCTCTCAATAAAATTCCAATTCTCGGGAATATGACGCTCCCCTGTTTGGGGGACAAGAACAAGAAGTGTTCCGCTTATTATTTAATGGATCACTTAGATTCCAACATAGAGAAACAAACCCTCATTGATTTCTCTCCCCCCCCTGAGAAAATTCTAAAGCAATTAATAGCAGGAACCAAGGATTGGGGAGAGAATAAGAAAGACGTAAAGAAGAATGCAAAAATAAAACTCCTGGCCGAACTGGTCCATTTCACGCGCGTGGTTCTGACCAATATGGAAATAGAACCGGGCACCATCGTTCAAGCCCCCAGGCTATACCTTAATAGCCCCAACAATAAGACAGAATTCAACTTCGATGAGAATAGGGCGAAAAAAAAGAATTTTCAGGGACTTTTCACAGTCCCCTGGTTGACGTTGACTCAATCTAAGAATAAGGAGGATGGGAAGGAAGATGAGAAGGATGATTCAAATAATACGGAGATAGAAAATGATTTTCGCTATAAGCTTTTAAAAATGATCCGGATTCTACATAAGCAAACTACCAACAACGCGTCTATTGGAAAACATTTACCTAAAAAACTGCGTCCACTGCTGGACGCAGCGGATGGGCACTTATCAGCTGAAGCCCATGAGAGCCCATTCGCGTTTAATGTACCGATGATGCTCATTCAGTACAACTTGAGCCAAAACCGCAGGGTAGTTTATGCTTACGAATCTCAAGGCACCAAAGAAAAAGACGCCAGTACCAGCTTGAATAAACTTATGATAGAATTTTTCAATCAACGAACAACGAAAGGAATAAAAACGAGTAAGGATATACATGATCTGGCCCGGTTATGGTCGCAGCATTTTTCAGAACGCTGGCAGGCCATGCACAAAACCAGAACAAAAATCCGGTCATTGTTTAAAGAAAAAACCAATGAATTCAAGTTTTTTGAAGAGAACAATATACGGTTCTACGCTCACTCCGGCGGCCTTCTTGCAGAGCTTCTTCTGGGCGATGGGGCCATCTTTGGTCTTGGAGATATCAACAGCAATTTACAGAGAAGCAAACAGCATGGAAATAATCCGGAGGAGCCTCTATACAAAAATTGGGGGGGCCATCTTTCAAATGCAATAACTCTCCTAAAGAAAATTCAGGAAAATGATAAGAAAAGTAATAAGAAAAGCAAGAAGAAAAGTAAATTGGTCTTACGTATGGGAGCTATGCACGCATTCGCGGCTCTGGACTACCTGATTAAAAAAGAAGAAGACGAGGAGAACGAGAAGAAGAACGTGGCGAAAAAACTGTCACAAGGCAGCGAAAAAACTGCTTTTGATAACCTGTCGCTCCTAAATGAGAATGAAATCAAAACAGTTGCCCTAACCGCCGTAGAACCAGCACATTTTCCGCACCTGCACCAGAGACTGGACCAGGGCAATTCTTCCAATAAGAATAAAAAAAATAGTGTGGACGCCGGGCAGCTTTCCGTCAGCTTTGAGAACCAGAAAGAATCATCCTACCTGATGGCTGAGTTTTATAGCCCTTATAAAGAATTTAATGGAGATAAAGAGTTCTTTGGGCTTTCAAAGACCATCCAGGCCATAGTACCCCAAAAAAGCATTGAGATTTTCACAAAAGTCAAACTGGGTAAAAAAATCAAAGAATGGGCGCCCGGAAAATGGAATACGAAATAAGTATCAAAAAGAAGCGCTCCCTGCCAATGGAGCGCTTCTTACCCCTTATTTTCGAGGATACTTCAAGAACCGGGACAATTTTGCCCCGGTTTTATTTTCATGCACAATAAAACACTATTATATAGAAGAAAACAACTGTTCAATTGAGTTTTCAAAATTTGGCAAGCCCCTGATCATATTTACAAGATAAGAAATTCTATTCATGTCCCTTTTATGCAATGGAAGGTTCTCTTCATTTTTAACCGTATATTTTTCATTATAATCCTGTATAAAATCGTTTAATTTACTGAAAAGATCCAGATCAACACGGTATTTGTTATAAAATTCCTCCGATGCTTTTTCTTCATTAGCTGAGACCGAAACAATAAGCATGATATATTCAAACAGGTAATAATTTTTTCCGCGTTTACTATCTGCGCAAAATACGCGTCCAACAGATCAACATTAAATTCCCGAATATGTTTCATGTCCCGGAAGAGGAAAAGGAAATATAAAAATCTCTGGGTAGTGTTATAGTCTTTTTTATTAATTATTATTTTAACAAGTTTTATAAATCCTTGCTGCGTCACATTCTCAAAAACGGTTTTAACCTTATTTATCTCAGTATCCTGTCAAAATCAGGGGAATCAGGAAATGAAAAGTGTTTTGCGGTCAACAGAAGTTGTAATATTTGAAGCTTTTTTAAGAATAAAAACATTTTCACACTAATTCTATGAACAAAAAGGTTGAAACAGGAAAATACGCTGCCCGTACATTCCCGAACGAAAGTACATTGCAGCGGAATCCCCATACAAATGGAGTCCGCCGAAGAATCATTTTTTTCTTTCAATATTCCTTGACTTTCATAACACCATTCGATAATATTATCTATTAAAATTTGTAGAAAACCGTGAGTTATACCATTTACTACAATTTTACTATATTTACTATATTTAAGGAAGGTTATTATGAAATACCATTCGCTATTTATAAGCATTTTAGCGCTATGTATAAGCATTTTAGCGCTATGTACCGGTTGTTTTGTCTCTATGCAGCCTAAAGTCAGTGAGGAGTATTTAGAAACAAAAAGTGAGGCTGAAACAAGCAAACTTGAAGCCATTGAGCAAAAAATTATTTCCATAACAGACAGCAAAAATGAGGTCAAAAAGTCAATAAAAGAGACCGATTCAAAGATTGTTGTATCAGAGCAGGAGATCATGAAGTTAGGAGGCCAGAAAGACCTGGAAAAGGACAAAGAGGCTATGAAAAAACTGGAGACGGAGAAACTGAAACTTCAGTATTTAACCGCCAAAAAAGAAAACCAGGAAGCACAATTCAAAGTTAAAGAAGCTGAACTGGGGGTCAGTGTGGCGGAGCAGCGCTTTGAAGAAGCAAAAATAGGCAAAGTAAGCCAGGATAAAAAACTAAAATCAGCTGGTCCTGTTCAAAAGAGTAAAGAAGAAAAAATAGAAGTAAAGAAGTATCAAGAATACTATCAAAGCCAGAAAGAAAACCTTGCGAGCGAACAGAAAGACCAAAAAAGTGCTGAGGCAGTTCAGAAGAAAGCTGAGGCCAAACTTAAAAAATCCGGTTATTCCGGGGAATTCTAATAAAAAAAACAAGGAGGACAAGAATGTTAATACATCAACGATTAAAAGCACTGGCCATAGCGTTTTTAGTTTTTAGTTTTACTTTTTTTACTGCCGATCTCTTTGCCCTTTCAGACCTTGAAAAGTGTGAGAACGATTTGTCCGGTGTCAAATTAAAATTTAAGTATTGCCATAAAGCTAAAGTTGCTCTTGAAAAGGAATTAGCAGAGCTTAAAGAAGAATATAAAAACGAAAAAGCACGTCTGGAAAATATTATTGCGGGCCTGGAAAATGACATTAAAGGCCTGAAAAATGACATTAAAGGCCTGGAAGCTAAAATTAAAGGCCTGGAAGCTGATGTTGCTCGTCTTACGAAAGAAAAAGCAGATCAAAAAACAGCATCCGATAAAAAATATGCCGATCTCCAAAAAGCAAACAGCGCTAAGGAAAAAACTCACCAAACAGCGTTAAAGAATCTTCAAAAACAACTGGCAGATTCGTCAAAAGCACAGCAGGCAAAAGAAAAAGAGAAGGCCGAGTTACAAAAAAAACATGCTGAAGATGTCAAAAAATATTCCGTTGTTGCCGACGAGCTCAAGCAGATAAAGCAGGCTGCGGCACAGAAAAAAGCAGATGAAGAGGCAGTTGAAACAAAGCTGGTTGAGCAAATAAAAGATGAAGAAATTCAGCTTCAAAAATCGGGCGGCAAACTGGTCATTAATCTCGAGAAAAAGATCTCTTTTTATTCCGGATCTGCCAGACTTAAAAGAGAAACTTTTGAGATCTTAGAAAAGGTAGCAAAAATACTGGAGACCTCCCCCGACACCCTGTTAATAATCGAAGGTCATACTGATAGTGATAGAATAGTTGGCGGCTGGCATAATAACAACTGGCACCTTTCCACAAGACGGGCTCTGGCTGTTCTTGATTTCATTTTAAGGAAGAACAAGAATCTCGACGAAGCCAGGTTTACTATTGTTGGTCACGGTGAAAAAAATCCCGTCGCCCCCAACGATACTCCTGAAAACAAGGCGCTCAATCGCCGTGTCGATATTATTGTAGTTCCCATGACCAAAGAAGAAATGGCAGCAAGAGATAAAAAAATTGAAGATGAAAGATTAAGATTAGAAAAAATAAGATTAGAAAAAGAAGCAAAAATAGCAGCAAAGAAGAAAGCAAGAGAAGAAAAAATAGCAGCTAGAAAGAAAGCAAGAGAAGAAAGAATAGCAAAAAGAAAAGCAAGAATAGAAGCAAGAAAAGCAAAAAGAAAAGCAAGATTAGAAGCAAGAAAAAAAGCTAGAGAAGCAAGAAAAGCAAAAAAATAGCGGACACATCCGGGCTGCCGAACCTCGCAGCCCGGAAATAGCTCCCTTAAACCGGGGTCCATTATTATGTTCGCTTTTACTGCCAGCAGATCCCGTTCCAGCGAAATACATAGGCAGAACCTGAATTTGTTCCCCTATCATCATCATAAAAAGCCCCGATTATCACGGTATTACCGTCGGGAGTGATGTCGACCCTTACACCAAAATTATCACCGGCTTCACCATCAGGGGCCGTTATCTTTTCGGACTCTATCCAGCTGCTGCCATCCCATCTGAATATATAAGCAGCTCCCGCGTTTTCCGCCTTATCATCATCATGAAAAGCCCCAACAATCGCTGTATTTCCATCTGAGGCGATTGAAACATATACCCCAAACTGGTCATCCGCTTCTCCACCTGAAGCGGCAAGCTTTGTTTCATTCCACTGGCTTCCATCCCACTGGTATATACAGGCCGATCCTGCATTAGTTTTTCCATCAATATCATCAGTATAAGCCCCAACAATGACAGTATTGCCGTCGGGAGTAACTGCCACACTCTTCCCGAATTGGGCGGTTGTTGCACCTTCAGAGGCGGTAAGCTTTGTTTCTATCCAGGCATCACTGCTATCCCAGTCGCTTCCATCCCATTTATATATATAAACAGAACCGGAATTGCTGCCATTATCATCATCATTCCATGCACCCACAACGACCGTATTTCCATCATCGGTAATCGCGACACTTTTGCCAAATTGATCACCGGAAGCGGCATCAGACGCATTGAGCTTTACAATATCCCAATTACTCCACACTCTATACCGGTATATGGAAACCGAACCCACACCACCATCTCCATAAGCCCCAACAGCAATAGTATTGCCATGGGATGAGATTGCCACCGTTTCTCCAAAATAATCACCTGCCGCGCCGCCGGAAGGAACAAGCTTACATAGATCCCATTCGTTCCCAACCAGGGAATAAATATACGCGGAGCCGGAATTCGCCCCATTATCATCATCATTAACGGCTCCCATAAGAACCGTATCTCCTTCAGATGAAATAGCCACACTTCTACCATAGAGAGCGCCGGCAGCGGGATCAGAAGGGGCAAGCTCTTTCTCCTGCCAGCTATTATCTTCTAACTGAAATATTATGGCAGAACCCGCATTGCTGAAACCTCCTATATCATCATAGGAAGTCCCCACAATAACAGTCTCACCATCGTCAGAAATAGAAACACTATTTCCAAACTGATCACCTGCTTCTCCATTTCCCACTACAGACAACAGTTTATCGCCTTTCAGAACCTTATAATCAAAGGAGACAGAGCTGTCGCCGACGCTCCCTTTTTGGACTGCTGCCGTCAGGGTCACTTCAACAAAAGCGTCTTCCCAGTTACAGGGAGGCCGGGTCACTATTCCGTCAGCATTGACAACTGACGAGGCATCGCCTCCTCCATACTGCCAGGTTGCGGCCCAGGTAATGGTTGTGC
>JAAENB010000635.1 GCA_024224995.1 bacterium | reverse complement strand
TGTAGCTCGGGGTTTCAACCCCGTGAAACAGAGCATGGCCCCGGGATAAAATCTTCGGAAACAAGCCCGTAAAGACGTTGCACTGCAACGTCTCTAAAACCAAACCCCGGGCAAAATCCCCTCGCAGGGGTCGCACCCCGGAAACAGGCCCTATTTAAAAAGAGTTTCTTGAGAGTGCTTTACTGTACAAGGTCATAATAGCATTGCACACCAAACTGGAAATTCCTGACATTTCCCTTATAAAATTGGTTTTGTACAAAAGGCCGGATGGGATAATCAGCAGGGAAAAAACCCGTTAAACCCAGGGCGAATCCCATATTTACATCTTCTTCGTAAGGATAATCGAGGATAAAACTGGTGTTTAAAGACAAATCCAGGATAGCAAAATCAACACCAAACCGCATTTGTCCCATATTGTCGAGAAACCGGTATTTTAGATCCCCGGCAGTATTAAAACGCAGCCAGTTATAATTTCCCTGTAAAAACAAAAGATTGAAGTTGCTGCTGATGCTTTTTCCGCGGATATTAATATCACCTTCTATATTGCCCGAATTGTATGAAGATCCTAAAAAGGCTTCCCCTTTTTGAGGGCCAAAAAACAAAAGGCAGCTTATGGCGGCAAAAACAAATATTTTGTTATCTATGATCATATTCTCTATATATTTTAATTATATATTTGTATAGCTACTCTATAAAATATAACAAATTCAAGAATTTGTCAAGTAAAATTCAAAAAAATCTCCTGAATACTTCCTCCAGTATTACCAGGTCTATTGGTTTTGAGACATAGGCATCAAAGCCCTCTTCCATGTACCGTTCCATATCACCTTTCATGGCAAAGGCAGTAAGCGCGATTACGGGAACATGTTGTGCCCGTTTCTCACGTATTTCTTTCATGGTTTTAGTTCCATCCATTCCCGGCAGCTGGATATCCATTAAAACCAGGTCATATTCCTTTTCTGCTGCTTTTTGAATGGCCTCTTCGCCGCTGGTACTGCCTTCCATAACGGCTCCCATGCTCTTTAGTGCCTCGCTCATAAAGAGCATGTTCATCCGGTTATCTTCCACAACAAGAACATTCTTCCCCGCAAATAGCTTCTCAGGAGTTTTTCCTGTTTTTTTCACACTTCCGGAGAGTTTATTTGCAACCGGGATCCTTCCGGGCAGCGCTACAATAAACCTGCTTCCTTTATTTAGTTCACTTTCCACGGAAATAGATCCGCCCTGCTGTTCAATAAGCTTCTTTGAGATAGCCAGCCCAAGACCGGTCCCCGTTACTCCGGTATCAGTGTTTTTAACCTGTTCAAAGGGATCAAAAATGCGCTCTAAAGAATCTTCCGGGATACCAATCCCTTCGTCCCGGACAGATAGGATAATAATATCGTCTTTAAACCCCGCTTCAATACCTACCTGCTTACCCGTGCCGGTAAACTTTACCGCGTTGGATAACAGGTTGAATACAACCTGCTTAAACCGTAGCTCATCTCCGTTAAGCCACCCAATATTTTCATCAATCTCCAGTTTTATGCGAATGTTCTTCTTGCTCGCTAATGACTCAATAGTAGTAAGAGCTCGCTGCAGCATAATAGCGATATCAAAAGGTTTTTTATCTATCACCATTTTATCCGACTCTATTTTGGAAAGATCAAGAATGTCATTAACCATTTCAAGGAGGTGCTCCCCGCTGTCTTTTATATATTTAATATATTCCAAAAGATTTTCATTTTTTTTGATATCATCATTCATTTCAAGGATCTGGCTGAACCCCAGGATACCGTTCAGAGGGGTGCGCAGCTCATGGCTCATATTCGCCAGGAACTCGCTCTTCGCGATGTTGGCCGCGTCGGCAGCCTCTTTTGCCTGCTGTAGTGCCGCTTCAGCCCGCTTCCGGTCTGTTATGTCCCGGCCTGCCGCAAAGACAAGCTGTAAAGAAGCTATTGGGATACCACTCCATGAAATCCATTTGTAAGAACCATCCTTGCAGCGATAGCGGTTTTCATATTCATTTATTGGCTTTCCCATTCTTTCATATTCTACTCTTTGAGATGCTGGTATAATATCATCAGGATGAAGAAAATCGGAATATATTCTGCCCATCAGTTCCTCCCTGGTCCATCCCAGGATAGTTTCCCAGGACGAGTTTACCTCTTTTATTACCTGGTCGAACCCCACAAAAAGCAAAAGGTCCGGAGAGGCTTCAAAAAACAGCTTGCGTTCATATTCCGCCTGGTTCCGTTCAATGATCCTTCCCAGCCGTTCGGCAACAGCATCTATCAGTGCTCTTTCTTCCTTGAGGAAGGGGCCTTCATCCAATTGAGGCATTTCTTCCAGGTAGTATATTTCAATAAAACCGGCTTTCTCTCCATGTACCGCTACTGCGGCTTCCTGTTTCCATTGTGTTGATTGATAATTTTTAGTTTTAAATTCATTATTTTGATAAACAATTCTCGCGCAGGCTACATCCGGATACTGGCAGGAAGGAGGGAACAGTTCTGCTGCCCCCTGAAATATTTCATCCAGAGAAATTCCGGGCCTTTCAACAAGTTTTGACAGTCCATACAGGCAGTTGAGCTCCTTAACGCGCTCTCCCAGGTCGTGCGTGATCTTTTCATTTGTCTTTTTTGTCATAATATAAAAATTGTATCCTACCTCCCTGGTATTTCAATAAAAAATAAATATTACCGCCAAAAAAGTTTGACTGATAAAAGTACCTGTTGTATATAAAATAATAAAAACAATAAAAGGAGTATTTCATGGAAAGATCTGTCGTTTTAATTACCGGTGTTACTTCAGGTATGGGAAAAGCTACGGTTGAGCTCTTAAGCAGCAGCGGATACCGGGTTTACGGCACCACAAGGAACCTGGAAAAGTATAAACAAGAGAACAAGGAAATCGAAGGCGTTGAAATTCTTGAGGTCGACATATTGAGTGAGAACTCACTCGAAAGAGCTGTTCAAATCATTCTTAAAAAAGAGAGTGGTATTGACGTGCTTATCAACAATGCCGGTTACGGTACTGCCGGAGCAGTTGAAAACACCTCTATTAAAGAGGCACAGGATCAGCTGGACGTTAACTTCTTTGGAACCGTAAGAGCAATAAACGCGGTCCTTCCCTCCATGCGGGAAAAAGGGTCCGGACTTATTATCAACACCAGTTCTATTGTGGGGCAAATGGGCATCCCCTACCAGGCGTTTTACAGTGCCAGCAAATACGCCATTGAAGGATTTACCGAAGCTCTTCGCATGGAAGTGAAAGGCTTTGGCATAACCGTTGTTATGGTTGAACCGGGCGATGTTAAAAGCGGGTTTACGGGAAACCGCTTACGGACAAAAAATTCTCAAAAGAATACTGCCTACCAGGAAATGATGGAAAGAAGTATTGCCATTGTGGTGAAAGACGAAATGAAGGGTTCTCCCCCGGAAAAAGTCGCCCAATTAATGTTAAAGATTTTACAAAAAAAATCTCCCCGCCTCAGGTATACTGTTGGCCCCACAGGCCAGATAATCTCCACGCACCTGAAAAAATATATGCCCTTTGGACTCTGGGAAAATATGATCATGGATCATATGAAGATGAAGTAGGGATCAGGGACTCTCAAGAAACTTAATTTTGCTTGTGCGCAGGCCTTGAAGTAGTATGGGCTCTTTGGATTGCTCCGGAACTCGCGTTGCTCAAACAGTCCTCACAACCCAAAGAGCCCATACTACTTCAAGGCCAGATGCAGCTCGCAAT
>JAAENB010000634.1 GCA_024224995.1 bacterium | reverse complement strand
CAATGGTGCTGTCATCGTGGTCAGACACGAAGCGGGGCAGGGTCAGAGCCTCATCTTCAGGAAGTGTCACATCCTTTCCCTGGAGGAACTCCAGCAAATTGAGTGCCCCGGTCATGGCATGAGTCACTTCAAGCCGGGTTTGGAGAAACCCGCGCAGATCATCCCGTTTTACGTATTTGGAAGAGAGTATCCCCGGATCTCTCAGATGAAACGCGGCATACCACCGGATAAAGTTTTCCGTATAATTAACTGAAAAATCCCATCTGTCCAGTTCTTCCTCTCTGAAACTGTAGTATATCGGAACCACCGCATTTGAATCCTTCGGATCCTGTTCCATGAAGAGCCGGTTGACAACCCGCTTGAAGATTTCAGTCTTTCCCATGCGCCGCTGTCCGAGCAGCACGGTGGACATGGTTCTCCGATGCGCTGCTTCCAAGGCTGCGTGATAAAAATATTCCAGGAATTCTTCCCTGTCTGTATAAACTTCTTCGGGAACCAGGGGTTTTATGACCCATTTTGAATTCATATGTTTCTCCTTTCCCGGTTCGGAGTTCCGGGTTAATTCGGTTTCTGCACTGTGCATATAAATAAAACATTCTTCTTGCAAAGTTTGTTTATAAATTTTAATAGAGTGTAATCAAACCATAAGGGTTTTGAAAACCCTTATGGTTTAATTCCCAAGTTTGATTACACTCATTTTAATAAATAATAGACACCAAAAAGGCAAGAACTGAAAATCATCTGGGGAGAAAAAAATGATTCTTGAATATAAAGGAAAAAAACCGAAAATAGGCAAAAATGTATATATCGCTCCAACTGCTTCTGTTATAGGTGATGTGGAAATAGGGGACAATGCAAGTGTCTGGTTCGGCACTGTTCTGAGGGGTGATATGGCCCCTGTCAGCATAGGCAGGAATACTAATATCCAGGATAACTGCACTGTTCATACTGATTCTGACACACCGGCTTTTATCGGGGACAATGTGACAGTAGGCCACAATGCTGTTGTTCACGGCTGCACAGTTGAAAACAACTGTCTTATCGGCATGAGCGCTGTTGTGCTCAATACCGCCTGTGTCAGAACAGGCTCGGTTGTTGCATCAGGCTCAGTGGTCAGAGAAGGCCAGGAAGTAGGCCCTTATCATCTTGTGGCCGGAGTACCTGCCAAACTTAAGAGAGAACTGTCCGAAAAGGTTTTTGCCGAAACATTTGAGCATCCTGTTAAAGACTATCTTGAACTTGCTGATGAATATATGGCGCAAGACAGAGCCTGAACATGTCACCGCTCTGCCGTTGGAAATTTGCCAAGTAAGTTTCGCCTTGGGATATATCCGCGCGCGGAAAGAACATAAGGAGTTGTTTTGTTTATGAAAAATAAATTAATTATAATCTGTATTTTGTTGGTATCTTTCCTGGGCTGTTCAACAACAACCCATGAATATTACTATAAAAATCCAGACAAAACTGACTTAATAAGATATACTGTTTTTTCAGACACGCATTTTTTTGCATCTCACGGATTGAACAAACTGAAACTGAGTTACGGACCGAACACTTACTACACAGGTGATATTTATGATTTAAAAAATGCTGATAAAAATGCTGTAAATACGGTGGAGGATGCTGTCAAAACTTTAAGAGCAAAGGCAGGAACAAGATATATTCGCGGCAATCATGAAATTTATGCTTTCGGAAAAGGAGAAAAAGACGAAGATTATTACATTGCAGACAATGGGATAATCTTCACTCATGGTCACTACAAAATCGGTTATAAAATTGAAGATGTGAAAAAATGGGAATCAAAAAAAGCAGGAACCGGCTTCATAAAGCGAAAGGGAAGGAAATTTCTCGAAGGTATTGCTAATAAGCCCAGGAAACCAAAGAAAAAATATATAGACAATGCTGTAATTATGGTTAAAGATCATAACAAAAAATATCCGAATAACCAGTGCCATACAATAGTTTTCGGTCATACTCATGTAGAAAATGTTTTTACAAAAACTGTGGACGGGATCAGGATTATTAATATTCCCAGGGGGGTAACATATCTTGATTTATAGAAAAACCGGCTTAGGTGGATAGCCGAAAAACAGCATGTGGAAATTGGGGTCGGACCACGCTGACCTGAACATAAACCGCATCTGCAAAAAAACGGTGGGTTTCGCTTCGCTTCACCCACCCTGCAGATGGGTGTACTATGTGTCTGAAAAATCAAAACTCACCTTAAGCATTCCTGTCCCGTCAGATTCCAATTTCAATTTTGTAGCAAATGTGCTTCCTTTTCTTGATTTGAACCCGTCAATTTTTTCAGTTATGCCATTTTCAAGGAGTTTTACCACTGTTTCTTTTGAAATTTCTTTCTGTGCAATTATTTTCCAGATAACAAATTTGCATCCCCCGTCTTTATCCCGCCAGTTAGCGCATCCATATCCTTTTGTTCCTTCGACAACATTCCCCCCGCAGACCGGGCATTCCCCCAAAACACCGGGGTCTGATTTTTTTTCAGGCAAATTGTCAACAGGTTCACCCGGGAAATCTCTTATTATCTTCTGAAAGAAACCCGCTTAAAGGGCCT
>JAAENB010000633.1 GCA_024224995.1 bacterium | reverse complement strand
TTCCTCTTCTCTGAAACCGCAGAGATCGTTGAATGTCTCATCAAGATAAATATTTTCCCCGATGTTGTATCCGCTGGTAATATCGCTCATTACCACGGGTGACACGCCGGTAATGAAGATGCGGTCAAAGACCGAATCGCTGGTTGATGATTTAATGGTCTTGAAAAGTGTTTTCAGGGGTCCTTCCTCATACACAAGAGCCTCGTAAATTCCCTTGCCCTGCCTGACTCCCATCATGACTTCATTTGCAAAATTGTCATATTCATCAATAAGCAGGTATATGGGATACGGGGTCATGCGGACTGCTGTTATTAAAGATGCAATGGAACTGATGGCGTTTTCATAATCCACCCTGATGTGTCCGAGATCAAAGTTCTCATAATATCGTATAAATCCTTCAATGCCGGAATTAATATGGTCGTGTAGCGCTCTCCTGATATTTTCGGCAGTTCCGAAGGGATCGACACAGGAAAAATCCCATTTCAGGATAAAGTAGGTGTTATGCAGCGGGGTGGGATTCCGGCCGATTTTGAGATTTCCGAACATGTCTTGAAACTGGTCTTTCCCGGCCACATCATAATAATTGGCAAGCATGGAAAGCAGGAGGCTTTTGCCGAATCTCCGGGGACGCAGGAAAAGCAGGTAATCACCTTTTTCTATCAGGGGGATGCGGTCTGTGCGGTCGCAATAGAAATAGCCTTTTGTTGTAATTTTTCTGAAATCGCTTATTCCGTATGGGAAGATCAT
>JAAENB010000632.1 GCA_024224995.1 bacterium | reverse complement strand
TTTACGGTTGAAGGCGCCGACACCGGTACGGTGACCATGAGCAAAGGGCTGAGTATTAGCACGGGAGAAAACTGCGCGATAAAAGTAAGCAAAGGGATGGAATATAAATCGGGCGCTGATGTTATTGTTAAGGGAAGCGCTATTGAACTGAAAGCGAACGGGACAACTGCCGAAAGCAAACAGATCGCCGCGAAAGATGACCAGGTTGTGGGGGTTGATGTTCATATTGAAATGGTCGTGGCAGGCCCGGCCCTGGTGCCGGTTCCCATTCCCAATCCCTATATCGGCATACTGAACGATAAACTTTCGGCCGATGTTAAATTTAATGCCAGGCCCGTTGCTACCAAAGGAAGCAAGTCTCTGGGCGTTGGCCCGGGCCATGTGCTTCTTTCGGGAGTGAGCTTTCAAAAACCGCCGTCGAACATTGGCGAGGTTACTTCCGCTACGATCCCCTCTGTTATGGTAAACGGTAAAGAAGTGGCAGTGCTCAGTTCCGCGGTAAAAACCTGCCATGATCCCGTAGACGCGGAGAACTGCAAGATCATTGCTATGGGAACGGCAGTACCCATTCCCATTCAAATTCCCGGGCTTGAAGGACCGCTGGTGGTGAATACCCGGAGCCCTATTTTCGAGGGAGAGGAAACCCCGGAAGAGCGGAGTTTAAGCAATCCCATGTGGGGCAGTTCTACTGCTATGGTGGGGGAAGAGATTGAACTTTCGGTTTCACTGGTAAACCAGTATGAAGGAGCGGGTGTGCGCTTTAATATCTGGGAAGAAGGCGCGGACAGGGAAACGGACTGGCCCGCGGCTGTAGTTGTGGGGAAGAACGAAGGAGGCAGGGCTGCGGCCAAATGGATTTACCGGTTTCAGTACGATCGGAATAACCCCTTAACCGAAAAGCCGAAGTTTGTTTTTACTGCCACATCGTTTGGGTGTGAAGAGGTTGAGGCCGGAGTTGTTGAGATTCATGACAATATGGTTGTTCGCTGTGTTGATGCCTTTGGCGAGATTTTAAGTGATCTTAAATATTCGCTGCCCGATCTGGGAACAGAAGGAACAAGCGATGCCGATGGTATCATCCGGGAAGAGGATATTCCTCCGGGGCAGAAAGTTATATTTGACTTTACCGGTTTTCGAAAGACCGGTGAG
Organism: bacterium; assembly: GCA_024224995.1. Next base: position 6,607 of record JAAENB010000632.1, on the reverse strand, counting down.
AAAACTACACCTGATGGGCCGTTAAACGAAGAAGGAAAAGAGAATAAGAATTTTAGAATTAAAGATGCCCAGCTGGAAGAGGGCATATTTATTGATACGTTTTACGCAACGGAAATTGTTTTTCCAACGCTGGTGCTTAGAATGGCTTTTGATCTTACGGAATTTGAAACCGAGGATGACAAATATACCCTGTTTAGCACCGATAGCAACGAATATTACCGGAATGAATTAACCTGCCAGGACGACCGGGTTGAGGGAGATGAGTATGTTGACCTTCATTTTGTGGGCGTGCGAAGGGATATCAATTATTCACTTGAAGTGGAGATTGGAGAGAATGAAGACCGGTATTTTTTATTTGAAGATAAATTTTTAGATAATTTGATAAGATAATTTGGAGAGTGAACGATATGGCAGCTGCAGAAAATAAACAATGGACATATGTTGTAAAAGCGGGAGATACATTAAGCGAGATATCCGAACGGATATACGGAGCTCATAAACGTGAATTAGTGAATTATCTTTTTGAGAATTGCTATACCTACAAAGGAAATCCACCAAAACGGGGTAAGTCCCATCTCTATCCCGGGGACGAGATTACGGTAAGGGATATATTAAGAATTGTATTTAAAAAGGCCTCATATGAAACTGAACATGATTGTGGTTTACTCGTTCCTACGGGATGTTTTAAATCGAATAAAGCGGTTCGGTTTTATTACGGCAGTGAAGAAAAAGAGGATGCAAATAAAGATGATAAAAGTACAGAAAAGAAAAAAGGATTATTTGATGATGAAATAATGAGAAGGCGTTTCATCTATTGCTGGGAAAAAAAGGGCGATGAGTATATAAATCATGGCGTGTTCATGACCGATGACTGGGGCCAGCCCTGGGAAATTGACACGTATTTAAAAAAAGGAAAAAAGCTTATCATAAAAGATCTTAACAATGAGGATATCTTTTTAAAGCCCTTACGGGAAGATTTTGCCGACAGTAAAAGCCTGAAAGGTATCCTGTATCCAAAGCGGGTAGAGTATTGGTACCGGCAATCCAAAAGAGCGGGGAATGCGAAATTCATGGAACCGGAATCTGTGGAAAAATCAAGAGGGACCTACAATCGTAAACCACTATATTTGACCAGTGAACGTTTGAAAAACATGGGTGAAAAATTGCGCATGGACAGAGATTTTGCTTTTTACTCACCCGAAGAAATAAAGAATATTAAATTCTATTTAAGTACCGATCAAAATATTTATTATCACTATCGCGCTAAGAAAGAAGGAACATATAAAAACGTAAGTATGCTTGAAAGCCAATCCATGGATGCCAGGGTTCTTTTGAAACCGGGTAGGGAGTATATTTTTAGGCTGGCTCCCCTTGATACAATCCGGGGACGTGACGGTGTTTATGATATAAACGGCGGTATGGAACAGTATGATCCAATGGGCATTGAAAATCCGGCACAATATAGAACAAAAATCGATTGGGATGTAAAGAAACTTGTTAAGGATGGGCTGGCAACGCCTGTTGTCATTTCCCAACCGGAAGTATTACAGGATACCTATTACCATAAAGCGGTAAAAATCAAATTAACACCTAACCTGCCAGAGTATATTTCATTAATAAAAAAATACACAAATTTCTTGCAGGAGGGGCTGGAGCAATTTGGTATGGCAAAAGTTCCCTATTCTGTCGTATATGGAAAATTAGACCAGCTGAGTTTACTGACGACCCTGATGGAACATTTTCCAACTGATTCTGTCGACGAATATTTACTAAAAGAGGAAAAAGTACTCAATCTTAAACCGGGGGTAAAAGATTTAAAATTATATGACAAAGAAGGAGTGAGAAGGAAAATAAAGAAAGAATACCAAAATTTTAGAGAAGAAATTGAAAAACTAAAAAAAGGTATTGAAGATGCAATGGAAAAAATGGGAAATGCGGATCTGAAAGAAAAAAATAAAAACAAAAGTGCTGACACCGTAAATATCAATGTGGAAAAAATTGGTTTTAATGAACGTGAAAGCGGCGAAGATGTAACTGGGAGAAGAAAATTTCCTACAATAATGGGCTATGTGCAAGAAAAGTTAGATAGCTGTTTGCTTACTAATATTCAAGGTGATATTGACGGTATAGAGAAAAAAAAATCACTGAATATCTTTAATGAGGAAAACATGCTTGATCATGAGAAATTTGTTTATGATCATATGCCGCGGGAGACAATTGATTTTATGCCTCTCACTGAACGGGGGGAAAAACTGCTGAAAATTATTGAAGACCCTGATTTCGCAAACCTTCTGGATGACTACCTGAAGAAGGAACTTGCGGTGAAAGAAAATAGTGATCCGGAATCCCAGCTGAAAGATTTTTATGAAATTGAAACCGATTACTTTTCATTTAAGCATCCCATTGGTACGATTTTTGACGCGATAAAGGAAGCATATGTCGCATTACTCTCTATTCCCGACAAGAAATTTGTGAATGAATTCAGAAAAAAACATGTGGAACCGTTTGGACAGGCCCTTGTTAAGGAATACGATAGTGATGAGAAATTGCCGCCTGTTGCTGATGATTTATTGCATGATTTTATTTATATTGCAACAAGTTCCGGTACCCATTCTCCGAAAAAACAATCAACCGTTACGGCAATGGAAGCTGAACGAAAGCGGCTCAATGAAATTTTTACGAATATTCAGGAAGAAAAATATAGCGGTTCCATGGCTAATGTAAAAGAAGAAAAGCCCGGGGCATTATTAGTGATTTGGAATTATACCAAGGATAAAACTCATTGGATTAATAATCAGGAAGGCGCTGCCAGTTATTATTCTGTCCTGGTAGAATGGTTTACGGATTTTTCTGAAATGATTAGTGAAAACGCAAGCCTGATTTCCGGCAAATTAAAAGAATATTTAAAAAAGCATCTTCTTATGATCAGTAAAGTATATGGTAAAACAAAAGAATTTAGAGAATTAGTTGGTTCTTTTGTTAAATATTTTGCAGATAAAATGCCGTATAAAGTTAATATGGAAAAATTAAGAATTTTTAGCAAAGGATATATACAGTCATCGGCACAATCAATTACTACTACAATGAACAAATTTGATAAAAAAAATATTCCCGTATACGGGGGATACCTTATGAGCGGTATACAGCTCTGTGCCTCAGTTCTTGTGCTGTTCACTTTTTTGGCAAAACCGTCAAGAGATATGGATGATTGGGCTGAATGTATGGGCGCATTCTCTAATGGAGCGCTCGCGCTAACAGGATTTAATTTTGGTAAAATTTTAAATAATTATAAAAAAATCGAATCATTGAAATTTTTGGATAAACAGGTTCATTTAAAAAAAATTACTACTACAAAACCCAGGCATGCCAACTATGAAACTCATGTAAAACTGCCGGACGGAAAGGGGGTTAGAAATCTGACCAGAAAAGAGTGTATGATTAATGGTTTAGGGAAGACATTTCAAATATGTTCAAATGCAAGTTCACTGTGGATTTCACAAAACAAATTGAGGGAAAGCTCTGCTCATCACCGGTCCGGGAGATCTTTACTGTATACTGCAATACTGGCACAGGGAATTCTCAATACAGCGTATTGGATGGAACTAACTAAACTATCAATTCCTAACGGAGCAATTTTTAAACCGCTGCCATCCATTGTCAGGGCTAACTATATTTGGACTATTGTAGCCATAATACTGGAGAAGTATCTTGATGAATCTGACGAAGGAACCTATAAATATTTTAACGCGCTCTTCGACTCATTAATTGATGATCCTTTATTTTGTGATGAATATAAGTTTTATGCGGTTGAAGAAAAGAATATGAGTGTGTTAACACAGGTAAATGAAGAAGAGAAAATGGACAACTACGGCCCGTTGATCATGGAAATAGTCCGTTGTTTTCATATGAAACCATTAACCAGGGTCAAGGAAGGTCCCACAAAAAAAATACTGAAAAAAATGAAAGACATGAGTCTTAGATTTTATCCCATTGATCCTGAATTTTGTGTCTATAAACTCGTTGAACTTGGATGGGATGAAGCAGGGGTTCAACAATTATTAAATGACGGGTATTTTGTTCGTGAAGATGACACCAAAGTTAAGGAAATTGTTTCAAAGGAATACAAAAAATGGACCAGGATTCTTGAAAAAGATACAAATGGAGAGTATAAACATGGGGATAGTGAATATGAAGAACTTAAAGCGATAAGACAGCTTTTTCTTAATCTTGATGGTTCCAAAGAGGCTCTCGAATTTTTTAACGAGCATCCTGAATTATTGCCTAAAATTGTATAGGAGGACATTTACCGGCCTTACTGCATCTCCCGGATCAGCCCGTTCTCAAAATCGGCAATAAACAATATTTTGTTCCTGCATTTTTCCCGCTTGACAGAAAACAAAACAGGATTCACTGTACTACAATGGGAACCCGGATTATTATTTTTATCATCATCATACTTCCTGTTCTTATGAGCATGACCATGGAAGAGTTTATGAACCGAAAGGAAGAAAAAAAGCCCGCGAAAAAAAACACTGAAAAATGTGTTTGCCAGCCGGGTTCCAACAGGACGCAGGAATTCAGTTTTTGTTTTGCCAATGGAGAAGGGGTGCTGCATCATGAATACCTGGTAAAGACCAAAAAAAAGGGAGTTCAATATTTCGCGCGAAAGGTTGGTTTTTTTGAGCATGTACCCAATGAACGTTGTGATCTCGGGGGTCGTGGAGAAACAAAAAAGTGTGATATTCGTTTTCTTATACGGGACACAAATAATAAGATCTATTATATCCAGGTGAACAAAACCAGACCCATAGAGGGATCGGATTCGATCCGGGAAATATTTTATACCAAAATAGAACTGGATCCCTGCACCGGCCGCCTCAACTCCGCAGAGCCCCGGTTGCCGAGCGGAGCCGAGGTCAGGGAGGTGTACCGGAACCAGTTTGGTCCCGATAATATTTATGAGGAGTGGGAAGATAAAAAAGAATTTCATAAAGGGAAATTCAGGATCTTTAATCCGCAAGTGATAGGCGCAATGGCAAGCAACTGTTATACCTATGAATTTATTAATAGCTTTGACCATTACTACAGCCAGCAAGGCAAAGCTCACCGGAATAATAAGCTCTACGATAACTTAGGCCTGGGCAAAAACAGCATAAAACCATACCGGGGTAAAAACGACCGTATCCCTGCCCGGGGCGAGAGAAAGTTTTATTATAAAGGCGCTTCGGCTCCGCTCAGCAACCCCACTCCTCAACCGAAGTAAAAATCCGGCTTGACATTTGGTCTTATATTAATATACTAATGGATATTCATGGTGCTAAATGAAAAAAATAATATTTTTTTTAGGAATAATATACGTACTGTTTCCCGGAAGAGAGCTCTATTCATTTGAACTTGTGGTTGTTGAAGGAACCAATGATATAATTTTTTCCCTGGATAATGAACTGCGCTTCCTTACGGTTAATAGCGCAATTAAATCCCATCTTCTCATTCCTCCGGAATCGGTAATCGCGAAAAAGTTTATTGATTTGGTGTTTGAGGGACATGACAACCGGGCAATTGGCAAACAATACCTCCTGCTGCAGCTTGATGTTTTTCTAAAAGACAAAAAACCGGTTACCTTTCAAACTGAGTTTAAACTTCCAATTAGTTCCGAATCCAAAGAAATGAAAGTCCGTTTGGAATATATCACCATCAAAGGAAAAAACGAAATATTGGGACAGGCTTCCGGTGTTACGGAAGATACCTTTCTGGAATGTTTTATTTCCGAGAATCAAAAGATACAGGTTGGGAATAAATTGTATACCGTTGAAGGACTGACGTACCGGTTAACAAGAAACCTGAAAAAATATCTCGTCCCAAAAGAGGTAAACCTTGTGCGTCTCGCCCTGCGGGAAGTAATAATCAATGCCATTGAACACGGGAACCTGCATATAAGTTATGAAAAAAAGACAGAAGCTCTTCTCAATGATAATTATTTTGATCTTATTGCCGAAAGGCAATATGATCCGGAATGTAAAGAAAAATTGGTAGAAATAGAATTCATGATAACTGAAAACGAGGTTACCTATATAATAAAAGATGAAGGTGACGGCTTTGATCATGAAAAGGTATTGCAAAAGGAAATATCCAATGCTGATAAAAAAATTCCTCATGGCCGGGGGATTTTACTGGCGAAAGATGTTTTTGATGAAATTAACTATAATGAAAAGGGAAACCGGGTTGTACTGGTAAAAAAAATCCCGTAGGGGAGCAGCTGACCCCGTGGTGGCGTCTTAATATAGGGTATATCAACCCGGAATGTAAACTATGCCAGGAGCAATACCTCTGCGGAACGTTCGGAACTCGCTTCGCTCAAACAGCCTCACATTCCGCAGAGGCATCGCTCCTGGCATAGTTTACATTCCGAATTACGTTTTTCGGTATATTAAGACACGACCGACCCAGTGTAGCGGGAAAAAAATACGTCAGAAACAAAATACTACTTCCAGGCCCGCTCACAAGCCAAATTAAGTTTCTTGAGAGTGCTGACCCCGTGGTGGCGTCTTAATATAAGGTATATCAACCCGGAATGTAAACCATGCCCGGAGTGATGCCTCCGCAGAAC
>JAAENB010000631.1 GCA_024224995.1 bacterium | reverse complement strand
AGGCCGATTGGGTTATCGACATGGGGCCCGAAGGCGGGAGCAAGGGCGGGGAGATTATCTTTGAAGGGACGCCGGAGAAGATGGTAAGGGGTAAGAAGAGTTATACGGGGGAGCATTTGAAGGAGGTTTTGTAGGGCGCGGTTGCGGCCGTCCTTTTTGCGTTGGAATACCAGAAGAGGCTGGACTCAGGGCAGTTTGCGCGGGGGATCTGAGATCCTGTAAAAGATTGTACGGTTAATACGTATTTCAATTTTTTCTTGACACCCCCCCTCCCCTACTCTAATTTTTCCGCACAGGATACAGGAGAAAAGCAATGAGGAAAAAAATATTAATACTCGCAATATTAGCTTTATTGCTGCTTGCTGTTTTGTTTAACATTGAAGAATTAGTTGAATTTACTGCATCTGACAAAGAAACACATGCAAAAATTCGTATTACGACAAAGGAAAGAATGAAATCGCTTGATTTTGTTCTTTATAACTATAAAACCAGTAGTGGGAATTATCCAACCACAGAAGAAGGATTAAGGATCTTGAAAGAAGTTAAATTAATTCTTCATATCGATACCCTGGATGGGTGGGGGAACAAATATATATATTACAGCCCCGCTGTTTTTAAAACCCAAAAGCCCTATGAGATAATATCTCTTGGAGCTGATGGAAAATTCGGCGGTGAAGGAATAAATAAAGATTTCAACATTTGGGATAGCTTTAATAACTAAATTTTATATCTTGACCTCAATTTTTTTATGAGTGGTATATTATCATATTCATCAGGAGCTTTGTTTTCAAAAACATGCAGGTCAACAAAGGCTTTTAGATCTTTATTAATCGGACGGGTTGTAAATACCTCGTCACCCCATTGATATTCATATCCGAAAGCTTTTAACTCCATCGCTTTCTCGTAAATATCCCTTGATCTTTTCATTAGTTTTTTTACTTGCTCCTTTCTCCCATTTCTCCTGGAAATAATAGCTAATTTTACTAAAGCTACAGCCTGCCAAAGAGCTCCTCCTTTACTGCCGGCATATCCGGCAGCTGCTTCTGTATACAGCACCTCGTGATCTCTTGATGTTGTTCCATTCTGCATAGGTGCATCGATATAATATTTTTTCCACTTTTCTGTATGTCTGTCGCCTATTCCTTCATCCTCAAGCCAATCCAATAATGAATGCGTGCACTCATGGTAAAACGCCCCTACTGCTGCACTATAGCCTCCACCAACTCTCCAAAATTTTTTGCCGTTAGGACTGGTATAAGGCTTTATTCCTTCTACACCAATTGGTATATTATTCTCTTTAAGAGTTTTGTGCGTAAAATACAAGGTGTTAAAAAATGGATTAAAACTATCTTTTTTATCTCCGAATTTTATTTTACCTCTTTTCCCAAATTTCAAAACTTTAGTGGGGAATTCATTTCCCTCGAGTGTTTTTATATATTCATCATATATTTCACTCGCTTTCTTCCTCTGTACTCTCTCCGTTCTCTGTACTCCTTTCCTCTGCTGCAACACATGAGTCAACTCATGCCCCAACAGCTTCTTCCCCTCCCTCGATTCAAAGTTCCGACCATTCCTCGCAGCAAAAACAATATCATGCCCCGCTGTAAACGCCTCCGCGTTAATAGACCGGGCAAGCTTATCCGCCCGGTTCCCCGTATGAATCCGAACATCACCGAAATACGCGCCCATCCGCGATTCCATGCCTTCACGAAATTGTTTATTTATCGGAACTCCGGTTCCCTTGATACTGTTCAACCCGGATTCAAATCCCGCAGGAACTTCCATACCTCCTGAAGAGCCTTTTGCCTGGATCTCCGGAGTATCAACTTCTTTAGACTGGACCTGCGCGTCAGTCATGTTCACGACCTTCTCTGCCACGGCGTCGGCTTCTTTTTCGTAAATGTCATCAGGGCTGCCAACGGTCAGTTTGGCCTGAATATTGCTCATTAGTAACTTTCCGTATTCCTGGTTCCCAAGAGCGCTTTGGAGGGAGGGAGAACCTGTTCCGGAGCTTTTTGAGGCTTTGCTTTTTTGCTGAACCGTATTTTTGGGTATATATTTGTAGAATCTATTGTGTGCCATTTTCCGACCTCCCGGGCAGATGTGAGTGGGCTTTAGTGTATGATAAGAAGGATGTCATTTGCTTTTCTGCTTGCTCACTCACCATGACAAAAGATAAACCAGGTCGCTGGTATGCCCAATCAATGAACATATTACATTTTTCAAGAAGATTCCCTTCCATATCATAGAAGATGGTTTTCTTCCCCCCTTCCATAGCATGGACAAGAAGCTCTTCCCCTCCATGCAAACAATTTTTCATAGTAATTTTTTCTATGCCCAGAGGTTCAATCACATTCTCGCGGCACTTTTTCTTTATAATGCTATCCTCATCATAATTTGTGATATAATAAAAGTCTCCCTTTAAAACCAGGGGCTGTTTTAACATATGTTCTTTTCTCATCTCTTTGGCTATTGCCATTATCTCGTATTGAGACATTCCATCGTATTGAAACTCGCAATAAAAATCATCATCCAAAAATAAAAACTGAAGATAGCCAGTCCGGATCTCTGATATTTTTATTTTCATTTTATTTTTCATGTTTGTGGTATCTCCCCGGCAGGGGTTACCGGGGCTGCAGCGGGATCTACTCCCCGTCCAGGATCTCTTTTACGCGGTCTACTGATATACCGGCTATTTCTGCAATATCTTCTATGCTCATACCTTTCTTATGCATCCGGAGAATCATATCCTTTTCTTTTTTCTCTGCCTTTTTTTCGGCCTCTTCTCTCGCCTCATCCGCTGCAAGTTCAATTGACCCTTTTTGAGTCTGTTCTTTTATAGACCAATAATCGTACACTTCCAGCTCTTCTTTTGTCCAGTTATATTTACTGGCCACTTCGTATGCTTCCAGGAGCTCTTTTTCTACCGCGTTTTTGGGGATCACTTTT
>JAAENB010000630.1 GCA_024224995.1 bacterium | reverse complement strand
CCCTGGGATGACGCGTGAAGGCACTGCCAGATACCAGTGTGCTGATTGCCACAGACGTCCCCGTTCTCGGTGGCGAACTCGCCATCAGCGCAGCCTCGCTCGCCGAATTGCACTTCGGAGTGATGATCACCGCCGACCCCACAGCTCGCGCCGAACGACTGCGACGGCTCTCAACACTTCAACGAACCTTCGACCCACTGCCCGTCGACGACGTCGCTACCAGCTACGGGCGTCTCGCCGCAGCCGTCGCCGGAATCGGCCGCCAACCCCGCTCACGAGTGTTCGACCTGTTGATAGCGGCGACCGCGCACGCCCACAACGCGCGGCTCTACACCCTCAACCCGGCCGACCTCACCGGACTCGACGACCTGCTCGAGATCGTGGCCATCTGAAGCCTGAGCCAGACCAACTGACAACAACCCGTGTCTCACACAGTGGGTGAACTCAGGTCAGAGACCATATTCGCTCTCCCAGGGTGGTCCATTGACGCTATGTTGGTGTGCGACCTCGATCGAGGT
>JAAENB010000629.1 GCA_024224995.1 bacterium | reverse complement strand
CTATATTACCGGTTTTAATCCGGTCTTATTCAGAGATGATCGTCGGACCCGTGAAGAAAAGATTATATTTTTCGAAACGTATATTCAAAAAGAGAATGAAAACCTGAAAAATGCCCAAAGGGACAGAAAGCGTGAGGCGACTAAAGGTCGCGTTATTGAAGAGTTAAATCGTTTAAGGATTAAAAAATACTACGAAGTTCCTGTATTGCATCCGATCTTCGTTCACAGAGAATTAAAAGACGGAACTGAAAAAAAGATTCAAAGCTTCAGAGTGGAGATAAAAAAGAAAGAAGACGTCATCAGTGCTGACAAATTATTAGATGGCGTATGTGTCTTTGTCACAAATCATACTGAACGACATGGGCGGGGTTTCAAATTAAAACCCCGGGCAATCATAAGAGCATACCGGAATAAAACAAAAACAGAGGATGTCTTTAAAAACATAAAATCGTTTCTGAAACTCAGACCTTTTTTTGTGAATACAGACTGTCATGTCAGTGCGGTTTATACTGTCTGTACGATATCGTATTATATAAACAGATATTTTTCAAATCTGAGAAAACTGTCAGGTGAGAAAGATTTCCTGAACTCCCGAGAACTGTATGCGCCATTCAAAGATATTGATATTGTCACCCTTGAGGATGCAAATACGGGAAAAACACAGAAGAAAGGCGTAAGACTACCAAAATTTACAGAGAATTTGTTAAAAAAATTAGGATTGTATCACATAGTTTTTGGGCAGGAAAAATAAGGGTTTCAGAAAACGTGTAGTCGCAGAATCTTTACTGCTAACTGTTTAATAAAATTATTTTTTACAATTTTTTTCCGGAATATGGGTTAAAATATCTATCAATTTCCTTTATCATATTATCAGTTTTTCTAAAAAACGTATCATTTGCACCTATATTTAAAAGGCTACCTTCAGAGCCTCTTAACATTATTTCATTATTTTTAACTTTAATAACACCTTTTGTCACTAGAAACAAGTACCTTGATTTCGAATAGCTATCGCTGATTTGATGAGGCTTATGATTCTTATTATATTTTACTAAGTGCTCCGTTTCAGAAACGATGTCCGGGTTAAAGCGGAGTACAAAGCTTGCTTTGTCCGTGTCCTGACGGAATTCGGATTCGCACAAAGCAGGCTTTGCACTCCTCTTCAGGGAAAGTTTTGTAT
>JAAENB010000628.1 GCA_024224995.1 bacterium | reverse complement strand
GACTTATCCGCCGAAACTCAAGACGGAAAAGCTGTTTGGGTAAACCCCTATGGAGCGCGTTATCCCGGAGACGGCCTTGGCGCGATCTATATTTCCCATTGTCCGGTGAATTCAAAGTCGGAGCTAACATTTCAACTGAGCAATAATAGCGAAGAAACAAAAGTAGGCCTTTATTCAAGAGCAAAAAATTTTTCAGAATCAGCGGCAAATGAAAACTTTTTAAACGCAGGTGTTACATTCGGAACCGATGTAGTTGTAGCCAACAACGGGTATACACACAACCTGGGCGCAAGCGCCAGCTGGGTCAATGTTGAATGTAAAATCACGGTTAAACAGGTTAATCAGTATGTCCGGGTGGAATTATATAAAAATGGAATTCTTAAGTACCAGTCGAATGTGATACTGCCCAACGCTATTGTTGCCAATGTAAATGATTCTTTTATTGTTCCATACTTAAAGAAAAATATTTATATTAAAAAAGTTGAATTTATGGACCAGGCGGAAGTTCCTTTTGATCCCGAATATACGGGCGGAGAGACCGGAGACCCCGTTGGAACTCCCTATGCCGAAACCGCGGCAAACTGGCAATACTCCCACCTCTTTAATGAAGGAGCCGATGAGCCTCTTGACGTATCGGGAGCGGAGATAAATACCGGAAACCTGCATGCTCTCCAGAGCATTTACGGGAACAGCAGATTGGACTCCTATGGATTAGTTTTAGACAACACAGCCGCTCCTGATATTATCGCGATATCGAACAGTCCCGTGAATTTACATTCGGAATCAATATTTAAATTCACCGGGAACGGAAATTTTTGTCATGTAATTCGAGGCCAGGCGGATCAAAGTTCATTTCTTGTGGCAGGCAGCAGGCTGCGTGATGAACAAGTCTGGCTCTATATTCAAGACCATACGGGAACAAGTCTCCATGAATATGACGTGTGCGAGGCTAGCGCGAATGGAAGTGAATGGCTTAACCAGGAATGCCGGATCGTTGTGGATTTCGTTAATGATAAAGCCCGGGTAAAACTCTATAAGAATGACGTACTGGAAGGAAAAATAGAGCACTCCCTGGACGATCCCTCAAGTTTTCAAGGCACCTCATCGGGAATTTACCTGGAAAGCAATGTAGCAGTGAAGCAGTACCGGTTTTCAGAAGAAACAACAGAACCATTTGAACCGGCGACTCTTGTCTACGGAACGGAAAACAATGACAATCCCGATTACGGCAACACCCTGATGTATCATGATTTTACCGCGAGTCCCGATGGCCTGTTAAGTAGTGCCCTGCCGCAGCAAAGAAACGCGGCTTTTTCATTTTATGTGTGGATGCAGCCAACATTTGAGCTGCCGCATGATGTCAATGGGGAAGATTGGACAGTGCCGAGTATTCTCTCAGGTTCCGGGATAGTAGGAATGGAAGATGGTTTCGCGGGGCAGGTATTATCTGAAGTTTCCGATTGTATAATTGAACTGGAATTTCAACTGCCCGAAGGTGAACAGGATAAAGATCTGAGTCTTTGTCTCTGGTTCCGCGGAGGGTATGGATTCTGGTACTTTGAGAAAATTAAAACATATTGTTTACTATTCCCCGGCGAGGGCATTGATTATGTCGTGATTACCGAAGGACACCCATTATATGACACCAGCGTGCTCAATAAAATGAAAGTCCGATTGGAAGGTGATACTGTTACATATTACGCGAATGATATTCAACTTGGACAGGCCAGCCCTGGTATTGACGAGGCTGTTGATGATCCAAGAATGCACGGTTTGGCTGGTGGATTCTGCACTGGTGTATTTTACAAATCATACCGAATTAGTCCGCTTGAATAAAAAAGAAACGTAAAACAGTCATTCACCGTCGGTCGTTAGACGGTGAATGTACTGACCAAAGCCAACAAGACACAAAAGAAGTGTTGGAAAATAAAAAATTTAAATAAAACTAAAGGAGGAAATAATGAAAAAAAGATCTATCTCCGTAATTTTTTCATTATTCGCATGTTTATTTTTATTGATCAGTACCGGATGCAGCTCATCAAATTCTTTTTCCGGCTCAGATCAAACAGGAATTCTGAATCTTGAAATTGTAATGAATAACAATTCCAGGATGATACTACCGGATATTGATATGACTCCGGTGAGCTATGTCATTAATGGAGCAGGCCCTGATGGCGCCGCGTTTACCATGAACACTACCGATACCCTGGTAGACGTTATGGAACTCGCGTTCGGCACCTGGGTTATAGCAGTAGACGGGTATAATGGTGAAGGGACGCGTATAGCGTATGGGACCGAAACCGTTGAAGTTCATACCGGTGAAACAACACCCATTGATATTATCGTAAGCCCTCTCACCGGGAACGGAACGCTTAACGTTCTTCTAACGTGGGAGAGCGAAGATACGGAAATCCCGTCAATTGAATCACAGTTAATTGCATCCGATGGAACCACACTGGATCTTGACTTTGAAATTAACGCGAATGGCGATGAAGGAACGTATACAAACGACGCGCTGCCCGCGGGATACTATACTCTTTCCGTAAAACTGCTGGACAATGGTATTTACACCATGGGAGGGGTGGAAATAGTACGGATTGTTGAAGGAGCGGAAACAAACGGAACAATTTATTTTCCGGAAATAAACAAACCCGGGGGAAATATTGGATTTGCGATTACTGCCAATATGGGGAATCCAATTGACGTTACCCTTTCGGAAATCCCGGGAACAATAGACCCCGACGCGACTGTTGAAGTAACCGCTTCCGTTCCCGACGGTACCGGTGACGTATTTCACACCTGGTATTTAAATGGAAATTACGCGGGAATGGGTTCCACGGCTAACCCAACGTATACGATCAACGCTGCTGAACTGAAACTGGGAAATATTTACCGGCTTGATGTTAGTACTTTTTCCGCAGACGGGAACCGCGCCGGTTCAGCTTCGGCTAAGTTCAAGATCGAGGAAAGCGCCCTCACCTGGAAGTACTATCATGTTTTTAACCAGGAGACCGGTACTCCGGAAATTGGCCACGCCAAGATCAATGATATGCCCGGAACGCGTGCCCTTGCCATATATGACTTCTTAAGTGAAACGCAAACCGGTGACGCTATTGTGTTAAACGCAGAAGGAGCGGTTTATTCCGGAGACGGAACCGGCGCAATATATGTATCGGACTGCCCTGTTGACTCAAAGTCTGAGCTGGTATTTACCCTTGACAGCCGAAACGATGATACGGAAGCTGGTATTCATTCAAGGGCAAAAGATTACTCAGGGGCAACCATTGACGAAATCCATGGAAATGGTTTCATGAACGTAAGCGTATATTATGATGATAGTAGTGATACTATAATTGTTAATAATAACGGGTATAAGCACAACCTGGGATCAGCAAGCGGCTGGACCGGCAGTGAATTTAAAATTATTGTCAAACAATATGGCCGTTTAGTGCAGGTTGATCTTTATAGAGCCGGTATTATGCAATACCAATCGAACGCGATATTGCCGGAGGTTCTTGTTTCAAACGTAACGGAACAATTCATTGTCCCTTACGCAAGAAAAAATATCACCCTTAACAGGTTCGCGTTTATGGACCAGGTTGAAGCTCCTTTTGATCCGGACAATCCCATCGTAGATACCACTGAGCCTGTTGGTACGCCGTATACGGAACCAACAAACCTCTGGCTATACTCCCACCTGTTTAATAAAGTGGAAGGAGAGGCTCTTGATCCGTCAGGAGCGGAGACCAATGTTGAGAACAGGTTTTCTATTCAGAGTCTATCGGGAAACGTGATAATGGGTTCCTATGGACTAACCATACAGGGCACAGATGATTTCGATATAGTTATGGGAAGTGAAAGCCCTTCAAATATACATGCGGAATCAATTTTAAAATTCACTGAGAGCGGTCAACATCTACTTCTCCT
Source organism: bacterium (assembly GCA_024224995.1). The sequence goes on along the minus strand of JAAENB010000628.1, from coordinate 417 downwards.
TCGAGGTAATAATATCGAAGAAATTATGTCGGGTGGGGAAGATAGTTCATGTCTTATTGTAGGGATGATGTTGGATAATGACGAAATTATTCTTTCCGTTCAAGAATATATGAATGGAAGTATTGATGGAGGTGTTTATGGAGACAACCTGTGTGTTAATGGGTGCGATCTTAGTGACTGGATTGATCAGGAATGCCGCCTTGTTGTGGATGTTTTTAATAAAAAAGTCCAGGCAAAACTTTACAAGAATGATGTACTGGCAGGACAATTAAAGTTTTCATTAAGTGATTCATCAAGCAGTACCGGCACACAATCGGGATTTCTCCTGGATAAGAATGCACCGGTAAAACAGTATCGATTTTTCGAACAAACAGAAGAGCCATTCAGCGGCTCCGGTATAGACCCGATTAATTACGG
>JAAENB010000627.1 GCA_024224995.1 bacterium | reverse complement strand
GGGTCGTCATCATTCGCTGAAAAATTAAAAGGGTCACGCGCGTTATCCCTTTCATATCCGCATGAAGACATTGAGATAAATAACAAGAATATACCGGCAAGTATAAAGAGAACGGAAAAATTATTAACAGTATTGGACAAACGGCTATAAAAAACCGTTCTTTTCACGGTTGCTTTTTTCATAATAAAAACCTCGTTTTAAGATTGTTTCACTGGAAATGGCATCAATATATATAAGCGTTTTTTAATCCCGGATCGTCACAAAAAAAAATGCCTTTTTAGAATTTTATTCCTAAAAATGCCGTTAATTGCAATTCCCGCGCTGCTATAGAAGAATTATATATATTGACGCTAAAATAATTATTACCATAACTAAAAAGTCCGCCCTTCCCGGAAGAAGGTTTTGAGAAAAAAATTACATCAATCCAGTTTGCAATATAAACCGCAGCCCATACGCTCACAGCGATATACATCCTGGTTAAAGCCCTGTCGCTTGCCTCGTATTTCTCTCGAAACAGGGATTCATCCCCCTGAGAGAGACTGTCATATTCATCTCTTTTATCATAAAAATCATAAATGGAAAACCCGGCAAAAATGCTTGAAACAGTAAAAACACCTATAAACAAATAACCTTTTCCATTTTTCCCGGCATATATTTGAGCCCAGCCCGGGACAATTCCCCTGACATAATAACCGGTCGTTGAATAGAGTACCGGCACCGTTTCATTATTCTTGTCCTCAGGCTTTTCAATACCTGCCGCGATTCTTTGTACGAATTTTTTGACGGTGTTAACTATCTCATCTTCTGAAAGACCTGTTTCATAATCGGCGAATTCAATCCGGTTTTTTTTAAGATCTATACATTTCAGGGTTATTGTAAACTTTTTTATTTTATTTATACTTCCGATAATTATTTTATCGGCAGCAAGGATCTCCCCCATTTTAGCGGCACAGTCGGCGTCGGAGCAAAACCGGTCGGTAATCCCTTTTTCCTTAAAGACAGGATCAACCTCTGCCCGTTCCAGGATATCAAAAGCACCGGTCTTGTAAAGATGGACCTCAAGGATATCCCGCGTACTCTCAGCAACCAAGCGGGAGGTATTATTCGTCTTAAAATCAAGCACGGCAATCCTGGGTTTTCTCTTTTCATTTGCCCGTATCTCACCGGCAAAAGGAAGCACTATTATAAAAAGCTGTATAATAATACAGGTCAATACTTTTTGACGTTTCATTTTGTTTCTCGCATAACGCGTGATATTATTGAATTTTTTCAGCGATTTTTTTTGAGATATTGCCGCATGCCTCATCAAGGTCTTTTGGGGAATCGATCTGCTGGGAGGCTACAAACTCCACTCTTGCGTTTTTTGCGTTTACCACGCGAGCGGTAATAAAAGTGGTGCCTCCCAGGGTCCTGATTGATCCCATAACCATTTTAGCGATATCTTTTTTTTCATTATTCTGTATCGTATTTTGTATCTTTGTAATGCCTGTTCCTTTAATTTTTTTTAAGTTTACGGCAATATTGGCAGTAATCTTTTTTGCCAGAGCGGGGTCTTTCCCCTTAAATGTTTGTATCCTGATATTGCCGATAATATATTCAAATTGATATTCTTCTTTAAGTGTTTCTTTTTTTGAGACACTTTGCATTTTCACTGTTTTTTTGGCTACATCTTTTTTTGCCTGCTCATGTGCCCGGTCCGCAATGACTGACTCAAGGGGATCTTTTTCCGGAGCCTTTGAGAGCATGTATTTATTAATATAATATCCGCCGCCTGCACCGGCAGCGATAGTGTTCACGAGAACAACCGTTATAATAATTTTTCCTTTAATCAAGACTGCCGCCTTGAATCCAAACGATCGAGTCATATAAAATAATGAAAGAAAGAGTCCGAAAAAAGCAGAATAATAGCCGGTTTTCTTTAGAATAATTTTTAGATTGTCCCGGCCGGATTTTATGGCAAATTCCTGCATTTCCGGAGAAATGGGATCGGTTAATTCGTATTTTTCAAGAATACTATTTAGTTGTTCAATATCCCGGTTCATAATAGATCCCCTATATCATGTATACCTTTTTCTTTTAACGCCAGCAGTATCATTTTAGCGATCTTTCCGTACCTGAGAATTACCTGTTTTTTTGAGAGTCCCAATATTTTTCCTGTATTATTATAACTATAATTATTCAAGGCAATATAATCAAACAATGCCCTTTCATTTTCACTTATATCAATATTTTCAATAATATCAGTGATGATAATCCTGGCATCCCTGAAACCATTAACATAGGCCATGCTCATATCATCAAACATTTTATCAACATCGACTTCGGGGCTTGATTTTCGCTCATAGAACCGTAAAACAATGTTTCTCATGGTTCCAAAGAGCCATTTCCTGTAGTTATCTATCCCCTCAAACTTTTCAAAAAATATAAGAAATATCTCCTGGCAAATATCACTGGCATCCTCCCTGTTCCCAATCCTGGAATAGACCGTATTAAACACCAGGGGATAATATTCATTATAGACAAGAGTATAGGTATCTCTTTTTACTCTTTTGGCAGATTTTTCCGACATCTTGAGAAAAACACCTTATGCCTTATAGTATAGTCCGAAAACAAGGGGAATCGTGCCCTCTTTTTTTAAATTACATAAAATCTACTCCTTTTTCAACTAAAAAATATCCGGGAAAAATAAAAAAGGGTACAAACTCGTTGTACCCTTTTATATTTCAAAACATCTTTACTGTATTATCAGTTTTTAGGCTGAACATAGATAGAATGAGCCTCACCTGTTCGAACATACATACCAGACACGGGTATAGATAATTCAACCTTGTTGTCTCCATTGTTTTTGAATACAGTTACGCCATTCTCCGTTCCACGGTCGTGACCGACAATATAGACATTACCATTACAGGTAGTTATATCCATTGCTTCTGAATAGCCTTCTCCGTATTCATCGCCATAATATCTTTCCTGTAAAATTATAACTTCCCCGTTTTTCCAGTAGCAGGAGCTGCTGCCAATCTTCCCGGCAACATACACATTGGAACCATCTATAGCAACGGCATTCGCGTGAGAAGACTCTTCTAATTCAAGATCGGTTCTAACACCGTTTTTCCAGAGAGCGGCCCTGTGTTCATGAGCCTCCGGGTCATAGTGTGTCCCGACAACATAGACATCATCTCCCGATACGGCAATATCATTAATGTTAAAGTTTTCCGAGGTTATCGAGGTTGTATCCAGGTCATCCGCTTCAAGATCAAAACGAGTGCCATTGATCCAGTAACAGGGAGTTCTGTCTCCAAAGCTGTAACGCCCTGCCAGGTATACATCATCACCCGAAAGAGCCATTGCAGTTACATATCCATATCCTTCAAACTCGGTAAAAACGCCGTCTTTCCATATCCAGTGACTGTACCACTCGGGGCGTTCAGTTAAAGTGCGCCCAAGAATAGAGACTTCGCCGTTTTGAACAATTATGTCACTGGTTCCGGACCTGGTGGAAACAAGTTCTGTAGGGACTCCGTTTTTCCAGTACGTTGCCTTGCCGCTAACATCGCCGGAAATTGTGACAGTTGAGGCGACATGTACATCATTACCATCTCCATATACATTGACCCTTGAACCATTATCATTTAATTTAATTCTCTCTCCGTTTAGCCAGTAGCAGGAGTAAAAAGTATCCTTAAGCAGGTATCTTCCGCCAACATATACATCAATATCTTTCAACTCTTCACTTCCGTCACAGCCGGTGAGCACTGAAACTGCCATCACAAGAATTAGCAAAACCGACAAAAAATTAAATCTTTTTAAAAATTGTAACATCTCTTACCCTCTTAATTAGTTTTTTTACGGCTCATGTTTACCGTATGCACATAAGCGTTTTTTACTTGCGAATCGTCACAAAAAAAAACTTGTAAAAACAATGTTGATGTAAAAAAAGTGTAAACCGGACGTACGGTGTGAGAAGGTACTTTTTTCGCGTTGATGTTTTATGCGTTAAAGAATTTTTTCCATTTGATAATCATCCATTACAAATCCGCTGCCAATATCCTGTACTACAGGACCTGTATTTTTAAAGCCAATTTTTTCATATACTTTAATAGAATTTGTATTGTTGATATTTACGGTTAGTGAAATTTTTTTGATATTATTTTCCACGCAATAATTTTCAATAAATTGAAGAGCACGTTTACTGTGGCCGCTGCCTCGCTCTGATTTTAAAATATAAATCTTACTTAAAAATACTTCATTCTCTCTGGGCTGAATCGCCATATATCCAAAATAATTTTTATTATAAATCAAATAATAAATATAATTTTCATTTTCAACCTGGTTAATCATTGATTCTATAGACTGAAATTTATCCAGCATATAATCCACTTGCGCTTTTCCAATGATGGGCGTGTAATGTTCCCGCCATATTTCATTTGCCAGATCCTGAATAATTTCGAATTGTTGATTTGTTGTCGCTTCTGTTATCATAATATATTTCTATTAAAAACAGGTAGAGATGTCAACAAGAAAAGGGCACAAAACAGACCGGACGTCCGGTGCATAGAGTTTTAAATATCTTAAAATAATGCTTGATCTATAATTACCTTGTTTTAATTTTGGTCATTCTTGCGGATTATTGATCTTATTATATTTTTATAAAATCGCAGGATAAAAATTTTTGGAGGGCTAATATGAAAAGAATTAGTTTAATAGCGGTATCAATCCTGTTATTCTCCACCCAGGCGCTTCTGGCGCTCACGGGTGATGAAATAATGGATAAAAACCGGGCTCTTACCCAGCCGAAGACTGTTAAAAGCAAAGTGCTTATGACTATCAATCGAAACGGGGGCAGGACCGAAACAAAAAAATTTAATTTACTCAGCAAAAAAGTCAATGGAGACGACAGGATCCTGATGAAATTCATCAAACCAACACGGATGAAGTTTTTGAGCCACGCTCAAAAAGACGGGGATACTCAACAGTGGATCAAAAGGAAAAGCGGCAAAGCAAAAAAAATAGGCAGCTCCGATAAAGGCAAAAGATTTGTACACTCTCATTTTTTCTACGAAGACCTGGGAACCCCTTCTATTGAGAACTATACGTATGAAAATTTAGGGGATGGGGACGCTCTCGGTTCTCCCTGTTACAAGGTAGAGGCGATAAAAAAGAAAGATAAAGTATATGATAAAACCATCTTGTATGTAAGAAAATCCGATTTTTTTGTCATCAAAACAGAATTTTACCAGAACGGCAAAATGCTCAAATACCTCGAAACCCATAATATAAAAACCGTAAAGGGAATTATTACACCATATAAAACAATAATGTATATGGCCGGAGATGATCAAAAAAGCATTCTGGAAGTTCAGTCAATAAAATATAACAAAAGAATATCGTCAAGAAAATTCAGAGCAGCAGCTTTATAAGAAAAACTTACCACTGGTGGAAGGTTCGCCTTCCACCAGGAACTTTAAAAAATTACTCATCTACAAAATCAACCTCCGGCTGAAATCCAAGTGCCACAGAGGGAAACTCATCATTCATGATTACATTCACTCCCTCTTTCACCGTAACTGTTCTATAGTTAAAAAGCTCAGACATAAGACCATAATAACCGACCCGTTCCTTGCCGGGGTCCAGGATTCCATTGGGAATTCCTCCGGGAGTACCGCCATTATCAATAAACATAATTAAAGTAACATCATCTATTTGATAGGGATTACCTACGGGAATCCCGCCATAGAGGACGGGGCTTATTTGCATTGTATACGTATCCCCCATAAAAACTTCCACTTCACTATCTTGATTGGGACTGTAACCGTTTGAAATGGCCGAAAAGGTAATGGGAATAGCGGCCGCGCCAATGACGTAATTCATGTCTAATTCAAACGTATAGGCGTCTCCCGAGTTTGCCTTTTTTATGGCGCTCTCGCCCTGTATGGCGTAGACAATTATTATATCTCCAATGTTATAATCTGTCCCCAACTTCACCCCGTTAAAAAAACCGGGACAAAACCCGTTATATATTGAAAAATCAATTGTTGATTCAACAGTATACGCCTTTCTGTTTACCGTTATATTAATACCGCTATTGCTCCCGCTTTTTATTTCGGACAAAACCGTATACTGATCCTGATCTTGATCAACAAAGAAACCGACAGCATCTCCATCGGACGGCAGCGGAATACCGCCGTTATAATCACTATCAACAAAAGCAAAGAGAGCAACATTCTCTCCCACCTGAACGCCGGAATCCGTAAGATCAATGGAGAAACTGTTATCCTCTTCAAAAGTTTTTTCAAAGGCAATAATATCATCAGTATTCAGGTTCGAAATATCATCGGACCGGGAAACAATAACCAGTACAGGGCCTTCCGTTGCAGAAGCTACAATCACATGCCCTGAGAGCTTTATGGATTCCTTCTCTTCAAAGCATGACAGGAAACACAATAAGAACAGAACGGTCAAAAAAGGAATGAGACGCAGTAAGCTTTTAGTATTCATAAGTCACCTTCAAGGTTAAAATTTTATAGTCGTCAAAATAAGAGAGCAAAGAATCTTGCGCACCATTAATATACACAAAAGAGAGGCCGCAATCAACCCCATTCTGAAAATCGTACGCAATAGAGGGCATTAAAGCGAAGCCTTCAACTCTCAGTTCAAACGCATCCGCGATTTTCGCGTTTAAATTAAACATCATTCCAAAAGACGCTTTTAAACTGCCGTCAAAAAAAGTGTCCGACAGTACCACAGCCAGCACGTCCGTAAAAACCGGGTTCTCGATGCTGCCTTTAAAATAACGGCCCTGTGTCCATTCCATTGTGAGGAGTGTATCACCGTCATGGTACGATATGGAATAGTTGAATCCCAGGGAATATGATATAAACGGAGACCTTTGAACAGCGTAAGGAAATTCCGTGTCAAGAGAATAAGACTGTTCTTTAAGGACACATTTATCAAACGTTACGGCAGTTTCTCCCTGGAGAGTTAACTTGCCAAAGGGTCTTGTGGCGGCAAACCCCAGTTTATTAACCCGGTAATATTCGTCCCTGGCCACAATCGTAACAGGCTCGCCGTCTTCCAATACTACTTTGTAGGGCCTCAGAACCGCTTCGTTATCAAGGCCATTATAATAACTCAATGAAAGATCCGCCTTCATGAAGGAAGTCGCGAATTTTCCGCCAAAAGACAGAGCCGGGTCAATATAATCCTCGTTGTCAATAACTACTTTAAATGGCCCCGGGCGATATTGAATCTCCCAAAAATTTCCCGGCGCTGCCAAAAGAATGGGGAGCTGGAAGGGGACACAGACAAGTTCAACGGAAAAGCTGTCGGCAAGAATAAGAGTTGAGATCGACGGAACCCCCTGGCCCAGTTCATCTTCATCTTTGAAAATAATCTCCCTGAGATCGAGCCTGTTAAAATAAGACGTGGGGTTGAATATATCAGCGGAGCCCCAGCCATATACCTGGTTGCCCGCTCTTATTCGAATAAAACTATCCGCTGCGGCATAATTAAAAAATAATTCTCTGAAATTAATTTCAGCGCCCTTACCCGACAAACGAAGATTATGCGCTAGCCGGGTCTCTTCGCTATAGAGATATTCACTGTTGACGCTATTACTGAAAACATAGGGAGTAACATAAAAATTGGAATTAAGCTTAACATATATATTTTCAGTGCCGTATTGTATCTTCATGTTATGGCGTATCTCATTTTTTTTAAAGATACCGGAAAACTTCTGATTGCTGTTCAGATCAATAAGATTTTCAAAGGATAGTGCTCCTACATAATCAAATGTTATCTCTTCATCTTCATCGTCTTCATCGTCTTCATCATCTTCTTCGTCTTCTTCTTCGTCTTCATCTTCATCCTCTGCATCGGCAGCGGCTTCCGCGGGTTCCGCTTCTAGTTCAACATCTTTCTCGACGGGCGCGGGTTTCGCGTCTACCGCATCATCCTTCTCGACGGGCGCGGGTTCCGCTCCTACTTCTACATCTTTCTCGATCGCTGCGGGTTCCGCGTCTATTTCATCATCTATCTCGACCGTCGCGGGTTTCGCGTCTACCGCATCATCTTTCTCGACTGCTGCGGGTTTCGCGTCGACTTCATTATATTTCGCAACTGTTGCTTCGATCTTTGCCAAAGACGATACCGGTGCTGCTGAAATAGATATCAGCAGAGCCAAAAGAACGATGAGCAGCCCAAAAAGACGGGTTTCCCGGTTGTTGGTGTAAAATTTCATAATTACTTAAACGAAACTCCCTCTTTATCCGGAAGAGGTTTCACCTCTGGTTTTATAACCAAAATAAGGGCCGGCAAAATAAATATATCGCCAACTAACGCTATAAGCATCGAGAACGCGGTAAGGATGCCGAAAAACTGCGTGGGCAACGTGCTTCCCAGCATTAGAACACCAAATCCCATAAAAAGAAGAAGTGACGTTATAAGAATGGGTTTACCTATATCACCGTAAACTTCAAGAAGGGCCGTTTTCATATCGTGCCCGGCGCCAACCTTTCGCCTCAATGAAACAATAAAATGTATAGAGTCATCCACGGCAATACCAAGAGTAATACTGGCTATCATAATTGTTGTGGCAGTGAGGGGAATATTAAACCAGCCCATATAGCCCAGCGTAATTGCCACAGGAAAAAGATTGGGGATCATACTCAGGAGCGCCAGTTTAACATTGCGGCAGACAATGAGCATCATAATGAATATAATCGAAAAGGCCAGGGTAAAACTTTTTATTTGGCTGCTTTTCAGATTTTTTCCCAGGGTAACATAGAGAGGAGCAAGCCCCGTAACCCGGTAACTAAAAGAACTCTTGAGTTCTTTTTTTAGATATTCATCCACTTCATTTGTTACGGCGACGGCTTCTTCATTTGATCCTCCCAGGGTATTGAACGTGATACGGGCTTCTTTATAACCGGGCCCCAAAAGTCTGTCAATTACCTCAACCCCTGCTGTTTCATAATATTCAAGGATCTCTTCAGGATCATTGGGAATCTTGTAAAACTCTTTTCCCTTAACCACACTGTTGCATTCTTTCAGGTAACTGGTAATGGAACTTGAAGAGGTTATCTTTTTTACTCTCCCGGCAATATCCCGCTGAACCGTATCCAGAAGCCGGAGCGCTTCGGGTTGGCTGAAATCGGCATCTCCCTTCGCCTGGAGAAGAATAACAAATGGATTGGAGCCGCCCAGGTTCTTTTCAATAAAAGTAAAATCCTTCTTAAAACTGTTATCCTCCGGAAGGTACCGCATTGAATCGCTTTCAAAAGTAAGTTTGGATATACCGGTTATCCCCAATGCTATGGCAATCATAAAAAAAACAATTACACTCTTTATGTATGTAGTGGAGAACCTGCCGATTCCCAGAAGAGCCCTGCTTAATAATCCCGGTTTCCTTTCCGATGACAGTTCCACGTCTACCGCCGCGCTTGTTTCAACCACCTTTTTAGGGGGCTTGCTTTTTTTCAGCAAAAGCATGGCCGGGAGAAAAGAGACCGAAAGGATAAAGGCTATCATAACGCCTACGGCGGTAAAGACGCCCATGACGGAAACAGGCCGGATGCTGCCGGACATAAAAGAACAAAAACCCGCGGCAGTGGTAAGACTGGTAAGAAAGCACGGAAGCCATACATGAGTAATGGTATTGTTAACCGCTTTTTCATTATCAAAATTGAAACGGTAAAGATCCCCTTTATACTGGGAGAGTATATGTATGGAATCGGCAATGGAGATTGCCAGGAGTATGGCGATCATGGTAACAACAACAATGTTAAAACTTTCACCGAACATAATGAATAATCCTACGGACCATACTATCGTGATAATAAGGTTAAGCTGGCTTAAGAGAGCCAGGGTAAGGCTTTTAAGCAGCAGTATGGTAACAAGGAAAATAAGGGCTATAAGAATAGGGATAAATAATGAAAGATCCCTTGCCGAAAGCCGGTTAAGTTCGGTCTCGATAAAAGGCATGCCCGTATAATGGAGTTTAATCATATCTCCGGCCATTGAATCCGACAGCTGAATAATGTTTTGAAGAGTTTTTTCTTTAGCGTCTTTATCCATCGTTTTCAGTTCAAGAGCAAAAGCGGTTGTTTCACCATCTTTTGAAATGAGACTGTTGACCATACTCTCTTTTGAGACTATTGTATCCCGGATTTTTTTCAACTGCTCATCATTGAGGTCTCCTTCGGGAATAATAGGAACATAGTCAATACTGTCACTGGTCTCAACTGCTTCCTTTGCTTCCGTAAGACTAAAAACTCTCTGAACGCCTTCCAGCTTTTTAAGCTCACCGCTCATCTTTCGAACAAAATTTATTTTCTCATTTGTGAAGAGCTCCTTATCCTTAAAAACCGCGACAACGATCTGTTCGTTCCCGTATACTTTCTGAAATTTTTTGTAATAGCTTATATCTTTGTCACCCTTATCGAAATATATTTCAATATCATTATAGAAATGTATTTTCGCGGTGAAATAGCCAAAAGGGATCGACAGAAGCAGTACAATAAGAAGTACAAGCCGGTAATTCGATACTATTGATTGTGTTATTGATTTAATTAATTTCATTTTAAAATACCAGTCCGTAAAATTATTTTTAAGTCAAACAAAGCTCATGGCCCGCGGGAACCTGAAGATTTTTTTCCTTTATTACAGGATCATTTGTATCACGGTCATGGACCTGGTAAAGAATGGTTCGAGTAGACTGAATAAAATAATTCTTTTCCAATCCTTCACCAATACTGTCTTTCTTATAATCACAGAAAGCCAGAACATGATAATTTTTCATTCTCTTGCTTTGATACACAACATCAATATATTCATTTAATATATGTTTTTTTTGCAACCTGGTCAGCTCGTAATCGAATTCCATGGTCGTCATGTAAAGAGTTTTTAACTCATCTCCGGGATTGGGAACACTTTTACCAAGACCTTTTAATATTTTTCCCAGGAAAGCCAGGTACCCGGGGAACCTGTCCACAACGATCCTTCTTCCCTTCGTGGGGTCCCAGGGAGCGAAACAGGAAATAAGTTTTCCCGAAGAATTCCTGGTGAGGTAAAAAGATGAGATAGAAAAATCATCCCAGTCCTTTAAACGCCTGTCCAGTTCTCCGTTTTCCCCTTCATATACAAAGCCGAATGCTTTTTTCCTGCTCTGTTTATCAAGGAAATTTTTTAACTCAGGAATATCTTTCTCTTCAGCCCTGGTAATTGTGATATCCAGGTCCGAAACAGGCGATTTTTTCCCGAAAAACTTCAGTGGTCTTCTGCCAAGAAGATTTACCTGGCTGTATGTGGAAATATCGCTGGCGCCAAAAGGAGCGTCAAGAGAATCGAAAACATCTTTCGCTTTTTCATTGGCATCAACAATAGCCCCCAGGTAGTAGCGGCATCCGTTGAATTCATCTACGTCTTTCCCTTTTTGACAAATCTCCAGGGGAAAATCCCGCCATCTGAATTGATTTTTCCTTTTATTTTTGCTTAGAACACGGAGGTCCGAAACATAGGCAACTTTGTCAACTTTCCCGTTCAGGTAACAGGGCCTGATTATCATAGAACCCATGCCTTCAATATCTTTGTCGTCATTTTCAAGAAGAAAGACAAAATTGTCAGGGCTTTCATACTTGAGAAATTTAAAAAAATCAGCCCCTTTTCTAAATGCTATTTTAAATACTCCCCCATCCATGCTGAATGAGTGATAAAAATCGAGAATCTTTTGATTGTCTTTCATGCTCCCTACTTTGCCGCCGGGAAAAGCGTTTATAAATGTTTCAACGTTCATAATAATTCCGCCTCCTGATAATAATTAGTTAAAAATTTCATTTAGATGTTTCATTTAGATGTTTTCTGTTACAAGACGCAGGGGTTCAATCTTCATATCCCCAAGGATCATGCCCTGTTTTACCGCTATTTCCTGGTAGAACTTCCGTGCCTCAGAATGGAAAAGCGCTTTCGCCGGAGCCAGTTGATTTAAATCTCTGGCCAATTTATAATGAAAAGACTCTTGCAGGAGTTCTTCAACCATGGTGCCCGCGTCTTTTTCGGTTTCGTCTTTTTTCTCTTCTTCACAGAGCAAAAGATAATACGGTTTCCCTGAACCGTTATTTCTGTTTGTAACAGCTAACATGCTTAATACGGGAATATCAAATCGCTGCCCGGCTTTTTCTATAATATTCATGGCAATATCCGGAGACATCTTCTCTCCCACCATATCCACATCACCGATCCTGCCCAGGAATTCAAAACAGGGGCATGTATCGATAAACCCGGATACTCGAATACGGTCATTAATGGCATAGCGGAAAAAACCCGATCCCGTGGTGAGAAGCGGTTTAACAACCTGTCCTTTGTACAAATCCCACGACGGGTGGACCTTGCCGGTTTCCAGGTCCAAAAACTCATAGAAATGGCTGGTTACGGCAAGGGGATACTTCCCTTCATAGGGGATAGTCACCACCCCTTCCGTAGTCCAGAGCCCTTTTCCCACGAACACGGCACCGGGAAAAAGTTCTTTAAGTTCTTTTGCCCATATACTTGACGTGGAAGTATCCCAGGAGCTGACCATGGCCATTTTGGGCCAGAGTATTTTCATAAAATCGCTTGAGATGGTTCCATCCCAGTTTTTTAATATATTCGCCCCTTCAGCTGACTTCGGGCATCGCAGGAACGAAAGTTCTTTCCATTTTCCCCAATCCCCTTTTTCGAGGATCTCAGCAAGATCCAGGCGGTATAGCTTCAATTGCTCAAACATGTTTAAGGCAAAAGTTGGACTCCAGACCGAAATAAAAGTGAGATCCCTTTCCGCTACCAGGTGGGCAAGCGTTCCCATCATTGACCCTTCCGAGGTAGAAACAAAAGAGACCCCGTTGGGAACTGCCGTTGTTGCTGCCATAAGGAAGCGCTTATACCAGGGAAGCAGTTTTAGATCATCATTCATATTATCGTCACCCTCTTTCCGGTGATCCGTGGGGATCCAGGAAAGGGACCAATACTGCTTTCCGCGAAAAAGCCTTTTCTCATTCCGGAAATTCTCTACGAGCATTGGAGAGACAGCCTCGTCAAGTTCATTAAGAAATTTTTGGGTATACGGAATCCATTTCATTTTTGAAGTGGAACCGCTTGTGGGCTGGTAACGGTCACATACCTGGCCGCTTAATACCGAGCCGCCTTCCTGCTTTTGTTTCTCCACCAGTGGAGCCCAATCCTCGTATTTCGTAATAGGGAGCTTTTCGTTGAAATCTTCCCAGGAGCGAATACTGCCCAAAGAATGCTTTTTTCCGAATTCCGTATTTGCCCCATACTTGAGTAATTCCGCGAGTTTCCGGCGCTGGATATATTCCACGTTGGAACAAGCTTTTCTAAAACGCTGGCCCCCGACCTTACTAAAATTATATATAAGACTGAAAGATAAACGAGTTTTTATCCTGGTTAACATAGTATCCCCTTTTAAAAAAGTTTGAAGTTTAAAGCTTTTTCCCGGCCGGGCCGGGTCAGCTGCTCTAACATAATATTTTTGATGGTGAAATTAATTCGCGTCGGAGTTCTGGTAAGCGATATCCTTTTTTTTCTCCAATGAGCCGCTAAAAGACGCTGAAATTTTTCCCCATACCCTGGTTAAAACCTTTTGAACATGAAGAAATATACCCATAACATTGATCTCTCCAACACAGGGAAGCTCAGTTCCTTCTCTCCACGTGGAATTCTTTTCATCAAAAAAAGCTATCTTTGGATATTTTGCCTTAAGACTCTCTGTTATTTCAGCAACATTAGACTTCAATTTTTGATATTCATTGCCAAACATGAGAAGACCTTTTTCTTCATCATAATAGCCGGGAAAAAGTTCAGTGCAATAGGTATCAATAACAGCCTTCATCCTTTTGGATTTCTTATCATTTTTATCATCAAAACGGGGATAATAATATTGGTAATTATTGGCAAGAAGCAGGTAGGTTTTATACCCCTTTGATATGAGAAACCAATAAAAAGGAGTAAAAGGATTTTTCAACTTTTCACGAAGAACATAACTGAAAAATGGTTTATTAAAAGCTGTACTGCCCCAGTATTTTTTATCCAGGATAGTGTCCCCGCTGAATAAACCGGCAATCTTTTTACCGTTATGGTTCATTTTTATTTTCATCACAGTGCTAAAACCCATAATAGCGTTATCGGACTTTTGACGGACTAGAAAAACTCCATCCTTTTGATTAATATCTTTTTGAAATGTTTCCAAATCAGCATTGTGATAATACTTGATAAACAGACTATGCATCTCCTTTATATCGGAGACAGTAATTTTTTCCAATGGCGTATAGGCGCATTGAATCGCTTTCTTTCGATTAGCTGTTTGATTAGTTGTTTGACTGCTTACCGGACCAGTCATTGTATTAGTTACTGGATTATTCATTAGATCAACCCTCCAAGGTTTGTTTGTTTGTTTTTTGTTTTTTGTTTAATACAAATTATTTAATTTGCTTATATTCTTACGCCAGAACGCAAAAGATAAAACAGGACATTTTCTAGCAAGCACTTTTTTATCTTTTTTTAACGTACGCATATAAGCGTTATTTATTTGAAAATCGTCACAAAATATTTTATTTATTTTTTTATTTTTAGTTTTTTTTCAGAACGAGTAGTTACGAATATATATGATAAATACATTTTAAAACAAACCGGCGAGGCGGTACTTTTGCCGGATCGTTGTAAAAAAAATATTTGCTAAATTTAATATTTCGCATAACAGAAAACAAATTTCCACCTCACTTCGACCGGACATCCGGCATAAATTGTCTGCGTTATTACGTTACTGCATCGCCAGGTAAACTTTCGAACATATGTTTACGGTGGCAGGATGAGGACCAAAAACTGCGGCAACTAATATTAGTCAAATATTTTTTGCCTGATATTTAAAAAATGACAAACCGGCGAGGCGGTACTTTTGCCGGATCATCACAAATAAAAAAGGGTACGAATTTGCTGTACCCTTTTTATTATTACAAGTTATATGTTTATTTTTAGTTTTTAGTTTTTTGGCTGAACATAGATAGAGTTAGCATAAGCGCTTCGGCTTACGGCCCAGGGAATTGATAATTCAACTCTGCTGTTTTTATCATTTTTCCAAACATAAACGCCGTTATCTGTTCCGGCTTCATGACCGGCAATATAAACATCCCCATTAACAACAGTTAAATCCATGGCATATGAACAACCGTCTCCGCCAAGAGAAATTCTCTGTCCGTTTTTCCAGTAAGCAGCGGTACAGTCAACCTGTCCGGCAACATACACATCGGAACCGTCAGTAGTAACGGCAAAGACTTCGGCACCGTCCGAATCAAGTTCGATTCTCGCTCCGTTTTTCCATAAACCGGCCCTGGTTCCTTTTGTCTCTTTGTCCCAGATTCTTCCAACAACATACACATCATCGGCCGTTACGGCAATATCTCTAATTATCGATCCGCCTAAATCAAGACCTTCCACATCCAGATCGAAACGGGTTCCATTTATCCAGTAGCAAGGAGTTCTGTCATCATTACCGTACCATCCTGCGAGGTAAACATCATCTCCCGAAAGAGCCATTGACATTACAAATCCTTCAACGTCGGTAAAAACTCCGTCTTTCCATATCCAGTGACCCAGCTCACTACCACCGTTGCTTTCGTCAAAAGTATATCCCAGTATGGTAACTTCACCGTCACGAACAACAATGTCACGAGTTGAAGACCAGGTGGAAACAAGCTCATTTTCTACGCCGTTTTTCCAGTAGGCTGCCTTTCCAAGAGAACGACCGGAAAGCTTAACACTTGCCGAAGCGTAAACATCATCACCATCTCCATAAACACCAACTGATGAATGAAGTTGATTTAATTCGATTCTTTCTCCGTTTGCCCAGTAGCAGGAATAGTAATTATCTCCAAGCATATAATTTCCGCCTACGTGGACATCAACATTTTCCAACTCTTCACTTCCGTCACACCCCACCATTGACGAAACTGCCATCACAAGAACTGTTAGAACCGCAAGAAATTTGAATTTCTTTAATTTTGTCATAGTACCCTCTCTGTTTATTAATTATATAAATTTTTATAGACCAATGCCAATCAATTGTTCTACACTCAAACAAATAGCCATGAATATTTATGGCCTTAAAAAGTCAATATTTTTTTATTTATTCGAAAAAAAATTAAAGACAGGCGGGACGGTAGTTTTTTATATTTCCCTATTATATAGAAGAAAGTCAAAAAAAATGGAGAAACCAACAAAAAAAGGGTACAGACTCGCTGTACCCTTTTGCTTGTTATAAATTTAATAGCCTCGGTACTAGTACCGAAAAATGTAAATAAATACATTCTCAATGACCTTCTAACACTTGACCAGTGTATGTCCATTTAAATGGTTTTGCCATAGTTTTATTATAGTATCGTATGAAATTCATAATCTTTTTTTTCAAATCAACGCAAGAGGTAAAATTTCCTCTTTTTATTACTTTAGAATTTAGAATTCCAAACCAAATTTCGATCTGATTCATCCAGGATGCGTGTTTAGGCGTATAATGAAATACAATCTTATGATTAGAATTTGTCAGAAATTCCTCCCTGGTTTTTAATGATTTTAGTATCCCATTTTTGCCTTTTTTTCCAAGGTCCTCTGTTGAATTATTAATTTTTGCAATATATTTCACCAATGATTCTGAAATATGAGTATTCAGATTATCCAATACGATATGAATTTTTTTAGCTTGAGAATTTTCTTTTTCAATCAATTTAATAAAATCTAAAAAATCTTTTTCATTACGGGTTTGCTTACAAACTGCTTTTATTTTTCCGGAAACTACATTTCTACCTGCTATCAAAGTTTGAGTGCCATTTCGTTTGTATTCAAATTCTATTCTTACACATTTCCCAGGTAGAACAGGCTTTTCAAGAGAAATCCTTTCAAGTGCCTGGATGCCTGTCATTTCATCAACACTGATGACAACCTCATCTTTTTTCGCTAATTCCCGGGCGTTTATATATAAACTACAAATATCCTTTATTTTTTCGTTTTTTTTTCATCCGGTTTGCCATTAAGCCAGTACTTAATTTTATGAGGTTGTATATCAGTTTTTCTTAGGATGTATCCTATATGCGTCACTGAGATAGTATCAACAATTCCCTGTTTAATTACTTCGTCTGCAAGCTCTCTGTTTGACCAGTGGGTGATTGGTCTGTTGTAAACTTCCGGTTTCTCACATGCAATGGCTATGATCTTGCATTTTTGCTCAGGAGTAAATTTAAATGGCTTACCGGTTCTTCCTAAATCCAGTAACCTGGTTTCAACATCTATTCCTTCGATTGCTCCAGTATCGATCCAGCGCTTTACCCATTTTGTAACGATCTTTGGTTCAATATCAAATTTCTCAGCAATTTTTTTATGAGCGATTCCACTGGCAGACATCAAAATCAATTTGGCCCTCATTACTAACCTATAAGGTGCATTCAATTTGTTTGACAGTGTAATAAGTTGCTTCTTCTCATGCTCGGATAATATTATTTTTCTTTTTATACCTTTCATGTTGTCCATAAAACATGTAAGCCATATAATTAATAGTACTTTTTATTAATTTATGGAACTAGATCGTGAGGGAAAACCCTCGCTACTGCTTAACCTCAACCTCACCCTCAACAACCCCGCTTTCCCCGGCGTCCTTTTCATCCTCCGGAACAGCAGCCTTTTCCAGGATCTTAAAAGAGATAGACTTTCCTTTCATACCAACCTGGACCCTGGTGCACGCGGCATACTTCCCCTTAAGAAGCTCCAGAGCCAGTGAGTCTTCGATCTCGTTTTGAATAATGCGCCTGAGATTCCTGGCACCGAAACGCGGATCGAAGCCTTTGTCAATGAGGTATTTTTTAACGCCCGAAGAGTAGACCAGCTCAAGGTGTTTATCTTCCAGCCGTTCCGACAGGTCACTTAACATAAGCGTAACGATTAGTTTGATATGTTTTTTCTCGAGAGAGTGGAAATAGACAACTTCATCGATCCGGTTGAGAAATTCCGGGTTAAAAAGCCGTTTCAGTTCATCGGAGACTTTGTCATTGTTATTATCTTTATCAACACCCGAGCTCATAAACCCGAGCCTGGTGGAACGCTGGTATTCCCTATTGCCGATATTCGAGGTCATGATGATAATCGTATCCCGGAAACTGACCGTGGTACCGGAGCCGTCCGTGAGTTCACCTTCTTCCAGGGTTTGCAAAAGAATGTTGAAAATGTCGGGATGGGCTTTTTCAATTTCATCGAGTAAGATAACGGAGTAGGGGCGTCTCTTGACCTTTTCCGTAAGCTGGCCTCCTTCTTCATAACCGATGTAGCCCGGAGGCGAACCAATGAGCCGGGAAACAGAATGTTTTTCCATATATTCGGACATATCAAGACGGATAAGGCTTTTTTCATCACCAAATATAAATTCGGCCAGGGCTTTAACCAGTTCGGTTTTGCCCACACCCGTAGGGCCCAGAAAAATAAAGGAACCAACAGGCCTGTCCGTATTGCCCAGGCCAATCCTGGACCGGCGAATGGCCTTGCTGATGGCGCTGATCGCATCATCCTGACCAATGATCCGTTTATGCAGTTCCTCTTCCATGTGGAGCAGTTTTTCCGACTCCGATTCTTCCAGGGTTTCAACAGGGATACCCGTGCTTTCAGCCACAATCGAGGCAATCTGTTCGGGGGTGACCGTAATGGTATATTCGTTCTTTTTTTCTTCCCAGTCGTTTATTTTTTTCGAAAGGGCTTCCCGTTTTTCAATGATCTCATCGCGAATGGCGGCAGCCTGTTCGTATTCCTGGGCCAGGACCAGGTCATTTTTCTTTTTATTGAGCGCTTCGACCTCTTCTTCCAGGAAGGTAATATCTTCGGGCCTGTCGTAATTGTCAAGACGGGCCATGGCACCGGCTTCATCAATAATGTCAATAGCCTTGTCCGGAAAAAAGCGATCCGTAATGTACCGTTCCGAAAGTTCAATAGCTTTCAGCAGGGTCTCATCGGGCATGGTCACTTTGTGATGATCTTCGTAGCGTTTTCGCAGCCCTTTGAGTATTTTAGAGGTTTCGTCAATGTCGGGTTCATCAACATAGATAGACTGGAATCTTCTTACCAGTGCGGCGTCTTTTTCCACGTACATTTTATATTCGTTAAGCGTGGTGGCACCAATACATTGCAGTTCGCCCCGTGCCAGTGCGGGCTTCAAAATATTCGCAGCGTCAATAGCACCTTCGGCAGCACCGGCCCCGATAATAGTATGTATCTCGTCGATAAAGATAATGATATCTTTATTCTCTTTAATTTCTTCAACAACCCGCTTAAGCCTGTTCTCGAATTCGCCCCGGTATTTGGTACCGGCAACAATAGAAGCCATGTCCAGGGAAAGGACCCGGGAGTTTTGCAGCGGTTCGGGAACCTCTTTGCTGATGATCCGGGAAGCAAGCCCTTCAACAATAGCGGTTTTCCCAACACCAGCCTCGCCAATAAGGATGGGGTTGTTTTTTCTTTTTCTGGAAAGGATACGGATGAGCCGCTTGATTTCGTCGTCCCGGCCAATAACGGGGTCCAGCATATCAGCGGCAGCGAGCCGGGTAAGATCATTGGCAAATTCTTCAAGAGTCGGTTTCGCTTCGGGTTTTTTCAGTTTGGCAGCAGGCGGTTTATCGTCATTGCCTTTGACGCCAAGAACCCGTAAAATTTCCGTTCTCATAACTTTATAGTCGATCCCAACCCGGATAAGGCTGGAGAGGCCGGAGCAGGAACCTTCGCGGAATATAGCCAGCAGCAGGTGTTCCGTGCCCACGTATGAGTTTTTCAGTTTCCTCGCTTCGTCTTTGGCGATTTCAACAATACTCTTATACCGGGGACTCATGGGAATTTTACCCAGGATAATCGTAGTACCCGTAAGTTTAACGGAGTCCTCAATTTGACGTTTTAACCGTTCAATGTTGATGCCCAGGTTTTTCATGATCCGGGTGGCAACGGAGTCGTCGTCATTAAAGAGGGCGATCATAATATGCTCAGGCCCCAGAGAGTCGGAATTGAGCCGTTTCCCTTCTGCTTGTGCCAGGATTTCGAGTATTTTGCGGGATCTTTTTGTAAATTCAAACATCTATAGGTACCTGTTTTTTTATAATAAATTTCTTCTTATGTAATCTGCCCTGTACTCATCAGCCTCAAGCCGGGAGCTGAAGAGCCTGCTGAAATTTTTCTCAAAATCACTCTGGAGATGGGAGAATTGAATATAGACCATGAGATTATTAACAAAGCCGATTTCAATTTTTTTTATAATCGCCAGGATGACCCCTAACCGTATATTCGATAAATGTTCCATTGCTTCTGCATAGCTGAGCTTTCTTGAATATTTTAAAATGCCATAGGAGCGCCAGACCATGTCTTCCATATCGACCCGGGAACCGGAAATATACGCGTCCCTGGCAGCGTCCTCCATTTCCAGGATTTTGTTCACCGCTTCATCAAGAATTTCAACAATGTCGACCTCAGAGATTCCCAATGAGATTTTGTTCGATACCTGGTATAAGCTGCCCGGGCTTTTGCCAATATCACCCATGGTGCCTTTAATTTCAACACCCGAATTTTTAACCAGGGGAATAATGGAAGAAACCTGTTTTTTAATCGTAAGAACCGGAAGATGCAGTATAGCCGATGCTTTAAGCCCGGTACCCAGGTTTGAGGGACAGGTTGTAAGATAGCCGTAATCATTGGACCAGGCATAGGGAACAAAACGGTTCAGTTCATCATCAATTTTATTTGCCAGCCGGTAGGTGTCCATAAATTGCAGTCCCGGCTTGATGACCTGTATCCTGAAATGGTCTTCTTCATTAACCAGGATGGCAAAGTCATCGGCGCTGCTATTAATAAGAATAAAACTGCTAACCGAAGTTTCCATTTCATGGGTAACCAGGTTCCGCTCCCTGAGGAATCGTTTTTCATTGCTTTCCATTTGAGCCAGGTAAATAATGGAAAGGGTATCACGATATTCCGATTCGGAACGGAATTTTTCAGCAGCCGCTTTAATCAGCGCGATCTCATTCTCTTCCATCCTGTTGGGGAACGATACGGCCTGCATATTCCTGGCAAGGCGTACTCTGCTTGAAAGGACAATGTCATTATATGGGCCGTATGAAGACCAGAATTTTGGTTTTTGTAGTAATTCTTCAAACATTAGCTTATCCGCTCCAGGTCTTTGATTTTATCCCTGAGAACAGCAGCATTCTCATATCGTTCTTCGGAAACAGCTGTTTCCAGTTGTATTTTAAGGTCATAGAGAGATTCATCCTGGATTTCCAGAGGAATATCCCTGGTAACTTCAATTTGAGTAGCCATCGTATTGGGAATCTTGCCGATATGCCGTTTTTCTCCGTGAAAACCGCTTATTTCGGAAACAAGATAGTCGGCCAGGTATACATAGCATTCCTGGCAGCCCAGTTTACTGTTGGCTTTGTAGTCGGAGAATGCGGTACCGCAGCGTTTGCACGTATGGATATCATCATATTCCGAAACTTCATTGATATCAAGAAATGACAGCATTTCCGGAACAGAGAGAGAAAAGTTGGAAAGTTTTGAGTTGAGTCCAATATCTTTCGCGCATTTTTCACAAAGATGGATCTCCGACCGTTCTCCCTGTATGATCTCAGTCAAATGAATAGTTGCATCGTTTTGCTTGCATCTTTCACAAAACATTTTATCCTCCAATCAACCCTTTTAACATAGAAACCTGAGTAGATAGATGCCACCTTCAGAAATAGGACTATAGGAATCAAGACAATTTTCACAATGTATCTATTTCTACCGGAATCTACTCAAGTATTACAATGAAAATATGCTTCCGGATGCCGGTTTATGTCACTTTCTACTTTATATTTGTTAAGTTGTTATGCCGTATCCTGCTGATAATTCTATAAATTTATCTCTTTGGGAACCGGTATTGGTTACCCTTCATTTAAAATATAACACATTTTTTTTTATTGTAAACCAAAAATTCAAATTAATTTAAATTCGGGATAAATCGTGAATATAACCGGAATAAAACATTTTCTAATTATTTTTACCTGTTTTGTCGAAAATAAAATGATAACCCGTATAACAGCAGGGGTACAGGGGCATTTGCGGTATAATGATCTGGAAAAAAAGAAAAAAATTACCTATACATTACTTTGTCTCCATTGGAGCGGGACTGAACCAGGTACCGCTCATTGATGAGGCCAGGAAACTGGGATATCATGTTATTGGTGTTGACTATAATGCCATGGCTCCCGGTTTTATGAAATGTGATTTAAAGATTCAGGAATCCATAGAGAATCATAACGAGATATATCAAAAACTGCGGGAATTTTTATTCGATGGGGAAATAGTGGGGATAATGACCAAGTCCTATGGAGCAGCCATCAGGACAGCAAGTTATCTCTCGGAACGGTTTGATCTGCCCTTTTTTCCATATAGCAGGAGTAATGATTTCATAGATAAAAAGATAATGAAGTCGATATTTGTTGAACACGGTATTCTTACTCCGGAACTGCTGAAAATAAAGCAAAAAGGGAAGGCCGGGAAGATCGACGAGGGGCTTTTTCCTATTATTTGCAAACCCACAGTGGGGCACGCGAAAATAGATGTACGGCTTTTGAAAAATAATACTGAATTCAAGGAACAGCTTGATAATTTAAATAAAGAGCAATCCTACCTTTTTGAGCGATTTATAGAAGGAGATGAGATAATCGCGGCAGGTATTATATACCGGAAGAAATTTTTCCTGGTAGATATAACGGACAAGCAGCGCACTCCCAAACCTTATTTTGCCGACCTGGCACATATTTCTCCGTCCGAGTATTATGACCTGTTTGATGAAATAACCGCAGTAGGACAGAAAATAACGGATGCTTTTGATATAGTAACGGCCCCTCTTATTATGGAGTTTGTGGTATCGGAGAGCAAAGAACTGTACCTTATTGAGGCAGTACCCGAATTTGGCGGGGAGTTTTTGGCCGATATACTGATCCCGGCCCGGACACGGTATAATTATATCAGTGAGGTAATCAGGGCAGCCACAGGAAAAGGCTTTAAAGAACCGGGCCGTAAAAAGAAAAGTGACGCGGTTGTGGTCAAATATCTGCCCGGCGAGAAGGGAACCCTGGTTTCATGTAGTCCTGAGGGGCCAATGAAGATACCGGGCATAATATTTTCCCGAATATTTAAGGAAATCGGTTCCAGGGTGGTGAAACCGCGTACCAATCTTGATCGATTGGGAGTGGTTGTAGTGAGAGGAAGAACTGTTGAAGAAGCGCTGGCTACGGCGGATGAAGCAGCGGAAAGTTTTAATATAAGGATAAAAAAGCGGTGACTATAGACAGGAGTACGTGGGATAATCATTATACAAGAATGCGGTCAATTCTCTCATATCCGGATGAGAACCTGGTGCGGCTGCTCAAAAAGAGCCTGGCAGTAAAAGAGGGAGCGTCGCAGGATCGTGTTGTTGTTGATCTTGGATGTGGAAGCGGCCGTCATCTCAGGCTCCTGGAAGAGCTTGAGGTTCCCTATATTGTTGGAGTAGACGCGAGTTTGAATGGTCTGAAAATAAGCAAAGAGAACAGGTCTTCTCTGCTTATACAGGGAGACAACAAGAAAATCCCCTTAAAAGACAACACTGCTGATATTATCATAGCCTGGGGATCACTCCATTATGATGATAAAGATCTTTTTCCCGCGATGTTAAAAGAGATTCACCGGGTATTAAAAAAGGGAGGCTGTCTTCTGGGAACGCTCAGATCGGTGAGGGATTCCTATTTACGGAGAGGGAAGCACCTTGGAAATAATGTCTGGGAAACGGATCTTAATGATATTAACGGAACCACAGTATCGTTTTACAGTGAAGAAGAATTGCAGTCGTCTTTTAATATATTTTCCAATATAAGCTACGGTTTTATGGAGCGAAGTCTTCTTGGAGATATGGACCGTGTAATCTCTCACTGGGTCTTCAAAGCTCTAAAATAGCGCTTTTGTCGTAAAAATTTCAAAAAAGTTAAAATGAGTCGACTACTATTCATTAGTTAATATGCTTGACCTGTAAATTTTTTAGAATCGGAGATATAACGATCATGTTTGAGCCCCCAAAGCCCATAGAAAGAGAAGAAGAACAGAGGGAAATTCTCTCCAAAGAGGAGATTATGGCTATTTTGACCAGGGAGAGAGACGTTTTCAAGAATAAATTTAATGTCCGGAAGATGGGGCTCCTTGCTTCTTACGGAAAAAAGAGTAAAACAACTATGATAGGGGATATTGATCTTCATGTGGAGTTCGAGGAATATTTATATGATACATTTATGGATTTAACCTATTACCTGGAAGATCTTTTCGACAGGCAGGTAGATCTTATTATGGCAAGAACCATTAAATCCCATGTGAAACCCTATAGAATAAGCCAGGTTCAATTTGTTGAAGGATTAGACGGCTATTAGACAGGCTTCGGTTTGTCTAATAGTCGTAAAGATTGGTAGAGGCCTGACCTGAGATTATTTCACCCGTATCCCGTTCAATGCGATTAACAAGACCCTGGATTTTGTCGATCGTTTCTTCCGTGAAAAGAACTTTGTCACATCGAGTACATTTAAACGCAGGAATATTCTCGAAAATAAAGGTAAAGTTCTTTTTGCTGACACGGTATGAACTTTTTCCTTCTATAACTGCGCCGCCGCATTTGCATTCCATTAAAAAACTCCCTAAGAATCACTGTTTAATCTGCCGGATAATCCAATTTAGTTCTCTTTGCGTCAACAACTTTCCCGTATAAATTGGCAAATAGAATAGTTTTTTATTGACAGTACCACACAATTTATTCAATATAATAAACAAAACCTACTAACTTAACGGAAGTCAGAACTTAAAATGAATGAATCTATTATTAAAGCAGCAAAACTTATAAAAGAGTCAAAAAATTGTATCGCCTTAACCGGTGCGGGAATCTCGGTTGAAAGCGGGATTCCGGATTTCAGAAGTGCCGGGGGATTATGGGAGAAGTATAATCCCGCTATTTATGCTTCAATAGAAACCTTTAACCGGTCTCCGGAAATGGTCTGGGAGATGATTTTTGACATGGTGGGGCTCATTACCGACGCGAAACCGAACCCGGCGCACCTGGCCTTAGGGGAACTTGAAAAAATCGGACTGCTCAAGGCTATTGTTACCCAGAATATTGACAATCTTCACCAGGAAGCAGGGAGTAAAAATGTTATTGAGTATCATGGGAACGCCAGTATGCTGGAGTGCCTGGATTGCGAAATAGACTACAAAAAGGAAGATTTTGAGGGAAACCTGGAAGGAAAGGTTGTTCCCCGGTGTAAAGAATGTAATGAAATACTTAAACCCTCGGTGATATTTTTTGGTGAAGCTATTCCCCCCATGGCTATGCGTAAATCGGAAACCCTGGCTGAAGCAGCCGACCTGGTCCTGGTTATCGGAACTTCTGTTCTTGTATACCCGGCAGCCAGTATCCCCATAATTGCCAAGCAGAACGGAGCTTCCGTAATCGAATTTAATATTGAAAAAACAGGGTATTACGGAACTGTTTCGGACCTGTATGTTGACGGAAAGGCCGGAGAAACGCTGCCGCAAGTATTGGCGGAGGTAAAGAGCCAGTGACAGTATCAAGCACAACAAACAGAATAAAGATCCTTCCCGACGCGGTTCAAAAAAAGATCGCCGCAGGTGAGGTTGTGGAAGGCCCTTTTTCCGTGGTTAAGGAACTGGTAGAGAATGCAGTTGACGCGAACGCCACAGCCATAGATGTACAGGTTTACGACAGCGGATTAAAAAAGATGGTTATCCGTGACAATGGGGACGGTATACACAGTGATGATATAGAATTGACCATAATGGAACATGCCACCAGTAAAATCACCGATGTTTATGATATTGAAAAGATCGGTTCCTATGGTTTTAGAGGAGAGGCTCTTTCCAGTATCTCATCAATATCGGAATTGACCATATTAACCCGTTCCCGGGATGAAGATATTGGAGCCCGGCTTCACTGTTCCGGGCAGGAGGTTGGTATTGGGGAATATGCCGGCGCGAGCGGAACTACAATGATTGTAGAGAACCTCTTTTATAATATTCCGGCTCGAAAAAAGTTTCTTAAGGCTAAACGGACCGAGCTCCGGTATATCCGGGAAATCCTGCTTAAAATCGCTCTTGTGACCCCTCACATCGCGTACACCTTCGAGGTCGATGGAAAACGTCATATCACCCTGCCGGTGACCAAAAATCCCGATGAGCGGGTAAGCCAGATTTACGGGAAGAATATTCTCGACAGTCTCTATTTCGACAAACTCCAGGACCTGAAAGTAAGCATTAGCGGTTTTTTTTCAAAACCCGGCTTTCTTAAATCATCACGATCCATGCAGCTGCTCTATATCAATAACAGGCCGGTGGAGAATAAATATCTCGGGTTTATTCTTTCCAGGGCGTATGAAGCTGTTGCCATGAAAGGGAAATATCCTGCCGCTCTTATCTTTATTGAAATGGACCCAACCCTGGTTGACGTGAATATTCATCCTGCCAAAAGAGAGGTAAAGCTCTTTGATCAGCGGTATGTGGACAGCCTTATTATGTCCCTGGCAGAAAAGATCCTTAACCGGCAGCACCAGGTAGTCAGTCCCGTTACTAATGAAAAACCGGGAGCCGAAGAAGATATAACAATTGAAGAGCAGACTCTTCCGCTTTCTTTCGCGAAAACCCGGTCTTCAAAGGTTATACACCGGATCCCGGTCCAGGGACGGGGGGAGGCGAGAACCTTCACCAACGGCGTCTCTGAACTCTATCAAAATATCGACCGGGGAGGAAGCCAGTCGATCAATTATACCGTTAATGAAAGTACTGAAGTTGATCAACTTCAGCCTGTTAATTCGATGGAATCCATCGAGCAGGTTGAACCGGTTAATCAAGCCGAACAAATAGAACAAATCGAGCAAATCGAACTGCCGGGGAAAGAGGGAGAGTTAGAGGGTGATATCAAGATACTTGGAACTGTTTTTGATACCTATATCATTGCCGAATCAGGAGAAATGATCTATTATATCGATTTTCATGCTGCTCATGAACGATTTATCTTTGACTCATTAACAAGAACGGAGTATACTTTTGAAAAACAGGAGTTGATTTTTCCTGCGGTAATGGAACTCTCTATTGAAGATTATCAAACTATCCTGGAAAACCGGGAACAGTTTGCCGACCTGGGTTTTGAAATAGATGATTTTTCCGACAATACCATTACCATTCGCGCGGTCCCGGTGATGGCGAAAAATACCAATGCCGAAGACATTATCCGGGAATTTACCGAATCGCTGAAAGATGAGCAGGAGAACAATTTTGATATAAGAAAAAATATTGCCGCGTCTGTCGCCTGTCACGCGGCCCGGCGCTCCGGAGAGCAGCTGGGATTTGATGAGATGCATCGAATTGTTGAACAGGTTTTTTCCGGAAAGTATGAGCTGCGCTGTCCTCACGGCAGGCCTTATATTTATACCATGAGCAAAAATGATCTTGGGAGGATGTTTAAGCGGATATGAAAAAAGAAATGAAAAAAATAGTACTTGGAGTCAGTTCGTCCATTGCCGCGTATAAGTCATATGAACTAACACGGCTTTTTGTAAGAAACGGGTATTCCGTATTTACCGTTGTAACCGAGAACGCGCTGCATCTGGTCTCACCCCTGACGTTTGAGACCCTCTCGGGGAACCCGGTTTATACCGATTCATTTTCCAAGGACCGGAGAGAAATGGGCCATATTTCCCTGAAGGAAGATGCCGATCTTTTTTTGGTGGCACCGGCAACAGCGAATGCTCTTGGTAAATTCGCCGGCGGTATTGCCGATGATCTTTTAAGTACCACATTTTTGTCAATGGATTGCCCGGTCCTTCTGGCGCCTGCCATGAATCCTAATATGTTCAACCATCCGGCTGTTCAGGAGAATATCAAAAAACTGAAATCCTGGGGCATTAATTTTGTTGAACCTGCCGAAGGGCATGTTGCCTGCGGAGACCTGGGAAGAGGAAAACTGGCAAATATTGAGGATATTTATACCCGGGGCGTGGAGATTCTTGAGGGGGGCGAACTCGCGTGAGTTCGCTTTCACTAAAGGAGGGGTTGTGAGTTCTATATTGAAACAGCGGAAAGTTATTGTTACCGGGGGGCCCACAAGGGAGTGGCTCGACCCGGTGCGGTTCCTGTCGAATCCTTCCAGCGGGAAGATGGGGATTGCCCTGGCGCGGGAGGCGCATAAACGGGCACAGGAAACGGTCTTTATTCACGGACCAATTCATAGCTCAAGCCTGGTCGAAGTGCCGTGCAGGCGGGTGCCCATTGAGTCGACCGCGAACCTGCTCACGGCAGTCCTGGAAGAGCTGCAAGACAATGCCGTGCTCATCATGTCTGCCGCGCCTGCCGATTATACGCCGGTTGAGAAATCGCCCATAAAGATGAAAAAAACGGGTTCCGAGCTGGTACTTACCCTTACCAGGACCCCTGATATTTTAAAAAATGTGTATGATAGAAGAACTTCCGGCACCTGGAATAATATCTTTGTTGCGGGCTTTGCCGCAGAAACAACCAATGTTGAAGAATATGCCCTGGGAAAACTTAAGAACAAGGGCCTTGATATGATTTGCTGCAATGATGTCTCCCGCGAAGGAGCGGGCTTCGGCACCGACACCAATATTATTACCATTTTTACCGGCTCCGGAAGCAAAATCGAGCTTCCCATCCTTTCAAAGACCGAAGTGGCTTCGCGGATTCTCGACCAGGTTGAGGCGGAACTGGGGGGAGTAAGGTAACCGGTGGCCCTCCGGGCCGGGTGATCGGTGATCGGTGATCGGAGGGGGAAAACTTCAAACTTTAAACTAAACCGGAGGTTTCTTATGTGGCACAGGAAAGCGGCAGTAGCAGGATCTTTTTACCCCGGAAGTAAGGAAGAGCTTACTTCCATGATTGATCGATATCTTGAAGAGGCAGGTTCTGTTGAACAGGACGGAGAGCTCATTGGCCTTATTTCTCCTCACGCGGGATATGTCTATTCCGGGCCAATAGCTGCCTATGCTTTTAACCGGTTAAAGAAAATTACTCCCGATGTAGTGGTGGTTTTCGCGCTCTCTCATCGAGCCAGGTTCGACGGAGCCTCGATTCTTCCCCATGGCATTTATGAAACACCCCTGGCCGGTTCCGAGATCGACAGCGATATTGGGAATCAACTGGTAAATAAACCCTGTTTTACCTGTCTTAAAGAAGTTCATGAAATGGAGCATTCCCTGGAAGTACAGGTTCCGTTTATTCAAAGAGTTGTCCCCGGTGCCAAACTGGTGCCCATTATTGTTGGAACTACCGATCTGGATACCTGCCGGGCAATAGCAGATGAGGTTTCCGCTGTTCTCGCGAAAGATAAGCGAAAATACGCGATAGTTATCTCTACGGACCTGTCTCATTATCATTCATACCAGGATGCCGGGGAGATGGATAATGCCTTTATTGAAAGTCTTAAAACCTGTGATGAGAACGAAGTGAAAAAGAGCGTCAGCACCGGGAAATCTGAGGCATGCGGAGAAGCCCCGGTTTTAACCGGGCTTATGACCTGTAAGAATCTTGGAGCGGGCAGGGTAGAAATTCTAAAATACGCCAATTCCGGTGATACTGCCGGCAGTAAAGACCAGGTCGTGGGGTATGTTGCCGCGGCTATTCTTAAATAACGGGGTGCGCTTCGTGGGTTTTCAACCCCACGCTATGGGAAGGGAGCGCACATTTTTTATCTCTTCTCTTGACGATAACTGAATTTTTTTGTATATTGTATAGTAATAGTATATCTGCCCTGCGGATTAAGATTTCCCATATTAATACGAATGCACCACCCCCCAGTGTATTGGTCTTATTGCAATAATTCTATAATAAAGGTATTGCTATGATTCACAAAACTTCGATTTTTAACTCTTTAATAGTGCTAGCTGTACTGTTTTTCTCCGGCTGCGACGGTAATATTTTTTATGATAAAATTAATGAATCTCCAAAGTCAGTATGGCCCGTAATTTACGGGGAGAGCAACCAGGACCAGGCAGTGTCGATTATTCAATCAAGCGACGGCGGATACCTGGCTGTTGGGTTTACCAAATTTTATATGAATGGTGTACTTAATACGGATTATTCCATGGTAAAGTTTAATCGATTGGGAAAAGTTGAATGGGAAAAAAACTATGGCGGAATGGCAAGTGATTTTGCCCATGATGTATATGAAACCAGTGACGGCGGCTATGTTATTGCAGGCAGGGCAAAGGATTATTATGGAGTGGAAAATTATGATTTTCATATCCTTAAGATTAACGCTTCCGGGGAAACTCAATGGCAGCAAGCCTTTGGCGGCAGTGGCCTGGATGCTGCGGAATCCATAGTACAGACTGCTGATGGCGGGTATATTGCTGCCGGCTTTACCAACTCCTATGGAAGCGGCTTAGAGGACGGCTGGATAATAAAACTCGACAGCCAGGGGACTCTTGAATGGGAGAACCTGGTGGGCGGAGCCCTGGATGACAGGTTATATTCGGTCCGGCAGACTCCTGATGGAGGATATATTGCTGCCGGAGCTGTACGGTCCGGCGCGAATGGTTATTATGACATGATAGTGGTAAAATATACTTCAACGGGTACGGAGAGCTGGAATAAGCTTTATGGCGGAAGCGGCTGGGAAAAAGCATATTCAATAGAGCTCACGGATGATGGCGGGTATGTGATAACCGGGTATACCGGATCCTACACCAATGGAGAAAACGATATATGGGTACTGAAGCTAACCGCTGCCGGCGATGTTGCCTGGAGTCAAAACTATGGAGGAATCGGTAAAGAGCTTGCTCATGCTATCCGGCAGACCGCAGACGGCGGGTATATTATTGCGGCATACACGAACTCTTACGGTAATGGAGATTGCGACCACTGGATCGTAAAGATCGATGCATCAGGGAACCGTACCTGGGATAAAACCTATGGCGGCAGCGGTAATGACAGGCCTAAATCCATTCAGCAGACCACAGACGGCGGCTATATTGTTGCCGGGTATACCGGGTCAAATAGTCAGGGAGAATCCGATTCCTGGGTCTATAAACTTGATGCTAATGGTGAAATGGTCCGGTAATCGTTTGTTTACCGGACCGTTGAAAACCCCGGCTTTTACAGGTAATGATACCCCATATCAACCATATCCGTATCTTTTACTCCATCGGTCCGGGTAGTATAATTGCTCATTATCATGCTGATAAATAAGGTATATTCAGTAGAGCCTCCATTAATACAACTGCTGTTGTTGCCATGACCGGTTTCGGTATGCTGGAGATGATAATCAAGATTTCCCGCGTCAACAAAATATGGGTCCTCATTAATATTCATGACAGCTTCAGTCTCTTCAGTATCGGCCGCCAGAGGATCTCCGCCCGGTATTTCAATACAGTTATTGCTAATTTCCCACTTGACAGTCTGGGGTGAGGCGAAATAGATCTCTTTGTCAATGGTTGTTACTGTAGCGTTGTTATTCCAGAATATGGAACCGCTTATAATTATTTTACTTCTAATCCCGGAACGCGGTTCCGTAACGGTATAGGTAAAATCAATTCCCATAGCTCCTCCCAGATCGGCTGTATTATTATAAAAGGTACAATTGAGAATTAAAGGCCGTGATTCATTTTTTATCTTCATGCCGCCGCCCATGGAGCCGGCTGCTTCTGCTCTATTGCCGTAAAAAAGACAGTTTGCCAAAACCGGGTCGCAGTCTTCTTCCAGGGATATGCCGCCGCCGTCTCCGGCTGATGTGTTCCCGCTAATTGTTACGTTTCCGATCATTGAGTGACTGGTATTGATATTGTAAATCCCCCCGCCGGCCAGGGATGCGGAGTTTCCTGAGATAGAGCAGTTCAGGATATTTGAATCGCTGTTGGAGTTGTATATTGCTCCTCCCCGGGAACCGGAATTTCCGGTGAATGTGCAATAGTCCACTACAACATTCTCGGGGAAATTATACGTAAAGCCTGGGTTTAGACTGCTATAGGTTTCACCGTAAGCGGCTTTTTCATTACTCCCGCTATTATAGAGGGCTCCGCCGTCTGAGTTGGCCTGGTTCCCGGTGAAGGTGCAGTTGAGTATATAGACCACGCAGTCTTTATTAAACATACCGCCCCCCGAGGCGTTATCATCCTCTCCATTGGCATTGCCGCCGGTTATGGTAAACCCGTCGATTATCCCCCGGTGCGCCCCGCGTACGACATGATAGACCTGTGATTTTCCATCAAGAATAGTAACATTCCGCGCGGGATTGCGGTCATTTTCCGAGTAAGAGCTGCCGCTGAATCCGCCATAGATAAAAACATCTTCTTTCATGGTTAACAGGACCGTGTCACTATTGCTCTGAGGGGAATAGGTGCCCGCTGCAACCCGGATCTTTTCTCCGGCCGATGCCGCGTTCATAGCATCCTGTGGATGATTAAAAGCGCTTTCCCATGATTTACCGTCTCCTCCGGCAGGGGCGCCGTGTTTGACAAACCATCCATCAGGGGTGTCGTACAGGTCCGATCCGCACGCGACGAACAATAATGAAAATAACATGATACATAGAGAAACAATTTTTTTATTCATGGAAACCTCCGGTAAAAATGAGAACGATTAAAAGCATATGCCAAATCCTCCTTCAAAACTTATAAAACGTATTCGCCCTTCTCTTTCGACTATGGCATAATAGGCAGATCCCAGGTGGATCGTATGCCGGGAATTGGGCTTATATCCTAAATAAAGACCTGCTCTGAGAATGGCTTCAATGCTGCTGCCGGTTCCCGTATTGTCCGTAAGACTGTTGTACCCGGCTCCAAAGGAGAGAAGCGGGGAGACAAAGAACCTGTCAAGGAATGTAAAGGAATACCCGCAATTAAAAAATAAGGGAATGATTGAAACGGAATCCGTATCGTTCTTTCCCGGCAGCCGGTAGTATCCTGAGCCGACTCCCAGGATAAGATTGCTTATAAAAAGGTTTTCGATATTGGCAGAGAATGAAGCTGCAAAACCGCCCGAAACTATTTGGGTAAAATCGGAAACCGGGAGGAGATAGGCGCCCGAAAGAGAGAGGTGTATTCTGAGGGGTGCGGCAACCGCGCTGTCGTTGTACTCAACCGGTTTTCCCGAAACAATTGAATCCATAGCCACAGCGGTTTTTCCACCCATATTGATCGATTTTTTAAGTATGTCTTTTTTTGAGGGACAGGTTATTGCGTCGGCAAAGACTATCCTGCTTGAATTAACATCAACAACCCGGACGGTAATTATATATTTTTTTTCATCAACGCCGTCAATACTTCCGTATACAACATAATCAGCTGAAATAGACTGTCCTATTTTTACGGCACAAATGGTCTCCCGGCAGTTGGATGACTTAAGGACCATTCGGACCATCTCCCGTTCCAGCATATGGTATTTATTTGTTTGTAAAAAAGATTTTTCTATATTGTCCCTGGCCACGATGGTATAGGACTCCACAATATTATTGGCAGAAAAATTAAGAACAGCAATTCGCTTTTTTGCTGCCGGTGCGCCATAGCCCGGGGCTGGTACACTCCACAGCAGGTGTACTATTATACCTGTTAGAATTAATTTAAAAAAATTCAACAGTTCTACTCCTGGAATAAGAAAGTTGGGATGAAAATGCGGTGGGGGGAGCCGCTCTACATGGACTACTAAGTTTTTTACCGGAAATTCCTGTAAAATTTACAGCGTTCACTGCCATGAACGGGGTTATGTTCGAAAAGTGCAAGCATTTTTTTTGTTTTTTTTAAAAATTTATGCCAACTCCTGCTGACACAATCAGGAATTCTTCAGTGCTTTTTTGCTCCATTATTGCGCAATAGGCTGTTTCTATCCCGGCACTCAGCAGGGTATTGAATTTATAGCCCATATGTGCTCCTGCTTTTATCATTGGCTCAAAGGCATTTTTTTGGGTTCCCGTCTGGGTGAGCATATTATAGCTTGTTCCGCCGGATATCATTGGTGAGATAAAAAAAGAGTTAAAAAATTTAAAAGAATATCCTAATTGCAGCATAATAGGGATTATTGTGGTCTGCTGTACATATCCTTTACCGGGAAAACGGTAATATCCCGATTCCACTGCAAAATAGAGGTTGTTGAATAATACGTTCTCCATTCCTATTGAGAAAGTAAAGCAATACCCTTCTTCCACTATCATTTTGAAAGTACCCTGCGGTGCAAGGTAGCCTCCGGTAATGAACATGAATAATTCATAGTCATATTTATAATAGATCTTCGGGGCAATTCCCGGTACCAGTTTGTTTATTTCCTCCCCTGATTCTTTTCCTGCCATATCGATATTTTCGAGTAAATCTTCTTTTGAATCATAGGTGTGCGTAGTTGTATAGACGATTTTCCCTAATTGTACATCGGCCGCCCGTATGGATATGGTTAATTCTTCTGACGCGTCGATTGCTCCCATGATTACATAATCGGCAACTATGGCTTTCCCGATCCTGGCTGCGCACGCGGGATCATTACAATCCATTGATCCCAGCCCCTCCTGTTCTATTTTAAGCCGGATCATATTGCTTTCAATAATATCGAAACGGTTCAATTTATACAGGCTTAATTCTATTTTATTCCTGATGATCTTTGCGAAGGAAGCGGCTATATTTTTTACCGTAAAGTCCATTACGGCAATCCGCTTTTTTGCCGGGATTCCGGGGGCGATCTCTTCTCCATGCAGTATATCCGGGGGGGAGTATAGCAGTGGTATAAACAATAATATTAATGCCGGTAGTTTTTTAGTCATGAATTTGTTTTGTATATAAAAACCGGTACGGGTCCGTACCGGTTTTTGTTCTGTTATTTAATGTGAAAAATCAGATTTTATTGAATTTTTCTACTTTATTTCTTTTTTCGGCATGCCAGATAAATACTTTATCATCAAGCTTATAGATCCCATAGGGAGACTTCTTTTCTCCCACAAACAGGTTGTTTCCCTCTACGGTATATGGCTGGGAGATCCGGCCAAGTGAAAGATTGCCGTCGGCTTTGAATTCCATTGGGGAACCTTTTCCTGATACGGCTTCACAGCCTTCACCACTGTCATCACAATTAGTTCCTACTTTTTTCCATTTCCCGATTATTAATTTTGCGTTATCGGCCTTTTTAACTGTTGGTGTTGCGTCTTTTTTGCTGTCGTCGCCTTTTTTGCAGTTCATGACCATGGCTATTGCTAATACTACTGTGAGCAAAATGATACCTTTTTTCATGTGGTTCTCCTTTTTGTTAATATTTTTTTTGCATACTAACGGTTCCGTTAATTATTTCAAGTCTTTTATTTGCACAAAAAATTGATTGAAAGTCCTTCTGGTAAAGGCTACAATTATAATATTCTAATAAGGAGTTTTTTTATGAAGCATACGATTATTATCATTCTGGGGATGATTATTGGCGCTTTTGTTGTTCCGGCGCGCAGCAATAGCTGTTCCGTAAGCAAAACGATTAAAAATCTTGAAATTGATGTTCGTAAATCGAAGTGGGAAGGGTGCCAGTTGGTTCTGAATATGGCATACCCCCTCCTGGAAAAGAACAAACAACGGAACAGGTCTTATAATTTCAACCGCTTTGGCCTGCTCATGGTCTTTGTTGGTACTGAGGATTATGAAAAGTTTTCGAGATGTACCGGGTCCAGGTGCCTTCAGCTGCTGCCGGTGAAAAAACAGGTCATTCCTTCTTTTAAAGATACAGGGAAAGGAGTGGTTGATGCTGTTCTGCCAGGCGGGCGTAAAGCCGAATTTTCCTCTGAGACCGGGGAACTGCTCTGGCTTGAAGGATTTTCCGTTAGTCTTTCTCCCCTTGAGCATATGGATAAGATGATAAAAAAGAAGGGAGGGATTAATATTGTTCCGGAAAAGGGCTCTCTCCTCTTCGACTACGGATGGAGAACGGGGGAGATGAGTATCTCGCAGCTCTGGCGGAAATCGGTAATTTATGACGGCTACGGCAACAGCTGTTCCATTAAGAACAGGGATGTGTTCAAAAGAAACCCAAAAGACCGGGATGAGGTAATATTCAAATATGATTCCAACACCAAACTGAAACGGTTCCTTCGGAGGAAGTGTCCTAAAATCAGGTTTTCGTAAATTTAATTGACTTCAAATGGAATTTTTGCAAAATAGAGATGACTCTTGCTGAAATACGGAATAACTATTGAGGAGCAGAATATGAATTCAAATTATACTGCAATAATTAAAGAAGATGGAGAATGGTGGATTGGCTGGATAGAAGAAGTCCCGGGAGTTAACTGCCAGGAAAACAGCTATGAGGAATTGATTGAAAGTCTTAAAATAACCCTGAGAGAAGCTTTCGAACTAAATTGAGTTGTTAACTTTCCCCCCTGAATAATATCCGCAGCAAAAAACCGGTACAGATTTGTACCGGTTCTTTTTTTATTTTTTTTGGCAAATTTTTTTCATTTATCCTACTCTATTATCAAGTATCTATTCAAAACAAAATTTTTTATGATGATGATGAGGGAGGTGATGCGGCGTAAGTTCGACATATTATTATAACATTTTACCGGATTTTACAAATTGGTACTGTATTATCTATACATACAGGAGGGGTTTGTTAATCGAATATTTAATTAATAAAAATAGTTTAAATAATTAAACAATCAAAAAATACATTTGGAGTAAATAAGTGAAAAAAATAAAATCTTACTATAAGCTTTTTCTCGTGGTACTGTCTCTCTGTCTTATGATAACAGGCTGTTTTAACGTGAATAATGCCGCTCTTGAGTCGGAAGATGCAGATTTTGCAATGGAATATGCCGGAAAAAGTGACGGCAGTATGGCCGGAACTGAGGCGCAAGCCGGTGATGGCGCTGTTTATAAGAGCGGTTCCATGGCCACAGACAAAGTCTATGGGGAAAAAGTGATCGATAACACAAAGGTCGCAATGGAA
The DNA here is from genome assembly GCA_024224995.1 of bacterium. Next base: position 18,917 of record JAAENB010000627.1, on the reverse strand, counting down.
ATAAGTCCCATTAAACCAATTCTTCTCATTAAATCAGTAAAAAGTACCTGGCGCGAAAACAACATCATTATTGGCGGCGCGCTGGGATCAAGCGAATGGGGAGACGCAGGTAAGCTGAAGATTCCCGGCGGATACCTGCTCGTTAAGAACGATGAAAAGTATATGTATGTGGCGCTTGATCTTATTGACGACACCGTAAATGATCCCGGAACAGATGATTGTTTCTGGTTCACTGTTGATGTTAATGGCGATAAAAATATCACCCCCTACAGAGACACTAATTACGGAGTCCCCGTGGGACAGCCCAATAATCTTGCGCGTCAGTACTATGTTGGACCCGGCGCCTGGACCGGTATTATCAGCGAAACCAGCGATTCTAAATGCCACATTGGTTTTGGATACAGTAAAACTACAACCGCGGCATCAACAACTAAACACAGGATCTGGGAGATCCGTTTTGATCTTGAAGAGCTTGGTGTTGATCTTGCTGCTTCAACAGAGCCCCCTGTTGTTAAGTTTGGAGTTCGTGCTCATTCCACGACTCCGTATTTTGTAAACTACTTCCCGTCAAATTTTATAACCAGTTTCAGCAACCTTGGTTCTATTCACCTTGCCCGGCAAGGAGACGTAGAGTATCCTTCAGGTACAGCGGGTCCTGTAATTGGCGGTGTTGGACATGTTCCTTATACCCAGATTACTGACGGGTATGCCACTACAGATCCTTCGTACATGCCTCTTAAAGAAGCAGCTTTTCAAGGACGTCTTGATTTTATCGGCAACAGGGTTACTTTGCAGAGTCTCTGGGCAGCAGGAGCCAGGAAATACCGGATTTATCACCGGGTTGGAAACTCAGGTTCTTATTCACTGCTTCAGAAAAGCTGGTCCAACTATCGCTGGACAGGGTTTACCTATGTGCTGGAACACTTTGGTCCTGACGCGGAATACAAGTATAACCTGCTGGACCCCTCGAAAGATTATTCCATTGATGACCTGCTCATGCGATGGCATACTTCGGGTAATGCGGCGGGAATGCACCAGTTTTACGCGCGCTTTTACGACAGCGCCGGTAATGCAGTATCTTCGACTTTCCAGGTGCTCTCTCTTGTGGTAGACAACTATTTACCGACTGTTGATATCGTTGATGTATATCATAACGGTACACCAGTACCGGCTTGTTCCATAAAGTATATGCTCAGTTCCTCGGACGGGGTCCGCATTAAGATCAATGTAAATGATCCCGAAGGACACCTCAGAAAGTACGATCTTACTGCTCATTGGGGTGATGGAGATTGGCAGCCAATCGCCTCTGACAACTACGATAATCATCTTGATCCGCTCCATTCCTGGACCGGTATTCCCAATACCTTTTTTCCTGTTGGGGAATGGGTGCCGCCGACTTCATGCGCGTACCAGTTCAGGCTGATTGCCTATCCCCGTACCACGAACGGGTATAACGGCTGGACAAGCAGTCATAGTACCGGTACAAAGCATGTAACGTTAATGGTTCCGTAACGATATTATGATGTTTTTTGGGGGAGAGGCTTGCCTCTCCCCTTTTATTCCTGGTTAACAAAGTTGTTAAGGAATGATTCTTTTACTTCATAGTTCGGATAATTAAGCGTATAAAATCTTCTCTTTGTATTGTACCCTGTAATTGTAACATAACCTGTTTGCAATAAAAGAGTGAGTAATTTGGGATTATTCATATCACAACCGGAAAATGCAAGTTCGCTTACAGACTCATCCTCAAGTTTTTTTATCTCAAAGTTTTTTTCTTTTATCAGCTTAATTAAAAATGTGGGAGTCGCAGTCTCAAACCAATAGTTCCTGAACTGATTATGTTTGAACAACAGCAATAATGAAAAAGGATTATATACGGTTAATTCTTTTATTGAGAAGCGATATCCGTTATACCATTTTAGTATTCGATTTTTAATTCTTTTTTCATCTTCACCTGTTGCGTCCGTTAGCTGCTTTATATGATCCGTAAAATAGAGATCAAGTTCTTCCTGAGTGCAGCCTAATAAATCCGCATATTCGGTAGATATGCTAATATCATTCAGGTTGTTCAGGTCGGAAAAAACCGAGACTTTGCTGAATTTGGTAACTCCCGTAAGCAGCACAAAACGGAGATAGGGGTCGGCTGGTTTAAGAATGCCGTAAAAACTTTTTAAAATATCCCTGTTCTCCTGTGCTATTTGGGGATTGGTAATATTGTCGATCAAGGGTTTATCGTATTCGTCGATTAAGACCACAACCTGCCGGTTTGTATTTTGATGAAGTGATTTGAGCAAATTAAGAAATATCTCCGGCAACGGTATATCCTGTATAATATCTATTGAATAACATTTTCCTATTTCTACCAGTTTTCTTATTATTCCCTTTTGCAGTTCTTCAGGTTTTTTATTAAGTAATGTGGAAAAATCAATCCTGATTACAGGGTATTCTTGCCAATCGTAGGAGGATTGTTCGATTTTGAGGCCCTTAAAAAGCTCTTTTTTTCCCGAAAATAGGGATTCAAGGGTAGATATTAAAAGAGACTTGCCGAATCTCCTGGGTCTGGATAAAAAATAGTATCCCTTAAGTCTAATAATATTATATATAAATTGAGTTTTATCGATATATAAAAAATTACCATTTATTACTTCTTCAAATGATTGTATTCCAATAGGAAGATCTTTTATCAATGGAATCTCCTCGATCATAAATTAAGGGTAATTGTTTAATAAAAAACTATTTACGTCAAGAAAAAATGCTTACAAACCCTTCAAATGATTACTCACTCACATTTTCTTCTTGAAATTTATCCGCTCTATATTACGGTGTGTCTAAAAAACCGGTTGTCCGGTTTGTGCAAACGCCTGACTATTTAAAAAAACAAAATAATCTTAAAGGAGTTATTCTTATGAATAATGGAAGTCGATTAATTAGAGCTTTTATGGTTTTTGGACTGCTTGTCTCAGGGTTTACCGGGTGTGATAGTCTTACGGACGGTATGCAGATCTATTTTGGCAATCTTCACAGTCATACCAAATATTCCGACGGCAAAGGAACCCCGGCTGAGGTGCTGGAGTGGGCCCGGGATGAAGTTGGTTATGATTTTTATGCTATTACCGATCATTGTGAGTTCCTGTCGAAATCGGAATGGAATGATATTGCCGATGAAGTGGACTATTTCAATGAAACCAATGTATTTGCCGCTTTACGGGGATTTGAGTACAGCCATGCCACTGACGGTCATATCAATGTTTTTGATACGGGCAGTTATGTCAGCTCTATCTGGATGTTTACGCTGCCCTGGTTCTACTACTGGCTCGATAAAAAGGACGGTATTGGACAATTTAATCATCCGGGTATTGCCTGGGAGTTCGGTACATTCTGGAATTTCAAGTATTATAACAAAGTATACGACAATATGGTTGCTGTGGAAACCGGTAATTCCGGAGACGGAAACAATGACAAAACCTATTATGATTACTATATCATGGCTCTTGATAAAGGCTGGAGAGTGGCTCCTGTCAATAACCAGGATAATCATAAACTCTCCACCAATTGCCACCGGACCGCTATTATCGCCGCAGAACTTACCCCCGATTCCATTCTTGACGCCCTGAAAAACCGGCGTGCCTATTCCACTGATGATCCCGATATGGAAGTCTGGTTTAAACTTGGTGATGCATGGATGGGATCTATCGTGGAAACAAGCAGCAGTACCGCGCAATTTACCATTGCTGTGCGGGATAATGAAGCCATTACCAAACTTGAATTGATTACCAATAACGGCGCTGTTGCCGCGAGTAAAAGCTATTCCGGTGGAGAAACTGAGATACTCTGGGCTCCTGTGGTTGAGGTAGTTAATGGCGATTATTTCTTTGTCCGGGTTACCGAAAGCAATACCCTGGATAATGACAGTGATGTTCAGATCGCGTTAACCGCGCCCATCTGGATAAGACAGTAACAAGGTACAAGGGGCAAGGGGGAAGGAAAGAATTTTTACTTCCCCCCTTGTTCCTGACTTACCCATTCTTGTCTTCAAGTTCCTTATACCGTTCGGTCATCTGCCGGAAGAGGGTGTAAAAATCCTTGAAATCGTCTTTATCCCGGAGTTCTCTCATATCCGGATAGCTGCCGTTAAGGATCTCATTTATGTACCTGGACATTAAAAATATTGGTCCTGAGCTCTGGTGGGTATGGTGCACCAGCAGCCTGTATAGTATGAAAATTCCCACAATTGTGACCAATAAAATGAGACCAAGGAGCCAGTAATTCATTTTTATAATTTTATTATTGGATTTGATTATTTTAGCATTAGAGGCAATGGCTGAATTGAGTTTGTCCACGGTGTTATTATAATCCGTTATTGTGCTTCCAATTGTTTCTTTAAATATTGTCTCGTTATTGCTGTAGGGCATTGAAGAAAAATTAATATATAAGCGCTGCTGCATGCCCATGGTTTTTTTTATACTGCTTGTATTATTGGTAATACTGTTGTTGTTGGCGCCTATTTCCCGGTTGTTTATGGTAATGAGCACTGCCACAGTCATAATTATGAGGATAATTGTAATGGATACAAAACAGATAATGGGGAATGATTTTTTATAATGAAATTCTTTGTCCACGATCATTTGTTTTCTTTTTTTCATAATAACCCTCTTCCAAAACTCTCATTTTATGAATAATTGCTAACTTTAGTGCCGTAAAGTTATAATTACAAGCAATATTTTTATCTGCTGCAATTTTAGTTATTTTGTAGACGCTCATACCGGTTTATGCTACTCTTGTTGAGAATTTTACAGGAGTTTATATGAACAAAAGTTCACGATATATCAAAGTTTCCCTTGCTGCTGCTATGGGCATGATTGCCCTGCTTATGGGCCTTGCCTGGTTTTTTTCATCTATGGCTCTCTATCCCAATACGTGGTGCGATAAAGAGCATTATCTTTATTGCGGTGATCCTTCGGAAACGGGTCTTTCCTTCAGTGATGCCGCCTTTACTACCAGTGACGGAGTCAAATTAGAGGGCTGGTTTATTCCGGCAGCAGGCTCCAAAAAAGGGATTGTCCTTGTTCACGGGCACGGGGGTACTATCCACGAAGGGATGCGTTATACTACATCCCTGCGTAAAGCCGGTTTTAACCTGCTCCTGTTTCATCTGCGCGGCAATATGAAAGATCCGGAAAAATCGTTTTATTCCATGGGATTCCATGAAAAAAAGGATATATTCGCTGCCGTTGATTACCTTTATAAAAAAAAGGAGATGGCTTCCGTTGGGGTGTTCGGTTTTTCAATGGGATCGACTACTGCTGTTCTGGCAATGGCTGAGGATAAACGGATCAAGGCCGGGATTTTTAACAGCGCCTATGCCGATATTTACGACCAGTTTACCGAAGCTGCTAAAAGGGATTTTAACCTGCCGAGATTTCCCCTGGTACACCTGGGTATGTGGATAGCGGAATTACGGGGTGATATTGACTTTAACGAGGTTCGGCCGGAAAAAAAGATCGCTTCAATTGCTCCGCGCCCGGTATTTATTATGCATTGCGATAAAGATGGTTTAATAGACTTTAGTCACGGCAAACGGATGTTTGCTGCCGCAAAAGAACCAAAAGAGTTCTGGGCAGTGCCGGGATGCAGGCATGTGCGGGCATGGAATATTGGCAGGGAAGAGGCGGAGGCTCGGGTTACGGAGTTTTTTAAGAAGAACTTGTAGGAGGGGGAGAGTATTTGTAAATGAATTAATGGTTTGCTCTCCAAAAGAACTTCTGTTTTTTTGTGAAAAAAGTTATTTAGGACGTGGTATGTGGTTGAATAAAAAAAGTACTTGTAATTATTGTTGTTTTCTTAACGTTATTGGGAATACTTTATTGAATACGAACCTTTTTCCAGGTGTGAGTACGGAATAATGATTGATACTATTGATTTAAAACATGTTGGGCCTGCTTCAGCAATGAAGATAGATTTTGCTCCGGGCTTAAATATTCTGACCGGTGATAATGGACTGGGGAGAACCGGGGCTAAAGGTAAAACGCAGAAGGTGACGGCTGCCTATAATTTCAATAAACAGGAATGGATACGAGATAAGGCGGATTCTTTTCATAGTGGTATTGTTTTATATATCCAGGCCGATGGCGGAGTGTCGGTATCGGATTGCGCGAAGAATTATCCCCCCGGGGAGAGTATGGGAAATCACTTTGACTCTCATGAAATTTTTAATGGCAGCAGTAATGGTGACCGTGTTCGATGTAATGGGTTAATTCGGGATTGGGTAAGCTGGCAATATCAAAAAAAGGATCTCTTTGAAATTTTTACCCCGGTACTGGAAATATTATCGCCCGGTATTAATGAAGTTCTGAGGCCCGGAGAGCCGACTCGTGTCTCTGTTGACGATGCCCGAGATATTCCAACGATAAAGATGCCCTATGGATCTGTTCCGGTTACCCATACTTCCGCAGGTATGCGCCGGGTGTTATCTCTTGCCTACTTTGTGGTTTGGGCCTGGGATGAGCATCGGGCCGCTTCTGCTTTACTTAACCGGGAACCGACCGATAAACTTGTGATTCTTTTTGATGAAGTGGAGTCTCATTTACATCCTGAGTGGCAGCGTGTATTTATGCCCTCCCTTTTTGAAGCGATTAAAATTTTGGAACCTGCTCTTGATGTTCAGGTAATCGCCAGTACCCATGCTCCAATGGTTCTTGCCTCCCTGGAACCAATATTTTCTGAAGATACCGACAGCATGCTGGTTTTTGAATTGGAAAACAGGTCTGTATCGGTGAATGAAATCCCCTGGGCCAAACAGGGCGATGCGGTGAACTGGCTGGTTTCGGATGCCTTTGGTCTTCGCCAGGCTCGTTCCAGGGACGCGGAAAAGGCTATTGAGGCTGCACAGGCTTTTATGCGGGATGATATGAAAGCTCTGCCTGAAGGTCTTAAGACTCAAGAGGCGATTCACCGGGAGCTGCTGCGTGTTCTTTCCGGTCATGATACATTCTGGCCGCGGTGGATTATTAAAACCGAGAATGGTGCTGAATGATCCATTTCGAGAAAATTGCTGAACCGCCGGATTAATGTCCCTGATGAATACCGTGAAAAAGCGGAGTATACGATACAACGCCTGCATCTTCGGGATGATGAACGGGTTTCCCGGCAGCGTGAGGAGTGGCTCCGTATGTTCTATGACGGTGAATTAGATCTGGATGGTTTGAGGAAAAAAGCACCGCTCATTGCCCGTGCTATGGAGAGAAAAATTGCTGCCGGAAGAGTATAGCGTGAATATTCTATTTTGAAATATATTCTTCCTTAATAATGTCCAGGTCCAGGGGAGTCAATCCATTGGGATCCCGGTGAAGGGTCAGGGCCTGGTTAGGGCAGTGTTCAACGCAGAGTTCGCACCCGAGACAGCGGTCTTTATTATATTCAACAGCATTCTCGCGCAGCTCCATGGCGTTCATGGGGCAGATGCGGACACAGGTTCCGCAGGCTGTGCAGCGGTCCGTGTCACGGGAAACCGTGTATCCCGATTCCGCGTTCATGGTGAGATCTTTTCTGAAACGGCGGGAAAAGCTTGTTGCCTGTAAACTGACGCAGGTCTCTGGCTTACAATTGCATATGACCCCTGTTGATCCGCCTGTGGCTACTTTAAAAAACGCCTGAGTAAGATAGCCCTGTGCCCTGAGTTTTTTGATTATTTCGATTGCCTCTTCCTGCGAGATCTTGCGGGCGTTGTATTTTTTCCCGTGATCGAGCCAGAAAGAGGAGAGCCCTTTTCCCACTGCGATGCATGAGCTTATGGTCCAGTCTTCGTCTTTCAGGGTTTTCTTGCAGGGACAGTCCATTACGGCGATGTGTTCCGGCTCCGACAGCAGGATCTTATAGGCATATTTATAAGGCACAATGCTTTTATTTTTTTCAGATATGGCCGATATATCTTCGTTGATGACAAAGATTTTCCTGGTATCGCCCCAGGAAAGGACTTTTGAGTGGTAGCGGTTTATGGCTGCCTTAAAGAGAGGGGTTAAAGGCTTGCACCAGGAAAAATACCGGGCCGCGAAGCGGAGCGTGTAATATACGGATTTTACGTAGGGATAATAAAACACAAAATAGAAATAGTTATGCAGGCCCCGGTCAATTCGCCAGCCGTGTTTTTTAAATAGAGCTTTTGTTGATTCACGCATGGGTTTAGTGTAAAAAAGAATCCTTTATTGTAAAGAATTAAACATCGGGGAAGTGACTGTTTGATGCAAAAGAAGTATGATTTTTGAGGGAAAAGTGTTCATTTTTGGGAATTTTACACTGTTTCTCCTGAATTAATGTTGTTGACAGGAGTATTATATGGTTCAAATGATAATGCAAGTTCCGGACGAGTTAGCAGAAAAGTGCCGTTCTATTGGACAATGGATGCCTGCTATTCTTGAGTTAAGTTTAATTGGTTTCAAAACCCTTGCAACGGCAGCAGCTACTGAAGTTATACTGTTTTTATCCGGAAATCCTTCTCCTGATGAAGTCCTTAATTTTTATGTATCCGATGCCGGTCAGTCGCGCTTACGCCGTTTGTTGGCTCTCAATGAGGCCGGGTTACTCTCGGAGACTGAGCATCTCGAATTGGATGAGTTGCAGCGCCTGGAACATCTCATAATAATGCTTAAGTCCCGGATTACAAGCCAGTTGCAGCAGGAGCACTAATGTCATCAGAAGTGTCTGCCGCTTTGCGTCAAATAGTAATATTCTAACTTTCACTTGATTTTTTGAGAAATTCCTCTTACACTATGATGCCATATCGGTTAAGAAAAAATGATTGCACCCCGGTAATTTATGCGGTATTATTCTATAATACACTTTCTAAGGATATCGCATGAAACAGTTTTTTCGCTTTTTCCTGTCTCAGTACAAAAAGGGTGATTCGTTACAGCTCTCGCGGGCCCGGATTGTTCTCATTCTTAACCTTATAACATTTACCGCCATTTTCGCGTTGTTAATAATCAATATTTTGATCTTTTCAAATGACGCGGAAGTAATAATCCGGAATACCACAACAATGGGCTCCGGGCTCATCTTAACTGTTCTTTCTTTAATTTTACTGAAAAAGGGAAAATTAGCGGTTTCATCGAACGTTATTGTTAGTCTTACCATGCTGGCTGCCTGGGGAATTATATTCGCTTCCAAACATACCGATCCTGTTATGCGGCTCGATACTATTGTATATGTCCTGGCAATTATGGTGATTATTCCGCTTCTTACCTCTAGAAAAGGGATCCTTATTTATAGCTGTATAAACTTTGCTGTTTATATTGTATTTATCAAGTTCGTGGTGATTGGCACAAACATGCTTTCTCCCCTGGCCTTAAAAGACTATGTCATGGATACCGCTGTGGCCTTCTGTATTATCAGTTCTCTGACCTATGTGGCGTTCCTGGTGAATGAACGGGCTCTGCTGCGGTCGGCAGAGGTGGCGAAACAAAACAAGGCGCAGTATACCATTCTGGTTAAGATCTTTGAAGAGCTGCAAAAAACCTCTACGGAGCTGGCTGCCTCATCGGACACCTTATTTACTACCTCCGAAGGTTTTTCATCCGGCGCGCAAAGCCAGGCCGCGTCGGCAGAGGAAATCAGCGCGAAAATAGAAGAAATTTCCGCCGGGATAAACCTCATTACTCATGATTCCGATAACCAGAACATGACAATGGATTCCCTGGTCGTTAAAATGAAAAACCAATCGGAGATTATTGAACTCATAAAGAATAATATCAGTTCCCTGGTTTCTATTACCGAAAATATTACGGTCAATGCCAAACGCGGCGACAGTAATATGAAAATGATGAATGACAGCATGAAAACCATTAATGAAAGTTCTACCGAAGTTAGAAATATTATCAGCATTATTAATGATATTTCCGATCAAATAAACCTGCTCTCACTGAACGCGGCCATAGAAGCCGCCCGGGCTGGTGACGCGGGCCGCGGATTTGCCGTTGTTGCCGATGAAATATCAAAACTGGCGGAAAAAACCTCTTCCAGTGTTAGTGATATTGGTTCCCTCATCCAGACGAATGAGGGGGAGATTCACAAGGGCCTTGAAAATGTCGACAGCACTGTTGCAACTATCAACCTTATTATTTCCGGGGTTAAAGATATTTTTGAGATGATGAACACCATTACGGAACAGATGGACCGGCAGCTTGAAGTTAATACCGAGATTAACAAAGAAACTGAAACCATAAAAGAGAACGGTTATGAAATACAGTACCTCACAAAAGAACAAAAAAGTTCTACCGATGAAATTGTTAAGTCTGTTTCGTCAATTGGTGAACAGAGCCAGGAAACGGCGTCCAGGGCCGAAGAGTTATTGACAAACGCGAAGAACCTGTCGAATATTGCGGTAAAACTTAAAAATGAAATGGACGCTATTAAGGGGTAGGGGGTAGGTGACCCGGCTGGGCCGGGGGAAAATAGGTCAGAAACTGTTTATATAAATGGATCGGTTTCAGCATGGGGCTGCCCGGGGTTTCAACCCCGTGAAACAGAACAGAACCCGGGATAAAATCTTCGGAAACCAGCCCTGTTTAAAAAGAGTTTCTTAAGAGAGGAGTCATTTATGAAAAAAATATTAACGAGTTTAACCATGTTCCTGTTCCTGTTTCTGCTTGCCTGCGGTTCTTCGTACCTGGAAAAAGAACCCGATACGGAAGACCTGGAGATGTTCGCCCGTTTCCTTGCGAGGATTTCCGTTTCGGCCCTTGCGTTTGAGGACCATGTCGGAGGTGCTGAAACTCTTGAACATTTTAAGTATAGTCCTCAAATTACAGCGGCCTGCATCTACGATGACAGGGGGGATATTTTTGCGAAGTATACCGCTTCCGGAGCAAAGTCTGTGCCGCCCAAACCCAAAACCGGACCAATGCATAAAGCTGTGGGGAAAAATGGAATTGAGATATTCTGTCCCATTATATATTATAGCAAACTCTATGGAACGCTATATATAAGAAAAAGCCTTTCCAGGAAGAAATAAACCCGGCCTGGACGGGAAAAAATAGATCAGAAACTAAGTAGTGCGTCATATATAAGGTCTATGAACCCGGAATGTAACCTATGGCCGGAGCAATACCTCCGCAGATGTTCGGAACTCGCTCCGCTCAAACAGCCTCACACCTGCGGAGGCATCGCTCCGGCCATAGGTTACATTCCGAATGACGTTTTTCGGTATATTAAGACACGATTGACCCTGTGTAGCGGGGAAAATATAGATCAGAGACTTAATAGTACTGCGGGCTGCATCTGGCCTGGAAGTATGGGCTCTTTGGGTTGTGAGGACTGTTTGAGCAAAGCGAGTTCCGCAGCAATCCAAAGAGCCCATGCTTCCAGGCCCGCGCACTAGCAAAATCTAGTTTCTTAAGAGAGTGAAATTATGGATGATATTACCCGGACAATACTGATTCTCATGGCACTCATAGCCGCTTGTATCCTGTATATCGTTGGTATCAGGAATATTGATCTGCAAAGCGGGAAAAGGTACGGGGTATTTTCTATCACCCTCATGTTGTGCCTTAATTTTTTTAGCTGCGATCCTTCGCAGCCCAAAGACCCGGTAAATTCCGTAGAGACCGAAGCTGAGTCGAAACGAATAGTAAAGCTTAACTCTTTTTCCCAATGGAAGAAGTTTAAAGCACTATGGAAAAAACTTGACCGCGTTGAGCCCACAGGAGAAAGGAGAAGTTATTGGACTGAGTATAACGGGGCTCTTGATAATAAAAAGAGAGAGGCTTTTTTAAAAGAACTGGCAGGGACGATTAAGAATTTAAAAACAGCAAAAACTAAAACCCTGATTAGTCCCATGGAAATTGAATTTCTTGAAAATGTATGCAGAAAAAGAATAGAATATTTATCTCTCCACGTTCCTTCTCATGTAATGATAATGCATTATATGCCGACTCCTATTGTTAACAGAGTAGACAATAATATTATGGATCTTGAAAGAAGAATCGATACTCTTATTGATTTAAAAAAACGCAAGGTGATCAATAAAAGAGAGTCGCGTAAGATCCTGGCGAATATTCAAAAAGACGCTCGTGTTGTCGCTATTGAACAGTTATTTCAAAAAGGGCGTGTTTTCAGGTATAAAAGAGACGGTGCCGGTCTTCCGGTACAGTTGAATAAGGAAATAAAAAGAATAAAGAAAAAGAAAGACCAGAGCAAGGAATATCAAAAATATTATACTACCTTGCTTCTTGCTGTTAAAGCAGCAAAAGAAATGGTCCCTTCTTTTAATGAGCTTATTGCAGACCTTGAAAAATGAATCGGCCCTGGTTTATTTTTGAACTGACCCCCTTTTGTAATTACGCCTGCCCCTACTGCTATTGCGGCAGCCCAAAAAGCTCCGGCTCTCCCGGGGATTTTTTATCTCTCGAAGATATTAAAAAGCTCTTTAATAAATTAACCAGTGAGATATCCCCTGAAGGAGTTACCCTCATTGGCGGCGAGCCCTTGCTGCATCCCCGAATATTTGATGTTGTTTCGTTCCTTCGTGATAAGAACATTTCTGTTGGCCTTTCCACAAACGGTTCCAAACTTTCTTCCCGCTCAATTAACAAACTGGTGGAGAAGGGGGTAGGGCATTTTGAAGTTTCCCTGGACAGCCTTAACGAAAAAACATACCGCTTCCTCACCGGCGGCTCCGGTTTAAAAAAAATAAAACAAAAGCTTCCCTTTATTAAAAACGCCGGGGCCGCGCTCACTGTCACTGCTCTTATTACCCGGTTTACTCCCGGTGATTTGCCCGGTATTATGGATTTTTGCTTTGCCGCCTCTGTTAACCGGCTCTGCCTGGCGCAGTTTGTTCCTCTTGGCGCGGGAGCCGAAAACCGGCAGGAATTACAGATTGATGCTTTTGGCTTTAAAAAAGTTCTTGCCGCGGCAAACCGTTTTAGCGGGGAATATGGCTTACCCATTCATATTGGCGTTCCCGTAAAACCCTGCTGTATTGATCATAAGCAATATCCTTCTCTTGTTTTTGAAGCATGTATGTGCGGTGTTGACAAATGGGCCATTGACCCAAAAGGTAATTTAAAAACCTGCGAACTGAACCGGGAAATTTGCGGGAACCTCTTTGAACGAAGCTTTGAAGAACTCTCGGGAACAAAAACCGCTATGGAGTTTCGTGAGAATAATTACGGCAGTGATTGCCCGGCCTGCGAGCATTGGGAACGCTGCGGCGGCGGCTGCCGGTTTATGCCCACAGCTTAAGGGGCGGGTAGTTGATGAGGGCGTGAAGAATATCGCTCCTGGTGATGATCCCTATTAAGCGGTTTGTGTCGTTTAATATGGGCATGGTGCCGATGTGGTAGTCAAACAGCACTTTGGCGATCCTTCGAATATCGGTCATTCTGTTTGCGGTGAGCACTTCTTTGATCATTATATCTTCTATAATTTTATCGGTCCAATTTTTTATTGCCGCCGTATCTTCGGTGTCACTGATTATGAGGTATTTTAACAGGTCTCGATCCGACACAATGCCGGTAATTTCTTTTTCCGTGGAAAGTACGGGCATGTGGGATACTTCCTCCTGTTTGAAATAATTCCAGGCTTCGGTTACGGGCATTTCCGGGGTAAGGGTTTTTACGGGGCTGTTCATTATCTGCCAGGCGTGAAAAATGGGCTCCCGTTCATTTTTTATTTTGACCGCGTCGCGATAGGCTTTTTCCGCGTAGGTTAATCCGCCCCCTGAAGGTTTTTTATCGGCCTCATGTGCCTCTTCTTGTTCTTTACTTAAGAGTTTCCGGGACGGCAGGTTTTTGCCCGTTTTGCCTATTTCTTTTCTTTCCTCCAATGACTCAAGAGGGATGTTGTATAGTGCGCCGTCTATGGTGTGAAGGTGAAACATGTTGTTCTCCTGTTGGTAATGTATATTTTCATGTGTTTCCGTAAGTCAGGGAGTGCTGTCTTCCGCAGGCAGCGCCCATTTTTCCAGTACAACCTTTAATTCCGAATCCTTAATCAATTCCGAATAGAATTCAGGATAATCCCGGCAAAATACCTGACGGATCGCCGCGAGGTATGGTTCTGTTGGTTGGAGTTCTTCCAAAAGCCACTCGCTAATTGGTTTACCGTTAGGTTGCTTACATTCGGGCCCAAGTTTTATGTAGTAATCAATAAGTCTTAAGACATTCCGAATTATTTTTTTCCGGCCGCGTAATAAATGTCCCTGATTTAATTTCAACCGACTAATTGTATAGGCGGCTCTTTCTTCGTATTCCGGAGCCAGTCCTTCCCGGGGAAAAATACGGCCAAACACATGTGGATCTTTTTGAGACAGTTCAATCGAAAAATAGCATAACGGTTCATCTTCAAAAGGATTCAGGAGCTTTGGATTGCCCTGGCCATCCCATTTCATGTGTGATCCTTTACCCCCAAAACCATTGCAAGTACTACAGGATAATAAAAAATTTCCCCACTCAAATGTTCGCTCGTAACTTCCACGGTTTGCATTATGAGAATGGGGCTTTTTAGGGATATAATGATCAATCTCTGTGGCATTATCAGTTTCGCAATAAGCGCACTTTTCGTAAAAGATGCGCTTAAGCAGCCCTCTTACCGTGCGATTCGGTTCAAGGTTTTTCTCTTCGTTTTTGAAAGTATCCCATTCATCGTCTACGATTTCATTTATTTCCTTTCTATGCATTCCAGGCGTGATGCGGCTTGCCAGTTGTTTTTGAAACTTTACGAGCCTTTGCTGCGTTTCAGGCGGGAGTTCTTTGCGGTGCCTTTTGAGCATATTACTGATCGGACCTTTTTTTTAACTCTTGTGCCAGGTAATCCAGATCTTCTTCTAATAGATTATTCTGAGGAGAGCGCTCATCATGGTTCATAAGTGTGTCTAATTCCTGCTTCAATTCCCGAAGTTTTTCTTGTTCCTTCGGGTCGGTGAGTCTCCCGGATTTTTTCAAAAAATATAGATTTTCGTAGTCGTCCAGTTTTTTCTGGATTACTTGACTATAGAAGCTGGACATACCAAAAGCATCCGATAGAACCCGTTCTATGGCCCAACCGCGTGAATCGCCTAGTTCCCGAATGGCAACTTCTTTATCTTCGTTCTCCAATATGTCCAGTACATGCAGCGCTCCTTTACCAGCGGACATGGCCACGTATGTGCTGTGACTGGTAACGATGAATTGTATGTTTGGAAAGATTTCTGTTAGAATAAAACCTATATCACGCTGCCAGGAAGGATGTAAATGAGCATCAATTTCATCAACCAGGACCACGCCGCCAGCCTCTCGAAGAAAAACATCCCTGGGACGATATATTTCAATTCTACGCAGCAAGTCTACTATAAAAACAAACATACTTCTATATCCGTCACTTAACTGCTCAAGCTTCAATTTAGCTCCACGCATTTTATAGAGAATCAGTTTTTCTTCAAAGATAATTTCCGATACATCAGGCAATATATCGGCCAGTATTTTTTTTACTTCGTCAAAGGTTCTCTGCTGAGATGAATCCCTCCCCCCATTACGAAGCGCAAGGCGTTCCAGCTCCTTTAACCATTCTTCGCATTCAAACAGGGCAGCCCCTTCTTCAAAGAGTGTTAAGAATCGATCTTGATCCGGTTCCTTCAAGCGTTCTGTTGACATTGACCAGCCTGATGTACGGCGATGAGGACCATATCCGCAGCAAAGCCAGCCCGAATTTTCTTTTTTCCACACATATTCCTTCAAAAAATCCAGATCTACTTTCAACTCTTTATAATTATTGGGAAACAGTTTTTTATAAACAGGAGTGGGTTCCAATATTTGCGCGGAAGAAAAATATTGATGCTCCTTGTCGCTGCCAAGGGTTGCTCCTTCCCTGACAAAAAAATATTTTACCTTAACTCTATCTCGCTCAGCTGTACCATTTTTTACATCTCCCTGCTGCCGGACCCATTCCGTATGGAGGGAGCCGAAATCCATACCAACTCGAACCAGGTTGTTCATATCTACCAGTTTCCCGGCAGACGGAACGTCAAGTTGACTTACCGCGATCATCCTCAGAATAGTACTCTTTCCATTACCATTATTGCCGATGATTACATTCCAATTTGATTGGGGGTCGTTGGTTTTTTCGCAGTGCTGGAATTCCAGTTCCAGGTTTTTAAAACATTTAATTCCATCTAAACTGATGCGATCCAGGTACATTTTGCTACATCCTTTTTGGGCATTTATTTCTTTTGAATAAATCCGGCAAAATCATTAAAAATGCAAGCATTTTTTAGTAACCGGAGCAAAAAGTCCGGTTGAAAAAGGAGTTCTATTATACCTATCGACCTTCCTCTACCGGAGTTCCGGGGCTGGTATAGGTAAGGGCTACAACTATTGATGTCATTTTCAGCCCGTTAAGAAATGTCTTGTTATAAAAACTCGTTGATGAGCTTAACAATCCGCCTACGGAAACCGATACGGAAAAGGCGCTCGTTATAGCTCCTGATATATTTAATCCAAACATACAGGCATTAACGTAATCTATTGTAATTGATTGCTCCGCAGTTACCGGGAGAGGGAGTACTCCTCCTGAACTGGTTATCGTCCCTGTCAACTCAGGTTGATTAAAACTTCTCATAAACAGCAGGTATGGGGTCAGTTTGAACAGGTCAAATAATTTGCACGATACGGCTATTCCCGCGGAAAATCCCATGAGGAAACTGGAGTCTTCAACAGATACATCTACATAAGCGTCCGGGCCGGTGGCATATTGATATTGGGGAAACGTCATTTCCACGCCGTACCGCATAAACACCAAACCCAGGTACAGGGGAATTGACCAGCGGGAATTGTCACTGATTAAATCCACGCCCGTGCCCGCTGCCAGGGAAAAGATATTATAACTCATGTCTGTCTCTACTGCGGGAACTGTATCCCCGTATAAATTCCCGCTTAACCCGCCGGATATGGACATATACGACAGTATACCGTATAACAACCACCGGTCGTTGAGTGCGTACCCGGCTCCGCCCCCCAGTGCGAACCCGGTGAGGTCATTGCCGTTTACTTCCGGGTCGTCATAGGCCTTTTTGATGTTGAACCAGGCGGGGACTAAAGATATGGTGAGGTCGCTTTCACCGTAATGGGTCATTGGGGTAAAGGAATCCGATACTATTGACGCTGCTACATTGGCAATTCCCTTTACTCCCTTTTGCGCGACATCGGTGTCCCAGGTAAAGGTTTGCGCGCTCGCCGGGCCGGAGAGCGCTGTTCCCATGCTGAATAGAAGTACTGTTAAAAAGAAAATTATTTTATTATTCATTGTTAATAATTCCTGCTTTGTTATTTCTTCTTACAGGTTAAACTTGTAATCGGCCTGGAAGACAAATCCGTGGAACAGGTTTGTTTCCTGTGTTGACTCATTGGCCGCGCCGTCGGCATTTGTGTCTACGTTGGAAAGCTTCATGTTAAAGGTCTGGAGCTGGTAACCGATTTTCAGGGTTATTGTTTCCGCCAGCAGGAAGCTTGCGGAGACTTCGCCCATGAGGAAGTAGGCCCAGTCTACGTTTCCGGAGTCCAGGTTGTAGGTGATATTAGTAGAACCAGGAGTATTTATTGTGTAGCTAATGATCATGTCCTGCTTAAGAGAACCTCCCACGGGACAGCCAAAATTAAAATCAGCATCAAGGGTGATGAAGTCCTTAAGAGGGTATCTTAATCCGGTACCCAGATAAACAATATGCATGTGAGAAACAAAAGTAAAATCAAGAGAACTACTGAAATTAATATAAGTACTTGCGTCATAAGATGTCTTAAGACCTGTTTCGTAGTAGAGGTAGTCATACCCCGCTGATACTCTCAACATATCAAAAAAATAGCGGGACACTTTTCCGCCAATATCACGGTGAGTAATATCAAACTCTGTGTTCACAGTAATGGGGACAGTGAAAAGACCAATCCCGAGGCTAACAGTAGCGTCTACTGTTGTTGTATAGCTGCCCAAAAAGAATCCATATGCGGTAAATTCCCAGGTTTTGTCTTCTGTTATATAAGATATAATGGGACCTGATATAACACCGCTGGTTTCCGGTGCTCCGATAGCAAGAGTTGCGCTAGTGAGAGTACCACTAAAGGTATTTGCAAGTGCCAGACCAAGTTCCCGGTTAATTTGCGCTTCAACCGCGTTAACAGTTATCTGTGCCAGACCGGAGTTCATGAATGAATACCGCCCCTGAACGCCTACATGTAAATCTCCTGCCAGGGCAGGGATTGCCGTAAGTATGATTGTAAATATGATTGCGTGAATTGCTGCGGAATTAAACAGACGCGTAATTTTTTTCATGTTCTGTATCCCCCTGTGATTATTTTTTTCTAAAAGATGCGGGTAATTATGAAAAAAATCAAGCACTTTTTATTGAATAAAACCGTCCAATTCCCTCTTCTCCCTTTTGCGTTACAAAAGAAATACTTGCAAACCTCCGGATAATACAGTATTATTCGGATATGGCTCCGTAACCGGGTTCTTTTCGTTCACCAGTCTTTTTATCACCCTTTTTTTCCCCTGTTTTTTTTCCATAGATCCTCTGTGCTTTGTTGATTTTTTAAGGGTGATAATCGTCTTTCCCGTCTCTTTTTCCGCGTTCCGGCTCTTTTTATTCGACAAATTCATTTTAATTTTCATACTTCCACCGGTTTCTACTAACTCCCGGCCCATTTCTGTCCGTGTTTGCCCCTGTTTTGTTACTTTTTTACTTTGTTACAGCTTCGTTTGTTCTTCGTTTACTATGATGTATCTCTTCTCATAACGTGGGGCTCTGCAAAGCAGGGAAAAAACAGGTCAGAAACTGTATCGACACCGGGCCTATTTAAATTTTAGTTTCTTGAGAGCATCTGAGCCCGTCGAACGGGGAAAAAATACGTTAGAGACTTATTAGTATTACGAGCTGCATCTGGCCTGGAAGTAGTATG
>JAAENB010000626.1 GCA_024224995.1 bacterium | reverse complement strand
GGCGCTTCCGCGCCGCGAGAGGAGGGGGGTTGAGGGGGCTTCGCCCCCTCAACCCCCCTCCAGGCGCAGCGTAAGCTGCGCCTGCTCCGGAGCAAAGACCGTTAATTTCGTAGGTGCGCTCGGGCCTGAGCCTGATCTCCTGGACTGTATTGTACCAGGGTGTCGCCATCCGTGGCTGTGCTGAAGAATTCAACTGGTGCGCGGGAGTGTGGTGTATCCCACATGCACCCCTGTGAAAAATACATCGTGTATTACACAGGGTCGTCGCCTTCCGTGGCTCCTGTGTCTGTGGGATACACCACACTCCCTGAGGCGTTTGTATTTTTCAGTCCCGAGAATCGGGATTCCGGAAAGATCAGGCTCAGGCCCTGACATTGCGGATAGGACCTTTTATCTTTTGGCATGCGATTGGAGTTATTTAAAACAGTTGACATTGTGTGTAGTGAATATAAGGAAAAAGAACAAAAAGAACAAAAGGGGGGAGATTTTGAAAAAAAAGCAATATATTGATCTGAGTATAGCAATAGAGTCAGGACTGCCAAGTGACCCGCCGATGATGATCCCGGAGGTAGAGTATATCGACCATAAAAAGGGCGCGGACCAGATGCTCCGGTTTTTTTCGGGGATACGCAAAGACCAGCTGCCGGGAGGGCTGGGCTGGGCTGTGGAGAATATTTCGCTCACGACACATTCGGGAACCCACCTTGACGCGCCGTATCATTATCATCCAACAATGGATAAAGGGAAGCGGGCATTAACAATTGATGAGATCCCCCTGGAATGGTGTAATAATGACGGCGTGCTGCTCGATTTCAGCGCAAAGGGAGATGGAGAGCGAATAACCGCAGCAGATGTGGAAGAGGAACTGGACCGGATCGGGTATGAGCTAAAGCCCCTGGATATAGTCCTGGTGAGGACCGGCGCGGATGCGTACTGGGGAAAACAGGAATACCTGGTAAAAGGAGCGGGAATGACCCGGGAATCGACACTCTATTTACTGGAAAAGGGCATAAAAGTGGTGGGAATAGATGCCTGGTCATGGGACCGGCCCCTGGATTTTCTAGCCAGGGAATTCCGTGAAACAGGCGACCCGTCGGTAATATGGGAGGCACATTTTGCCGGGATAGATAAAGGCTATTGCCATATGGAAAAGCTGGCAAACCTGGATAAAATCCCCAGGCCATTCGGGTTTTCAGTCTCCTGTTTTCCGGTAAAAATAAAATCAGCATCAGCCGGATGGACACGGGCAGTGGCAATAATAGAAGAAAACTGATAAGCAATTATATCTTCTAAAAAAAAGCATATTTTAAAAAAAAATCAATTATTTTCCTTGACGTATAAACTATTGTGTGCTGGAATTATGTTTAGCTTCTAAAGGGAAATATCCCCTTAAAAGCAGTATTTACGAACATTTTTCAGAGAACGTGTATAAAAAATTGATTATAAAATTGGAGCAAAACAATGACACAAAAGGGAACCGGGAAGAAATTAACCGAAAAGCAGAACCTCATACTTAATTTTATTAAAGACAGCATCAGGGATCTGGGTTATCCTCCAACAGTGAGGGAGATTGGTGATGAATTCAGCATCACAGTTAAGGGTGCGTATGATCACGTCAAGGCCATTGAAAAGAAAGGCTTCATTCGAACCGAGCAGAACAAGTCACGTGCTATTGTTGTTCTAGACGGGGATAATTTTATTCCCACAAACGCAATAAATATTCCTCTTGTTGGTAGAATTGCCGCTGGTTCTCCAATCCTGGCAGAAGAGAATATTGAAGAGTATCTCAGTTTTCCAAAGACCATGTTTGGCAATGGCGATTTTTTCGCTTTGCAGGTCAGGGGAGACTCAATGATGGAAGGCGGAATTTTTGACGGCGATCTTGCCATTATCAAAAAGCAGGAAACCGCGAATAATGGTGATATTGTTGCAGCCCTTATTGATGAAGAAGCAACACTGAAGACTTTCAAAATGAAAGGAACAAAGATTCACCTTATTCCTGAGAACCAGGCATATTCTCCCATTGTTGTTGATGATGTGACTATTCTTGGTACTCTTTCCGCGGTAATGAGGCAGTACTAGTGCTTTGGCCGCAAAGTTTCTAATCAGATAAACAGGTTTATTTGAAGGAAACCATATTTATTCGCGGTTTTGTGACGCTAGTCCCGGGACTGGATAGTTGCCCTTCGATACAATTCCGACCCCATTGCGGCAAGGGGCGGGATTTTTCATAGGGTATGCCGGGAGTCCCGGGTACGGAAATAAGACTCTGAAACTACAGCTATCACCATGATTTCTATCTTTCAAAACATGATTTAACCTTGACTGGCAATCTAAAAACAGGTAAAATATAATTATCTAAAGCAGCAGCAAGGGGGGAAGCATGACCGGAAAAGAAATTCCAATAAACAGCTTTGAAGACTGGGACAAACTGGAAGACAGGCAAATACAACTTGTCCTGCGCGAAATAGAAATGGAAGACCTTGCATCGGCGCTTGCAGACGCCGGTTCCAATATGACAGCAGCCATACACCGGAACATGAGCGAACGGGCCGTGGCTGAGCTAAAAAAAGTAATGGAAAAAGCCGGTTCCCTTCCCGCGGAAGAAGTAGCAAAGGCCCGGGAAACAATTCTTGCTGTTATGCTTCAATTGAGAGACAAAGGGGAGATATAATACAGGCGCAAGGGGCAAGGCGAAAGGGAAAAGAAGAAGGCCCGGAAAACCGGTCTTGCGAAAAAATCTTCGGGAAACCAACCCGTAAAGACGTTGCACGCAACGTCTCTCTTTCCGGAAACCGGCCCTATTTAAAAAGAGTTTCTTAAGAGCACCTGACCCGGGTCTTCGGCTCCGCTCAGACACCGGCCGGGCCGGGAAAAAATACGGAAGAAACTGTGTCGATACCAGGGTCTGTTTTGCGAAGATGCTCCGGTCAAGGGTTTGGTTTCTGAGAGACGTTGCAGTGCAACGCCTTTACTGGCTGGTTTCAGGCCAGGGCTATGGAGATTCCGGGAAGGAGTGCGGCCCCTGCGAGGAGATTCGGTACGCGTACGCGGTGTTTTACCCCTCTATTCCCTCACCGGACT
>JAAENB010000625.1 GCA_024224995.1 bacterium | reverse complement strand
TGCTGTCTTTCATTAACTTCTTACACTGGCGGCAGCGCGACCACACGTGATGAGTGAGCCCCACTCCACAATCTCTTTCCGGATGTGCCATATTTTCCTCCCAAAATAGGTTTTTGGGGCATACTTTTTTACCCCTTATATATAGGACGAATGGGAAGGCCTTTTGATGAAATTTTTTTTGACTTTTTTTGCATAAAATTGAATTTTTTTCAAAAAAAGCCGTTTTTTGCGGGGTTTTGATCTCAGAGCTCTTTATAGGAGCTTTTTCAGGAAAACAAGTTCTCAGAGCTCTTTATTGTTAATTTAGTCCCGAGGTCTTCCGCAGGACCGGAACCCCGATTCCTTAAAAATTAAAAAGGTATCGGGGGAGAAGCCCGGCCCGCAGGGTGCGCCTAAAATGGCGACCACGAGGGATAGAAAAGACCTATAGCAGCAGCATGAGTTTGATTTTGACCGTCCGCATCCATGAAATATAAACTATAGTAGCCATCCCGGTTCGAAGTAAATACGATTTTGGAGCCGTCCGGTGACCAGGAAGGATAATCATCAAAAGCAGCGTTTAGACTTAAGTTTTTAAAATTTTGCCCATCCGCATCCATGACAACGATCTCATAATTGCCGCTTGAATACGAAAATGCGATTTTAGAACCGTCCGGAGACCAGGAAGGATGGCTACCACTTCCGGAACTTCCATAGATGGGATCAGTTAAGTTTGTTAGATTGTTCCCATCCACATCTACTGTATATATATCTGATTTTAGCATAAATGCAATTTTGGAGCCGTCCGGTGACCAGGATGGATCTTGACAGGTATTCGGATCATAAGCGACCAACCTTTGATTATTCCCATCGGCATCCATGATATATATCCCTTTACTGTATGAAAACGCGATTTTAGATCCATCCGGTGACCATGAAGGATAGAAAACACCCCGGCCATAAGAAGTTAACCGTTTTTCATTTTCCCCATCGGCATCCATGACATATAGATCAAAAGCGCTATCGCATTCGCTGTCGCAAGCCCGATTTGACATAAATACGATTTTGGATCCGTCCGGAGACCAGGAAGGATAGTAGTCGCGGCCGGCTTCAGTAGTTAACCGCTTTATATTTGTCCCATCCGTATCAATAGTATATACATCAGCATTTCCATCGAGCCATGCCGTATACACGATTTTACTTTTTCTTACTGCTAAATTTACCGTAACCGTGCCCGATTGCAATTCGCTCATTGTATATTCCTGTGTAAAAGTATCATACCCGTCTTTTTTAACTTTTAGCGTGTAGCTTCCACAGCCTTCTTGAAGAGTAATTTTATTGGTAGAAGCGTCAAGGTCTTTAGTAAGCAGCAGTGTTTCCTTGCTTGTTACGGTGAGTGATGAGGCAAGATTAAGGGAAAGATCAAAATTAAATGTTTCACTTTCAAAAGTATTTGAGTAATATTTAGCCAGGAGGATATCTTCATTTTCGGAACTGTTCACGGAAAACCCCGCGACGTAAATATTACCGGAGCTGTCTGTTGTTACTTCATTGGCAATATCAGCATTAACAGTTCCCGTCTGCCGGCTCCATTGCCTTTCCCCATCGGGATCATACTTCACCAGAACAATGTCCGA
>JAAENB010000624.1 GCA_024224995.1 bacterium | reverse complement strand
TTTAGAATTTTTATAGTACAGAAATAAAAAAACCGCGCCTAAAATGGATACGATTATATGAACAAGATTTATAAAAAGTTTTATATGAAAAATTTCAAATTCAAAAGTCTGCATCTTCGGAGTTCCTGGGACGAAGATAGTTGATAAGACCCTGAGTGCAAGTCTTTTTAGAATTCTTCATGTGTGCCAATGTAAAACCGGCACACATAATCTATTATTTAGACATTACCTTCATAAATTTATCAAGCTTTCCTTTTTCCTGTAATACCTTTACTCCCATTTCTTTGAGATTTGCCGGGATTTCAGGTATATTTTCCCTTTCTATCATTTTAATGGCTTCAGTAAGGCAGGTACTCACACACAAACCACAACCAATACAATTTTTCGCATCAACAAAGGCCACATCATCTTTTACTTCAATCGCGTTAACCGGACATCTATCTTCATAACAGACTCCGCAATTTGTACAGTCATCACTCTCAACCAGGGCTTCAAACCTGCTTGGAGAAAAAGCATGAGGATGATTGAGCTGGGTTTTACCCCGCAGAATAGTACAGCAGCATGAGCAGCAATTACATATGACCCCTGCTTTATCCGCGCTATTATTGCTTGTATGAACAAGACCATTCTCTTCCGAACGGTCAAGCACCTTCATGGCTTCTTTTTTGTTTATTTCACGGGCATACCCGCGTTCAACAAGAAATTTCCCGGTAAAACTGAAAACAAGACACACGTCAGTAGGAGCATCACACCCTTTAACACTTACCCGGCAGGCACACTC
>JAAENB010000623.1 GCA_024224995.1 bacterium | reverse complement strand
GTCCGGGGATATTAACCGGAGCCTTTTCTGCTCCCGGGGTTAAAAACCCCGGGCTACATGACTACACCCCTCCGGGGTGTTTCCGGTATGGGACCGAATAGCCCACAGGGCATTGGTTAATCATTGGTTGATGCTGACCCAGGACAGAATAGCCCCAGCGGGGCGACGTGTTGTAGCTCGGGGTTTCAACCCCGTGAAACAGAGCATGGCCCCGGGATAAAATATTCGGGAACCAGCCCTATTTAAAAAGAGTTTCTTGAGAGCAGCGGACCCCACTGAGCGGGGAAAAAATACGTCAGAAACTAAATCGTTTTGCGAGCTGCATCTGGCCTGGAAGTAGTATGGGCTCTTTGGGTTGTGAGGACTGTTTGAGCAACGCGAGTTCCGCAGCAATCCAAAGAGCCCATACTACTTCCAGGCCGCGCACAAGCAAATTTTAGTTTCTTGAGAGAGAGAGGGAAATATGGAGTATTCAACATTATTATTGGAAAAGAAGGAAAATATCGCTATTATCACCATGAATAGGGAGGAAAGGCTAAATCCTCTTGACATATCAGCAGGTAAAGAAATAATTGCAGTATTAGAGAACCTTGAAAAAGACCGGGCTATACGATCATTAATAATCACAGGATGTGGCAAAGCTTTTAGCGCCGGGGGTGACGTAAAAGGGATGCTTCAATCAATTGAAGATGAATGTCCCGACAAATATATGGATGATTTAACCAGGGCTCTCTATGATATTGCTCTAATATTACGTAATTATCCCAAGCCAGTAATTGCCGCAGTAAACGGATATGCCGTTGGTGCAGGAATGAACCTCGCTCTTTCCTGTGATTTGATTTTAGCTTCCGAAAAAGCAGTTTTTGGCCAGAGTTTTAACAAGCTGGGGCTCATTCCCGGATTTGGGGGAACTCATCTCCTTATCAACCAGGTTACATGGCAGCAGGCTGCAGAAATCGCTTTTTTTGGCGAACAACTGCCGGCTCAAAAAATGTATGAACTGGGATTTATAAACAGAATTGTTCCTCCGGATAAACTTGAAGAGGAAGCATTATTATTGGCACAAAAGCTCTCTCAAGGTCCAACCCTGGCATATGCCCGGACAAAAAAACTATTTCTCCGGGCTCTAAAAACCGGGTTTGAAGAGCACCTTGAGCATGAACGCTCTGTCCAGGTTGAATCGGCATTAACCGAAGATTACAAAGCAGGGGTAAAGGCCCTGAACACAAAAACGAAGCCCGAATTTAAGGGAGAATAACCAGAAAAGACGTAAACAAAAAGGAAAAAATATGGATTTAGAAGCGGTACTTAATACATTTTGGAAAAAAAATTCAATGTTGTATGGAATTTTAAAGGGAAGTGAAGATCCCAAAATTGCCCAAAACCATCTTCATAACTACCTTAGCGAACAATGGAAAACTCTTTACAAAAAAGAAGATATTCATCTTGCCCTGGAATGGGATATCCAGATGAACGCGCTCAGAACCCTCCGGACCATTATATCGGTACGCTCGGAAAAACTAACCGGTGTTAACCTTGTAGCCCTGCTCTGGAACCTGGCGCATAAAAATTTGAATGAGCTGCCCAATGACCTGTCTATCGGTTTTTTTGAAGAATTAAACCACCTGTTTCGAGCCATTTCCGGAAAATCCGGTATTTATAAAAAAGAAAAGCAGCCGGAATTTAAAAAAGAAAGCGGCCAGGCAGCCGCCGTCCTGCGATCCAAACATCTTAACGAAGTGGCACGAAAATGCAACCGGTTCATAAAACGGTATCCCGATGGTCTTAACAAAAAAATAATCAGCAAACGCGAAGAGAACAAGGAAAAAATACTGAAGGTTTTCGGGGGTACCCCTGAGGACTGGAACGACTATACATGGCAGTTAAAAAATGTCATCCGGGACGCAAAAACCCTGGCCAGCCTGGTTACCCTTACGGAAGATGAAAAAAAAGCAATCGATACAGCCAAAAAAATCGGGCTTCCCTTTGGGATCACTCCTTATTATGTTTCACTAATGGACCAGGAACCGTCACGAGAAAATGACCACGCCGTAAGAGCCCAGGTAGTGCCGCCAACACACTATGCAAACACCATGAAGCAATACAAAGGAGATGAAGAGTATTGTGCTGATTTTATGCTGGAACGGGACACCTCTCCAATTGAGCTCATAACCAGGCGGTATCCTTTTATTGCCATATTCAAACCTTTTAACACCTGCAGCCAGATATGTGTCTATTGCCAGAGAAACTGGCAAATAAAAGACGTTCTGGATGAACAGGCCGAGTCTTCACCGGAATCAATAGAAAACGCCTATGAATGGATGAAAAAGAACAAAGAAGTAGAAGAAATCCTCGTTACGGGCGGAGATCCCCTTATTATGAATACCGGGAAAATTAAAGAGATCCTCACCCGGCTCAGCAAAATGTCTCATGTAAAAAGAATACGGATAGGGTCCCGTACTCCCGTAGTTCTTCCCCAGCGGATTACAACGGAATTGGCCGACACTATAGCGGAATTCCATATTCCGGGCAAAAGAGAGATTGCAATTGTTACCCATTTTGAGCATGTATACGAAATAACGCCCGACTCCATGGAAGCAGTTCAGCTGTTTAAAAAGAGAGGAATTTCGGTATATAACCAGGCGGTTTTTACTGTTGAGAACAGCAGACGATTCGAACTTGTCGCTCTCCGGCGCCAGCTCAGATCGATTGGTGTAGACAGCTATTATACGTTTAATACCAAGGGCAAAGAAGAAACAAACAACTACCGGGTACCCATTGCCCGGCTGCAGCAGGAAGTGAAAGAAGAAGCCCGTCTTGCTCCCGGTCTCGTCCGGACCGATGAACCGGTATATAATGTTCCCCGTCTCGGCAAGAATTACATCCGCGCGGGGCAGCATCATACCCTGCTTACGATATTGCCCGATGGACGGCGGGTATATGAATTCCTGCCCTGGGAAAAGCACCTGGCCCTTGTTGATGTTTATATCGACACTGATGTTTCTATTTATGATTACCTGCAGGAACTGGAAAAAAGAGGCGAAAAAATAGACGATTATAAGTCAATATGGTACTACTACTAGGGGAAAGGTAACCGGCCGCCCGTAGGGCGACCGATTACCCTACTTCTTAAGGTGTTCAACGGCGAATAAAATCAGGTCGTGCATATTCTTAATATTCAGTTTAATCTTGATCCTCTTAATATAGGTTGATATTGTACCTGCTGAAATATCCAGGATCTCGGCGATCCTGTTTGTTTTAAGACCATCGGCAATATAATCCAGTACTTCCCGCTCACGGGGAGAGAGACTGTCAATAGAAGTCTTATATTCATCTTTGTTCCCGATCAATGATTCCTTGCAATAAGCGTCCTTTATTTCATCAGAAATATACATACTTCCGTTAAGAACTTTTCGAATAGCGCTGATAATATTCACAATAGATTCAACTTTGAGCGCGTACCCGTTTGCTCCCGCCTTTATCGATTCCTTGAAATAATGGAGTTCATAGTGCATTGTTAGAACAAGGATCATAATATCATTATAGTATTTCCGGATCTCCGAGATAAGAGAAATACCGCTCTCTTTATTCTTCAGGCTCAGATCGACAATAATAACATCAGGATTTGTCTTTTGAATAATTGGCAAAGAATCAGCAATACCCGACGTTATGGCGCATGCCTCAAGATCATCTTCATTATTTATGACCTGAGCGATCATTTCCGCATACGACCGATGATCTTCCACTATCATA
The DNA here is from genome assembly GCA_024224995.1 of bacterium. Next base: position 16,624 of record JAAENB010000623.1, on the reverse strand, counting down.
ATTCTTTTCTTTTCCACGCCTATAACCTCTTCTTCAATATTATTTTCAATATTTTTTTCAACAGTACTGGCTTCTGACATCCTGATTCTCCCTCCAAAAAGAATAAATTATATATATAATAAAGTATTTACTTTAATTATCAATCAACGCAGAGCTTATGGAACAGCTTACCCTGGTTCCGGAATCACTGCTGCTTATATCGAGATTTCCTCCGATCAAATCATTTCTATATCGCATTATTTTTAATCCAATTCCATCCGCCATATCCTTATTTTTGTCGAAACCGCTGCCATTGTCCACAATAATGAGATCCATGACACCATTATTCTTAAAAAATGAAACCTCAAGCTTTGATGCGCTGCTATGTTTAATGGAATTAGTAATGGCTTCCTGGGCTATATAATACAACTGCAGCGCGATATTCTGCTCTATGGGTACAGCAGCTATTTTACAATCAAACGAACATTCAATATTCTGATTATTATTATTGGTATACAGAACCATATTATTCAACGCTTCCGTTAGCCCAATTTCGTTTATATTTACCGGGAATACCTGTGTTGAAATATTTCTGCATTTCTCCATGGCATCTCTGAGAAGTTTTTTTATCTTATCCGCGGTTTCAATATTCTCGAACTGAAGGCTTTCGAGCTGCTGTATTAACATCTCTACATTCCCTTTTACCAGGGCCAGGTGCGCACCGAGATCGTCATGAATATATTGACAGATTTCTCTCTTTATCCGGTCTTCGGCCTTCAATATTTCAATTTCCATCTTTCTGCGCTGCCCCATTTCCTGCTGCAGCTGTTTTACCAATCCCGCTTTCTCCTTTAATTCACGGAACTCAATTGCCCTGGTTACGGTTGCCAGAACCCTGCCTTCATCAAGCGGTTTTACCAGGTAATCATAGGCTCCCATCTTCATACAGCTTACTGCGGTTTCAAGTTCATTAACCCCGGAAATAATTATTACCGGGATTTCCGGGTGTTTGTCTTTTATTGACAGCAACAGTCGCTCTCCCGAAATATTCGGCATTAAGAGATCAAGTAAAATACCCCCAACATCATTATTCGACAGGATATTCATTACCTCTCTGCTATCCTGGCATTGAACGATATTATTAATGCCTCCGGTATTAAGTACCATTTCAAGACTCTCAAGAGTAATCGGTTCATCATCAATCATCATTATGGGAAGAGCAGGATATAGCAATTCTGTCATTGAGTCTCCTCCATTACGTTCCCCCTTTTTATTGGTAGTGTGATTTTAGCAAGAGTTCCTTCTCCTTGTGTTGACGTATAACTCAAGGTTCCCTCAAGATTCTGTATTATTCTGTTTGAAACAGACAAGCCCAGCCCTGTTCCCCCTGAATTAAGCCTGGTAGTAAAAAAAGGATCAAAAATGCGGGATAAATCCTCAGGGGCAATACCGCATCCTTCATCCTGAACTTCTATTAAGACACTATCGTTATCTTCTTCATAAGACGTTGTTACGCTAATACTATGGTCTTTATCCGTAATTGCCTGGCAGGCATTTTGTATGAGGTTAATAATCACCTGTTCCAGGTGCTGGTAATTACTTTTAATCAGGGGAATGCTGCTCCCCAGGTTAACGGTGAAGTTGTTTGTTGCCCCCTTTATTTGATTCCTGATCAGGTTAACCGATGAGGTTATAACCGAATTAATATCAACATAATCAAATATTTCATTACCGCTTTTACGGGAAAATTTTCGCAGGTCATCGACAATCCTTTTGATCCGCCACGAACCTTCCAGAATGTTCTCACACATTTTGGACAACTTCTCACGCATTTTTGAATACTGAATTCCTCCCACGGGGAAGTCCCCTTTTTTGTTATAATAATCATCCAGGATTGGCTGCATACTTTCCCAGGATTTTTTGAGTATAGGGGCATTAAGCATAATAAAATTATTCGGATTATTGATCTCATGAGCAACCCCGGAAACAAGCGTTCCCAGGGCCACCATTTTGTCGGCCTGGATCAATTGTTCCTGGTGCAGCCGTGTTTGTTCTTCCGCTTTTTTCCGCTCAGTAATATCTACCCCAATTGCCCAGTTATTCCAACCCGGTATGGGGAAGCGATCCGAAATATTTGTCCATAAAATGGTCTTTTCATTCCCCTGTTTGTCGGTTAAAATCATCTCCCAATCCATGAAATTGTTGCCTCGTTGTCCCCACTCTTTTAGTATTTGACTCCGGTAAACCGGATCGGGATATAAGTATTCGGTAACATTTGGATTTTCAATGATTTCATTTTGTGTATACCCGGTAATCTTTTCACATTCCCGGTTCCAGAATACAAATTTGCTTTCACTGTCAAAAGCATTAACCATAATGGGCATATTCTGGACCAGCAGCCGAAACCGCCGTTCATTTTCTCTCAGTTTTTCCTCTGCCGCCTCCCGCTCTACCATTTCCTGCTTAAGATTGTCGTATAGAAATGCGTTCTCCAATGAAATAGCCATCTGGTTCCCAAGGAGTTTTAGCGTTTCCTGCCGTTCCGGAGTAAAGATCCCTGCCCCCAGGTTATTTTCCAGGTAAAGAATCGCGGTCAATTTATTCTGATACAGTACCGGCATACAGAGTACCGACCGGGGCTCGACCGTGCGAATATAGGGATCATCGGAAAAAAGCTTCTCACTTGAGGCATCATCCAGAACAATTGTTTCCTGCGTCCTTTCAACAAAACGAATAACGGCTTCAGGAACGCTGCTGCTCATTTCCAGCATAACACTTTGTAAGACGATACCGCTGTCATCGCCGGAATTCCCTTCCGCTTCCAGGTAAAGGGCATTCTCTTTTTTAAGAATAAGGATGCCTTTTTCCGCGCCCGCGTTCTCTATTACAATAAGGATCAATTTACTTAACAATTTATCCAGAGCGATCTCCCCGGAAATAGCATTGGAAGCCTTAATGATCGATATCAAATCAAGAATGTCTCTCTCTATTACCGGTGTACCGCTTTCTCCCTGGATGGTGGCTTCCACGGTACCGGTCTCCTGAATATGTATATCCTCAATTTTCAGCAGGGTGGGATATTGTCGATAGAGGTCATTTACCTTAATATGCGCTCCCCAGGTAAGATACCCATAGTATGCTTCTTTCATATAATATGTGGCAACCTGCTCTATGTTTATTGAAAGATAATATTTAGCGGCCATTTCATTTGCGATTGCATGGTCCTGTCTAAAACCATTCCGGGCAGCCGCTTGTATCGCTCTGTTATACATTTGAATAGCATCTTCAACCCTGCCCCGGACTCCGGTAATGCCGGCTTGAATGAGGAAGTATTTATGTTCAAAATTATCCGGGGCATGAGCGGCCCATTTTTTCATTTTCTTTATATTCTTTTTTAACTGCCTGGAATATTTTTTTTGCTCTCTCTTCCCGGCCTCCGGATAATGGCCGATCATGGATATGGAGTAATAAAAATAAAACTCAGGATGAAAGATCTGTCCAAGGGTTCCTTCAAGGCAGTATTCCCACTTCCGGGCTGCGGTAATTGCTTCTTCATAGGCCTCATATAAATATAAAAGAAGCATTTTCCCAACAGAATAAATCGAGAGACTCGCTACCTGGTTAGCCTCAACCCATTGCGGAACAACATCCTCTTCATCGATAATTTCTCCTTTTATAACGAGTCTCTCCTCTCCCGCTCCTCTCAAATGCAGAACAAGCTGGTACCAGGTATTAAATATCTGGCGGGAAACCCATTGCTGCAGTTTCTTTGATGCTTCATTATATGAATCAAATTTTTCTTTTAGGTCATCGAGCGGTTCCCCGGAAAAAAAACAATTATATAAATAATTATTAATACAATAATGAGCAAATGACAAATCTCCCGTTTCAAGCCCGCTTTTATATCCTTCAAGCATATAATAAAAAGTTTCTTTAATATGATTTTTCCATTCGGTAATCATAGCTGCGAATAAAAAATAAACCTTACATTGAAGTTCCCTGGCATTAAATTTTTCCTGGATTTTTAATGCCAGTTCTCCAAACCGGTATCCTTTTTCAATATTTCCCAGGGTACCACTAACAATCAGTCCATATAAGATATAGGCATACGAAGAATACATGGAATTCCCAAACCGCAATGACAAATTCAGAAGTTTCAGTATAAGTATTGGTAAATACTCAGGAACTCCAATATAACACGGTTCGGCGCAGGCAATGAGAAGGCGGGCAATAGCCAGTTTATGGGGATCATCAAGCCCCGGGAGATCTTCCAGCTCTTCTATTTTTTTCTTTCCAAGATTCAATTGCACCAGCAGCAACTCTTTTACCAGGATCAGTCCAGTCCCCTTCTTCGGCATATTGACTCCAAGCATTTTCAATGCCTCGATCCCGGTATCAAGGGCATCCTTCATTTTATGAATGGATGTATAGTTAACCATCTTAATTTCATAGACCCTGACTTTGTCGAGCCCTGTTGCGGCATGTGCAAGGACCAGGTTAAAAAATTTCTCTGCTTCTTCATTATTACCGGTAAGATACCCGGCTTCACCGCTTTCAGTATACAGGGCCAGTACCAGGGCATATTCTTTTTCCCAGATGTTCCCTGCTTTCGCTATTTCCGTACCATGAAGAATATCCACACCCTTTTTAAAAAACTGCTGCGCAGCTTCAAAGGCAGCTGCTCCTTTTGCCCGTAAACCTGCGGTTAAATTAAACCCGGCAAGCTCTACCTTTTCATCTTCGGAGCAGATCAATGGGATTGCCTTATTTAACTGGTTAACAATCCCGAATATCTCTTCTTCCAGTCGCTCTTTTCCAGCCCCGGAAAGTAGCTTCCTGCCAATTGCATAGTGCATCCGGGCCAGCACTTCTTCATTAACCAGGGTATAGACTGCTTCCTGTACCCGGTCATGAGCAAATTGCAAACTCCCTTCCAGTTTGATTATCATCCCTTCGTTAATAGCCTCTTTGAGAAGTTCAAAGACCTCTTTTTCATCTTTTTCATATACTTCCGCAAGGGTAGTGAGATAAAACCTGGTGCCAATACAGGAGGCTATGATCAAAATATTCTGTATGTTCATGGGAAGCTTTTTTACCCGGTTGGCCATGAGCTCTACAACGTTGCCGGTTATCTCGGCCCTGGTTATTTGCTCCATATCGAAATGCCAGCCTTTCTTAAACCGGATATAATTTTCGCGGTACAGGTTGAACAAAAACTCTTTTACAAAAAACGGGTTGCCGTCGGTTTTATTCTTAACCAGGTCTGCCAGGTGCTCACATTCGGACGGCTCCCGGTACAGTGTATCCGAGACAAGCAGTTTGATATCATCAGTATCCAGTGAATGTAATTCAACTATTTTTGCGGAGTACCCTGTATCTTTTAGTGAGGAAAGCATAATCATAAAGGGGTGTGATTTATTCACCTCATTATCCCGGTACGCTCCGATGATGAACAAATAACGCAATTCCCTGTCTGTTAGAATAACCTGGAGCAGTTTTAAACTGGCAGTGTCGGCCCATTGCAAATCATCAAGAAAAATAACCAGTGGGTGAGGTTTGCCGACAAAGACCTTTGTAAACTCAAGAAAAACATGGTTAAAACGGTTTTGCGCTTCTATTGCTGAAAGTTCCGGTACAGGCGGCTGAGGACCAATAATAAGTTCCAGCTCCGGTATTACATCAATGATAAGCCGTCCATTGCCACTGACGTGTTCCAGGATCTTATTCTTCCAGCCGACTATTTTCTCCTCACTTTCCGTAAGCAGCTGCCGGGTTAAATCCTGGAAAGCCTGGATAAATGAACTGTATGGAATATCCCGTTTCAATTGGTTAAACTTGCCGGAAATAAAATAGCCTTTTTCGTTTACCAGCGGTTTCCGGATCTCGTTAACCAGGAATGATTTCCCCACTCCCGGTGAACCGGTAAAATAAATCACCCGGGGCTCCCCCCGGGCCACTTTTGAAAATTCATTGGAAAGAATTTGAATCTCATCTTTTCGTCCGTATAGTTTTTCCGGAACCTGGAACCGTTCAGCTATATCCTCTTTTCCTGCCTGAAAATTTTCAATAGAACCTCTCTGCTGCAGGATATCAAGACATTGCTCCAGGTCGGCGATTAGCCCGGTAGTACTCTGATACCGTTCTTCTGCAGTCTTGGCGAGCAATTTCAGTAATATATCCGTAATCAATAATTCAGTCCCGGAATTGATTTCCGGGATCTCAGGTTGACGGGCAATGTGCGCGTGAACAAGTTCCATTGAATCATTTACAGCAAACAACTGCTTTCCCGTATGTACCTCGTACAGGGTGGCTCCCAGGGAATAAAAATCCGAACGAAAATCGACCGAACGATTCATCCTGCCGGTCTGTTCCGGTGAGATATACGCCAGTGTTCCTTCAAGTTTTTCCGGGTTTACGGCATCCCTGGTTTCCTTTCTCACACGAGCAGCAATGCTGAAATCGCTAATCTTTACCTCATTGGTATTCGGGTTAATCAGGATAGTTTTGGGATTTATATTTTTATGTATGATATTATACTGATGAATCTCCCCTAATATCCCGGTAAGGGAAACGGCAATCTCCAGGAAATCCCGGAGTTTAATATGGGTTGTCCGGATGTGCATATCCAGGGGAATTGCCTCAAAGTCTTCCAGGACAATTGCTTTTCCATGTCCTGCTGTTTCCAGGGCAAGGGGACGAAGAACTCCTTTCACATTCAGTTCTTGTGTTATCCGGTAATCATATTCCATGCGCTTCACTTCTTCAAGGGCCGGGTACTCCGGCTTGAGGAATCGGACAATTACCGCCGTTTTGTCACTTTCCCGGATTCCACGATACAAACGAGTTTTACTATCCTCCCCAAGAGCTTCGGTAAGCTGATAACCTTGCAAGTGCTGCATCTCTCTATTCCTTGCCTTCCCTTAATTGCATTCTCTTGCTAAAAATAAAAAATCTTGTGGGGCTGGTATTATTATCTTAATAATATCATGTACCCCGCAAGAAAATTTGTCAATAAAAAGTTATTAATAAAAATTTTAATATTTTAAAGTGTTAATGCTTCCTCATATGAAACGCCCTCTTCTGTTGTCGGCAGTACTCCTGAACTGATCATACTCAGTCTATCGCACAGTATGTCGATATGTTCTTTTGTATGAAGCGATGTCGGTATAAGACGAACAATGGAACTTCCTGAGGGGACTGCCGGGTAGACTATTGGCGCAACCCATAATCCATGTTTTTCTCTCAGCTCATGAGCCAAAAAAATCGCGCTTATTCCGGAAAAAATGACAGGAGTTATGGGTGAGACTGTATCACCAATGTCGAATCCCAGGTCAACAAGTTGGTTCTGAAGATAGTTGGTATTATCCATCAATTGTTTCCTGAGCTCTTTTCCGTTACGAACGATATCGATGATCTTTAACAGTGACGCAACAAAAACTGCCGGTTGTGCTTTTGTAAAAATATTAGTGAAAGCCGTCACCTTTAAATACGCTATCACCTGTTTGTCACCGGCAATAAAGCCGCCCGAATTACCAAAGGCTTTGCTGAACGTCCCTCCATGAATATCAATACGGTCCTCAAGTCCCAGTAATTCCGAGACCCCTCCCCCGGTTTCACCAAAAACCCCATTTCCATGAGCATCATCAACCAGGAGACGGGCATTATACTTCTCTTTAAGATCACATATATCCCACAAGGGCGCGATAGTTCCCTGCATACTATAAACTCCATCAACAACTATCAGCTTTGCCTGCCGGGGGGGTGCCATTTTTAGAATATCTTCAAGTTCATTGAGATCATTATGATTAAAACGTTTAATAACCGCTCCCGACAACTGTGCCCCTACCTGAAGTGAAGAATGGGCAAACTTGTCCAATATCACCATATCATCTTTTGAACACAAGGATGCTACCGTTCCGCACATCGCGTTCGCTCCTCCGGAAAAAGTCAGGGCGGCTTCCGTTTTTTTAAATCTCGCCACTTCCTCTTCCAACTGTAAATGTAAATGGGTCGTCCCGGTGAGAGCCCGTGAACCCATTGGAGATCCCAGGCCATGCTCCTTCACGAACCGTGAAGCGAATTCCCGAACATCCTTGTTTCTACTCAAACCGAGATAATCATTTGAAGCAAACTGCAGCCATGTTCTGTCACCGGATGAAACAACCGGGCCTCCATTGTCGACCGGGCCCTCTCCCCATAAAACTTTATTGACTCCAAAATAATAAGTCTCCTCATCAACTTCTGTTAATGGAATCATTTTTTGTGTTTTCACATAGGTTTTACATTTATCAAATAAATCACTCATACTCTCTCCTCTAAACTTCTTTATTTATTCCACCTTAATTATCCCCGTCATGTTTAACAATTCACTCAATCGCATAACAACAATACGCCCTTAAGTTCACATTTTTTTTATTTAATATTGTAAGCGAAAATTTTTATTTGTCAATATACGATCTTGTATCATACGACCAGACTCTGCTGTATTACAACAAAGTACAATCGTACCAATTAAAGGGACAAGCGTACTGCTCAAAGAAGGTATCAATTACTAATCATATCTGCTATTTGCTCTATTAATGCTGTAAACACTACATGAAGGCTCCAAATTCAACACTTTTTTCTATAAAGTTAGTAAAACAACCGATTTTAGTTACTTTTCACTGAAAAATACTACCATCAAAGCATTACTTTTTAACACGTCAGCTTATTAGCGTAATCCATTATTGATGTAACAAAAAACAATACACACCTGTATCCCGGGGGAAAAAAATTTTGACATCGGGATTTATAGTTTTTTTTATTCTATCCCGAAATTAATGACATCATGTTTACAGAAAAAAACATCGAGTTAAAAAAACCGGGGGTTTATGTGATTTTGGATACAGGTAAAGGTGAGAGACCAGTGGGCATGCCCCCTCATTATAAGGAGGGGTTTTCGTGGTTAATCATAGCGAAAATAATTCATTGCCTCCCCTTCCAGGTTAAATATTTTTATAAAACTTTCCAGGTTAATTGTCTTAAATACGCTCTTGATATCCGTAGAAACATTCGATATTACAATATCACCATCTTTTGCTCGCATGAGCTTTGCGACGTTAATCAAGGTTCCAATACCGGAACTGTCTATATATTCAACATCCTTCATATCAATGAGCAGCTTCTGAACGCCTCCGTCTGCTAATGTTTTAAAAAATATCCACCAGTGTTTGGAATTATCCATACTCACTCTTTTCTCAAGATACACTTTGAAAATTAAAGCATTATAATCGATTGCTTCGGCCTGTACCTGAGAAATTTTTATAATATCAAGAAGTATACTCATCTGGGATCCTTTTTTTCTTCAATATATACCCGGCTATACAAATATCCGGAAAAAATTCATCGCCTCACTGGTAGTATTAAAGACATTGATAAACCGGTGAAGTTTAATTGGCTTAAAAATTACATTGATCCGGGGGGAGACACTTAAGAGTGCGATATCACCATTTTTAGACCGGATCAATTTAGCCACATTAATCAATACACCTATTCCCGAACTGTCTATAAATTCAAGTCCCGACATATCAATAAGGATCTTTAGAACGCCCCCTTCTATTAAGGTCTTAAATGAGAGCCACAGATCACTCGCGTTATCCAGATCCATAACATTAGCTGCTTTTATTTTGAATATCAAACAATCATAATCAATTGTCTCACCTGTTCGCTTTGAAACCTCAATAATTTCAAAATCCATACTCATTGGATAACATTCCTTATATGCATCTGTCTTAATTTTTTAATATAATTTTATAATATATAATTTGCCGGAAAAATTTCAACAAAAAAATATTTGGGACGCAGCTATATCGCTGCATCCTTTTTTTTTCCAAACCGTTGTTTAAGTACCAGCCAAAAAAATCTGGGGTCATTTATTAAATACCGTTTCCAGAGCCGCTTCGGTTCCTTAATCAAGCGGTAAAACCATTCAAGACCCACCTTCTGCATCCATACCGGTGCCCGCTGCACCATTCCGCAAGTATATTCAAACGTTATACCAATTCCTACTGTTATGGGAATTCCCAGCTCCGCTGAAAAACGATCTGCCCATTTCTCCTGTTTGGGAGATCCCAGCCCCAGGAACATTATATCGGGTTTTGCTTTTTTTATCATTTTCGCTATTTTGGCACTCTCTTCTTCATTATTCTCAAATCCCATGGGTGGACAATAAAATCCCACAATTTTTATATCAGGATGGCGCTGCTGCATGATCTCTGCTGTTTGAGCTGCCGCTCCTTCCCGTCCCCCCATAAAAAAGAAACGATACCCTTTTTCCGCTCCCACCCGGCATATATCATGAAAAACATCGGACCCCGATAATTTTTCCCGTATTGGGGTTCCCAAAAACTTCCCTGCCCAGAGCAGGGGAACTCCGTCTGCCAGTACCAGTGAAGCGCTATTATAAATCCTTTGAAAATCTTCATCCTTTTGATAATTCACGATATGATCAAGATTGGGCGTGACTACGATCGAAGGTTTCTTGTTTTTCACCATTTGATCAAATCTTTCCAGTGCCCCTTCCAGGTCAAGGTTGTCTATCTCTATACCACAAATATTAACTTTATCCTGCATAATTCCCTTCCTTACTCACTTTTTTGCATGCTTTCTTTTGTAAACCCTATGGTCCAGTAGAGCAGTCCCAGCATAAATATTGGCATTACCTTCAGGAGCCGGTACGCGTGAACCCATCCCGCCGCTATCGCCCGGGGTACTATTCGAATTATCTTCATTCCAAAAAATGCCGGGAACAATAGTATGGGCATAATGCCCTTGAAAATAATACTATCGGAATGCTGCCGCCGGTATACCGCCACATACTTTCCAAGCATCTTCTGATTATTGAGAAAACCGTCCCAGTTTTCCCTGAATATATGCCCCACAACCGCTCCGGGTAGAAACCAGAACGGTGTTTCTTTGCTCACGTTTAACCCGTAGAGCACATCTTCCGATGCCCTGATCTCAGGATATCCCCCTACTTTGTCAAAAATTTCCCGCTCACAATAATTATTACACCCCGTTACAAACTCCTTTACCCGGTTCTTGCTTCCGGGCAAATATTCATTTACCTGGATATATAACTGGGCCAGGGCTACCAGGTTCCGCTTCTGGAATTCGGGTATGTCCACGCTTCCGCCCCCTGCCAGGTAACCGGCATTATAGGCCTCTACGATCCGGCCCATATAATCGGGGCGGGGGATTACATCGGCATCAAAAAAAAGCAGCAGTTTCCCCGTAGCTGCTTTTGCTCCAATGTTCCGCCCTATTGCAGGCATTACCCGGACCCCGGCATTTATAAACGTGATCCCTTTGGGCTCATATTTTTTAATAAACTCTTCCATCTGACCATTATCGGATGAATCTACCACAATTGTTTCCTTAATATAATTGCCTTCCTGCTTGAGTATTGCTCCCAGAGTATGCTCCAGGGTCTTTGCGGAATTATAAGCCGGAATAACTATTGACAGTATCTCTTTTGTGTTATTTGTATTTTCCATATTTCCCGGTTCCGGTTTCTTTTAAAATATAGTGCTAAAAATTAGAAGGAGTGCGAAAATCCACTTCTAAATTTACCATATCCGGGGCGACCTGTCAAGGATTTACTTAAAATACCTCCAGGAAAGTAGCAGCTGTCCAGCCTTCCGGCCATTTTTAGTGCAGACCAATAGTCATAATTATCAAAAAAATAAAAAAAAGACTTGTACTGTCGATTAAACCAATAAATATACAATTGGTAAATCGGTGATTAGATTTCCGGTTGAGGGAGGATTCGCTTGTGTCTATAGATCAAAATAATTCCAAAAACAGCGAGAACCTGGCGATGAAAAGTACGTCCCTGGCTCTTAGCGCCATTAGCAACTGGGCTGCCCTGCTGGTAAACGTTGCCATGGGATTTTTCCTCACCCCCTATATAATCGAACATATCGGTAAAGCCCAATACGGTATCTGGGCCCTTGTGGTCTCTATTATCGGCTATTACGGCCTCCTGGACCTGGGGGTGGCTTCGGCAGTTATGCGGTATATTGCCCGGTACGTGGGCCAAAAAAAGCACGAATCCCTGAACCAGGTTATCAACACCTCTCTTGTTATCTTTCTTTTTATCGGCCTTATTGCTCTTGCCGTGAGTATCCTGGCTGTTGATGCTCTTGGGAACTTTTTTCACATTGCCGCACATGACTATAATGAATTCAAGCTTTGCCTGTGGATTATGGGCGGTTCTGCCGCTGTGATGCTGCCTACCAGTATTTTCCAGGTTGCCATTGTGGCGCACGAACGCTTTATTCTCCGTAATATCATTACCATTATTTCGGCCCTGCTCCGGGGTACGGGTATTATTATCGTTCTTCTTCAGGGCGGCGGGCTGGTTGGTATTTCCTGGATCAATTTCTCAATTATCGTCTTTACGGGCCTGTTAAATTTTATTATGGTTAAAAAATACTTCAGCCACATTCACCTGTCTCCGCGATTTATCAAAAAAGCCATGGCCGCCGCCCTTCTCAGCTTTGGTTTTTTCTCCAGCATCAGCCAGGTTGGTATTCTGCTTAAAACCAAACTCGATGCCGCCGTAATCGGCAGGTACATAAACATGGAATCAGTTGGTGTCTATAGTGTTGCCGCCCTGCTTACGGGCTACATTATGAACCTCACCATTGCTCTCTCCGGCGTTTTCCAGCCCAGGCTCGCGGCTATGGCCGGTCTGCACGATGATGAAGCTCTTAAAAACGCCATTACGAGATTCTCGGTTATTGTCTCCACCCTGGTTATGGGCTTTGGTGTTTGCACATATTTCTGTACTGAAGACTTTTTAATGCTATGGGTTCCGGACAATTTCGGTGAGATCGGTGATGCTGTTATTGTTATTTTTGTTCTCACTGTTGTTATTATTCTCGATATGATGAATGATGTTTCGGTTAATGCCCTGAGAGCCGTTAATAAACATAAATACTTCGCGCTCCAGACCATTGTTGAAGGTATGGCCAACCTGGCCCTGTCCATTTACCTGGCTACCAGGTACGGCATTATCGGTGTTGCCGTAGGCACTCTTATCCCCACAGTCATCACCAAACTCATTATTCAACCTATATACTGCTGTAAAATTTTTCACATCAACTGGTTTGAGTTCATGCTCAAAATCCTTATTAGGCCTCTCCTGGTGATTTCCACCATGATCGCCGGCCTTACCTACGCAGAGATTGTTCCACCCGCTTACTCATATCCTGCTCTCATCCTGAAAGGCGCGGTCATTTTCGGTTTATATATAGTGCTGGCCTATTTCTTCTGCTTTAGCAAGGAAAACAGGGCCGAAATTATGGAACGGTTTAAAATACAGGCTCTTGTTAATAAAATTCGCGGGAAGTGAGTAAAAGAGGAAAAAGGGGGTCGCAGCAAGGGCTGGTTTTAGCATTAACATCAGCTCCTTTCTCGATCAATTCCCAAACTTTTTCATTGATTAAACGTCCTTTTCTTTTAAAGATCCTGAAAACCAAAGAAATTCTATATTCTGATTCGTTGATTGTCTACATAAATTTTTTTAGGAAGATAGGGACCTCCTCTGAAAAGCAAATTTTGAGTTGCAATTTTTGAGCAAATTCAGTAAATTGTACTTAACAAGAATAGAGGAGTTAGCCGTGAACTTTGTAGATATCAAAACAGATATAGCTTTTAAGAAGGTGTTCGGAAACGAGAACAAAAAAGAGATATTAATATCTTTCCTGAATTCCGTCCTTGACCTTGAAGGTGAGCACAAAATCGCAAGTATTACGATCCTGAATCCTTACCAGGCCCCAAAGCTTAATAAACTCAAAGAGACTATTCTTGACCTCCGCGCCACAGATCAGCGGGGCATCACCTTTATTGTTGAAATGCAGCTTGAAAAAAAGCCCTCTTTTGCTAAAAGAGTACTCTACTACACATCAAAGGCTTACGTAAACCAGCTGGAAAAGGGCGGCGATTACCCTAAATTAAACCAGGTAATATTTATCGGTATCCTTAATTTCTCTATGTTCGAAGGTGATAATTATTTAACCAGACACCTGATATTAAACCAGGAAACCCAAAAACAGGAAATTAAAGACTTTGAGTTTAATTTTATTGAGCTGACGAAGTTTAATGAAACTGAAGAAGAACTCGAAATCCTGATAGAAAAATGGGTTTATTTCATCAAGAATGCCGGCAGTTTGAAAATGGTTCCCAAGAACGCAGTAGAAAAAGAGCTGCTGGAAGCTTATGAAGAGGCTAACAAGTATAACTGGACCCCGGAAGAGCTGGAAGTATATGATTATTGGTCGATAAAAGACCAGGATGTTAAAGGGTCCATCGAGTTAGCTAAGGATGAAGGAAAAGAAGAAAAATTAATAGAGATGATTCTCCGGATGTACAAAAAAGGTATAAGCATAGAAGACATAGCCGATATAGCTGGCCTTTCAGTAGACCGCGCAAAAGAGATCCTGGAGAAAGCAGGGGAGTAAATCCCGCTACAGCCCCTGTTTCTCAAAAAAAACCACACATATCCAACAAAATTGTTCAACAAAATCAAACAGAACTAACTTTTTTAAAAAAATTATTTTTTTTATTGACATAAAATCTCAATTTTATCTACTGGTCAGATTTTTTCCAAAATAAACAGAAAAAACACTTATGCGAATCAATTAGGAGGGACTTATATGAGAGTTATATCAAAAGTCAGTTTGTCAATAATGAGCATTATACTGTCGCTTATGGTCTTAAGCTGCGGCGATCCCATAAATGAAAATGAATTACCGGAAGCACCGGGAAATCTCCTGGCAGCAGCGGAATCTTCCAACCAGGTAAAACTCACCTGGAATGATAATTCCAACAACGAACAGGGATTTAAATTAGAGCGGTCAACGGATTCAGGTTTCACCAGCGCAGCCACCATCTCCCTGGCAAATAATACTGCCGGCTATACCGACACAGACCTGACCCCGGAAACAACCTATTATTACCGGGTAAAAGCAGACAATACTGCAGGAGAATCGACCTATTCAAACGAAGCAGCCGCAACAACAGCAGTAACGCCAACAACCGCGCCCGATGCGCCTGCAAGCCTCGCTGCATCAGCGGTTTCCAGTACACAGGTAAATATAGCCTGGAGCGATAATTCCGACAATGAGCAGGAATTTAGATTAGAGCGATCAACAAACGCGAGTTTCTCCGGCGCAAGCACAGTAACGCTGGTAAGCAATATTACGTCCTATTCCCATACAGGCCTGAACCCGGAAACGACCTATTACTACCGGGTAAAAGCCTACAATGCGGCAGGGGAATCCGCCTATTCAAACGACGATTCAGCTGCGACAACTGCTGAAGCAGGATCACAAATAATAGCGGATCATACGATTGTGGACAATTATGCCAACATACCGCAATATTATATTGACGAAGTAAAAAAAATGCTGCTTAACATGGCAGGAGAATCTCACGCGCGTGGATATCTCTACGGGCTGGAACTGCTGGAATCATCCGATTCCCGCTTTGCCGTTAACCCGGTCTGGGACAGCGCGCCTGAGGCAGATACAAGCTCCTACCTGAGAGTGCTCAAGGCCATCCATACTTCCGGCTGGGACTATATGGCTGGAGAAGAAGACATCTGGACCAGCGCAAGCGCTGTTACCGGGGTAAACAGCCACCTGGAATACTGCCGAAATCTAAGCAACACCATAGACGTTTTCGGCTGGGGCTGGTGCTGGGACATGACCGAAACCAGTGGTCCCGGTGGAACAATGGACCCGGTCCATAAGGTCCGGTGGGCAGGCAGAAGCTATACCAGCAGCGGCAACCAGGGACGCTGGGGACTTGACAGCGGTGACACAGCTCTTACGGGAAACGCCATCTCCATGAGCGATTACCTTGCTGCTATTGATAATTTCATAGCCACCAACCCCACAACAACGGTTTTCTACACCACCGGTCCCGTTGACGGCTGGACCAATTCCGGGGAAAACGGCTACCAGCGATGGCTCAAGCACGAGTATATTCGAAACCACGCTACTGCCGATTCAAGCAGAATTTTATTCGATTATGCCGATATATTAACACACGATTCGTCCGGTGTACGAACAGATCTTACCTGGACAGATTCCGAAAGCACTGTCCACACCTACGCCGGAATCTACTCCGGTTACGTGGGAGAATACGACGCAGGCCGCGGTACCTGCCACGTCTCGGAAGAAGGCGTTACCAGGCTTGGTAAAGCCATGTGGTGGATGCTCGCCCGCATCGCCGGATGGGACGGCGTTAGCACGGATTAGAAAAGGTAATCGGTCAAGAACAACACCGGCTGGGCCGGGAAAAATAGGTCAGAAACTGTGTTGATACCGGGGTCTATTTTGCGAAGATGCTCCGGGCAAGGGCTTGGTCCTGAGAGACGCTGCAGTGCAACGCCTTTACTGGCTGGTTTCCGGACAGGGCTATGGAGATTCCGGAAGGGGCGCAAAAGTTTTTGGAAATGAGTCAATTTCAGCCCGGGGTTTTAACCCCATAGGGCAACAGAGCAGAACCCCGGATAACATCTTCCGGGAACAGGCCCTGTTTATAAATAGGTTCACCAGGGTGATGGGTTTTCTCATAGCGTGGGGCTTCCAGCCCC
>JAAENB010000622.1 GCA_024224995.1 bacterium | reverse complement strand
TATACTCTTCCGGAGTTTCATCATAAAATTCTACGGAAACGGTTTTACCCGGATTGGGATCAAGTTGATTATCAGTTTCCGTTATATCCTGGGCAAAGAGCCCTGTTGCGCAAAGACTCATTGCTGCAGCTATCAGCATTATTGTTCTTAATATTCTTTTCATTTCCTACTCCTGAAAAACTTTTTTTTCTTTTAAAAAAAACTGGATTTGCGAGCCCCCCAACCCCCTTTGGGGGTTGGGGGGCTCGCATAACCGTTACCTTACCTTCCCAAGACTCTCTTCCAGCTTGGAAAGCACCTCACTATATTCATCACGTTTCTTTTTCTCTTTGGCAATAACCTGCTCCGGCGCTTTTGAAACAAAGTTTTCGTTAGCGAGCTTTTTTTCAACGCGGTCCAGCTCGTTCCTGGTTTTCGCGATCTCTTTTTCCAGCCGGGCTTTCTCTTTTTCAATATCAATAAGCCCTTCAAGAGGAACGAAGATTTCAAGATCCGGCAGCACTGCCGACGCGTCAGTAGAACCGGGCTCATAAGCCGCGTCGATTGAAATATTTTCAACTTTAGCCAGGGCTTTAATGTGCATATCTTCCCGTTCGATAATCGCAGAAACAGGCTCACTACGGGTTTTAAAAACAACGTTAGCCTTCTGGTTTGGCGGCAGGTTCATCTCGCCGCGGATATTTCTTATTTTATAGACGATTTCCTGGAACAGGGAGGCGTCCTGGGCTTCTGCCGCGAAATTATAGGCAGCATTCGGCTCGGGCCAATCTGCTTTCATAATAAGTCCTTCGGACCCGCCGGTTATTGTTTCCCAGATCTCTTCCGTGAGAAAAGGCATAATGGGATGAACAATTTTTAGCGAGGTTTTTAATATATGAAAAAGAACCTGCTTTGCCGCGTCCGAAGAAGCTGCGGCGTTTTCTTCTTTGGCGTAAACCCGCTGTTTCGTGAGCTCAAGATACCAGTCGCAGAACTGGTGCCACCAGAAATCATAAATAGCCTGGGCAGAGTCATTGAATTTATATTCGGCAAAACCTTTTGAAACATTGTTAATGGTTTCGTTCAGCAGGTGGAGTATCCACTTGTCGAAAAGTTCCAGCTCATTGGGATCAATTTCCCGCGGTTTAAAATCGTCACCCAGGTTCATCATAATAAACCTGGTGGAGTTCCAGATCTTGTTAATAAAAGACCGGTACCCGTTGATCCGCTCTTCGGCAAAGAGAACGTCTCTTCCCTGTGCAGCGAAAATGGCAAGGGTAAACCTGAGGGAGTCGGTACCGTATTTGTCCATGAGGATAAGGGGATCAACAACATTCCCTTTTGATTTACTCATTTTGTGGCCGTTCTCGTCCCGTACAAGGGCGTGGATATAAACGTCTTTAAACGGAACATCGCCCATGAATTTAAGTCCCATCATTATCATCCTGGCTACCCAGAAAAAGATAATATCAAAGGCAGTAACCAGTACATTTGTTGAATAATATTTTTTCAGCGCGTCGGTTTCTTCGGGCCAGCCCAGGGTAGAGAAGGGCCAGAGTCCGGAAGAGAACCAGGTGTCGAGAACATCTTCGTCCTGAACAAGCTTTTCCGAGCCGCATTTGCTGCATTTTGTCGGCGGTTCCACTGACACGTTTACGTGATCGCATTCTTCGCAGTAAAACGCAGGGACCCGGTGTCCCCACCAGAGCTGCCGTGAGATACACCAGTCACGGATATTTCTCATCCACTCAAAATATGTCTTTTCCCAGCTTTTGGGAACAAATTTAATCCGCCCGTCTTCTACGGCTTTAATGGCATCATCTGCCAGGGGCTTGATCTTTACAAACCACTGCTTGGAAAGATATGGTTCGATAATGGTCTGGCAGCGGTAGCAGTGCCCAACTGAATGATCGTGTTTTTCAATTTTTTCAAGCAAGCCCAGCGCTTTGAGATCTTCAACGATTTTTTTCCTGGCGTCGAAGCGGGAAAGTCCATTGTAGTCTCCGCCGTTCTCATTGATATTACCGGTTTTGTCCAGAATGTTAATTTCTTCAAGGTTGTGCCGCTTTCCCATTTCAAAGTCATTGGGATCGTGAGCAGGGGTTACCTTTACCAGCCCCGTACCGAATTCTTTGTCTACATAGGCATCGGCAAAAACCGGGATTTCCCTGTTCATAAGCGGCAGAATTACGTTTTTGCCCACAAGGTCTTTGTAGCGCTCATCATCGGGATTTACCGCTACACCTGTATCGCCCAGCATGGTTTCGGGTCTTGTTGTTGCTACAACAATGAACTCATCTGAGTCCTGAACGGGATATTTTATATGCCAGAGATTTCCTTCGAGATCCTGGTATTCGGTCTCAATATCGGAGAGGGCGGTTTCGCACCGGGGGCACCAGTTGATAATGCGGTATCCCTGGTAGATGAGTCCTTCTTCGTAGAGGGTGGCAAATACTTTGTGAACCGCTTTTGAAAGACCGTCATCAAGGGTAAATCGTTCCCGCTTCCAGTCAAGAGAGGAGCCCAGGCGCCGGAGCTGGCCCTGGATTTGTCCGCCCGAATGCTCTTTCCATTTCCATACCCGTTCTTCGAATTTTTCTCTTCCAAGATCGTCTTTTGTTTTTCCTTCCTCTTTGAGAAGCCGTTCCACAACATTCTGTGTCGCGATTCCCGCGTGGTCCATTCCCGGCATCCAGAGAACCGATTTTCCCTTCATCCGCTGCCACCGGACCAGTATATCCTGGAGGGTATTATTCAGGGCATGCCCCATATGGAGTGTTCCCGTGACATTTGGCGGAGGTATTACTATGGTATAGGGCTCTTTACCGTCATTTTCATCCGCGTGGAAGTGGCCGCCGTCCTCCCAGATTTTGTACCATTTTTTTTCAACATCTGCGGGCTCGTAAGAAGAAGGGGGAAGTTTCATGATTCGTTTTCCTCGTTAAATCTATATTAAAATCTATAATAAAATTCCCCGGAAACGGGGAATCTTTGACATATAGAATCAGTTATTGCTGGTGTCAATACATTATTTTGGCTGGAAAACAGGGGGATTCCGATAAGTGGGTGCGGCGAGCCTTCAAGTAACCCCTCTTTGGGGTGCTGCGGAACTCGCTCCGCTCAAACAGTCCTCACAACCCAAAGAGGGGTTACTTGAAGGCTGGATGCTGTTCTTATCTGCTTGCTTGTTGCAGGCTATTTTAGTTTTTTTATGGCTTTTTCCAGTTTTTGGAGTGTGTCTTTTTTAGCACCGATTTCCTTGAAAACAATAACTCCTTTTTTGTTTACCAGGAATGTTGCGGGAACTTTTATTTGAGGGGTGTATTTTTTTATGGTGAGCTGGTAGATATCCAGCAAAAATTCATGATTCAAACCGATCTCTTTTAGAGTTTGAAAGCCTTTTGCCTTTGCCGATCCGCTGCTGTCGTCCTTATCTACACTAATGAGAAGCAGTTTCAGGTTTTTTGACCCGGCATATTTTTTTTCAAATTTGACCAGTTCAGGCATCTCTTTCCGGCATGGCACGCAGTAGCTTGCCCAGAATGAGACTATGAGGTTCTTGTTTCTTAACTTAGAGCTTAGTACCAGTTTTCCTTTACTGGAAAAGAGCGTTATTGAGGGAGCTTTTACCTCGGCCGGGGTGTCTTGAACTACAATAAGCATGAGTAGTAGTGTGAGTGAAAGGATGAAGTTTCTTTTCATATGGGTTCTCCCTGTGATCTTTTAATATATATATATCAAGATATCGTGTCTAAGGCAAGCATTTTTTGGGGGAGGGAAGGGGAGGGAAATGAGGGTGTCATATTATTCGATCAATATCTATTTTTAATTTCACGGTCTCGGCATTAGTATTCTATCCTTAAAACCAATCCTCTATTATCATCACTCCATACAGATTCAGTATGACTCGCTAATATTTTTTGGTTTTCGTCCTCACCCAGGGTATCTCCATCTTTGATTACATTGCCATTTGCAATTAGATACTGAACTATGTTAAGAGAAAAGTCAATTAATTCTTCAAATTCTTTTTTAGACTTAATAATTTCAATTTCCATAATATCAAATGATTCAAGTCCATAGGTAATAAGGTTCAATTCTCCGGTTTCATGTCTTTCCATGCGAAAATCAATCCATAAGAAGTACGGCAGATTCTCTTCACTACTGTCATAGACCATATTGCAAAAAACATCTTTCTTGTTAACGAGGCAGGCATTCCCCCAATAAACCCCTATGGCATTAACTTCTTCAGCCACTGAGGCTGTCAGTTGCGATACTATGGTACTTTTAAGGATATTATTATACTCACTATTTTTTGATAACCAGCTGACAATAATGTGGTTCTTATGTGACTGCAAGTCACTTTTCGCTTCTTGCCACATCCATGATGTGCTACAGGGGCCTTCAAGGTCTTCCCAGGGATAGGGTGCCGGCATAAATGAAATAAATCCCATATTACCTGATATCTCAAATGTTACGGTATTATCTTTAGACTCAATATTCGTTGCTTTCATTTTTGGATCACATATTTTATTATAGGTATTCAATAATAATTGAGCTTCCGTAATTGTATATTCATTGTACAGTACAAAACTTAAAACCGGAGTTGCTCCTTCTGCGGTCTCTTCTTGTTTTTTCTTTTTTGAAAATAATCCCATTTTTTTTCTCCCGATAAAATTGATTTGGCGAAACTGAAGCAAGAAATTTTTATAATTTATTCAAATACAGCACGTTCGATTTTACCTTTTTTAATAATTTGACCACCCTTCCAGGTGACATTCCGGACTTGCGCGTTTTTTCTGTCATACTTTTTGTGAATATTGAATAAGGGAATTTTAAAATCTATAGAGCTGTCTTTATTCCATTGAGATGAAAAGTTCGGATAACATTCATATACTGATTTTTTCTCTTTAATCGAATAAATTATTGATTTCCTGTACGTTGATCCTGTCCCATTATCCGCATAAATATATTCTTTAGATGGTGATATTCCAATATATCCATTAAAGCCATGAATTTTCCCTGCCCATTTATTACTGGCAGTGTCAAAAATGCCGATATAAAAACTTACCGGATCAAGCCAGGGCAACGGTTGGATAATTAAATATGAGCCTTCTCGTTGAACATAAATCGAATTAATATATTTATAATCTTGATCTGCCACTTTAGTGTTTACCGTATCTCTAACAATAATTTTCTTTTTCTCGATATCATATATTTTTAAAATATTTTTTACACCAAAAATTTTATATTTTTCAAAGTATGTAATTTCTGATAGCCCACCTCCAAAAACCCATCCAATTTTTTTATTTTTAGTTTGAATTTTTACCCACGGTGCGATAATTTTTTTTCCATTTAATGTTATTTCTGAAAATTTTTCTATAGTGCCCATATTTCTAGATTCTTTATCATCTATTAGATTTATTTCCTCACCCTTTTTTAACATTCCCAGTACAGTAGATTTTAATTCCGGCTTATTTCTTATTCTGAGATTTTGTATCCATGAAAGATGGCTGCTTTTCTCAAATTCCGTTACCGGTATATTTTCATTCGTCTTATTACAACTGCTCAAAATTGTGATCATTACAAAAATCACCGGGTAAAACTTTTTCATTTTTTCTCCATGATAAATATTGATATGAATATACCTGAAATCACCATTCTTTCGGTGTCAACATTTTTAGCAGCGTTTTTTTTTGAAAAAAACAAAAATATGAAAAATATTGTTGATAAGTACAGGCAGGAAACTAAAACCACAACAACCAACAACAGGAGAAAACAATGGAAATTTACCAGGTAGACGCCTTTACAAACAGAATATTTTCGGGAAACCCCGCAGGAGTGTGCCTGCTGCCC
>JAAENB010000621.1 GCA_024224995.1 bacterium | reverse complement strand
ATAGGACGAACGGGAAGGCCTTTTGATGAAATTTTTTTTGACTTTTTTTGCATAAAATTGAATTTTTTTC
The DNA here is from genome assembly GCA_024224995.1 of bacterium. Next base: position 2,663 of record JAAENB010000621.1, on the reverse strand, counting down.
AAAAAAAGCCGTTTTTTCGTGGGTTGTGACCTCAGAGCTCTTTATAGGAGCTCTTTCGGAGAGGAAAGACCTCAGAGCTCTTTATAAGAGTTAAAAAGAGTGGGCACAATCAAGGAGACAGCATTAAAGCCCCTTCAACAGCATCTCCTTGGCAACAGCAACCTGCCCCAACGCGATACATCCGTCATTAACCGGAACCTTGCGGGGAACAATAACCTCAAAGTCGGCCTCTTCAAGAAGCTCCATCATAAGGGAAAGCAGGATCCTGTTGTGGAATACGCCGCCGCTGAGAACAACCCGGTTGAGGCCGCTTTGTTCTTTGAGATGTTTTGTTACGGCAAGCGCCGTATGGGCAATGGACGCGTGAAAAGCAAAGGCAATATCTTCCGGCTTGAGCCCCTGTTTTAGAAGAGATACCAGGTATTGGACCAGGTCTTCGGTACGAATGATATATTCACTCTCCGGGCCCTGGTTAAAAGAAATAATATGGGGTGATATTGACCGGTCCCCCCGGAGCGCAGCTTCTTCCACAAGGATAGCAGCTTCAGCTTCCGTGCTGATGGAATCGCACAGGCCAAGGATCGCGGAGACTCCGTCGAAGAGCCGACCGATGCTGCACGTTAGCGGGGAGTTGATTTTTTTTTCAATGATCTCCATGAGGCTGCCGCTTAAAGGGCCTTCGGGAATGAGCGGGAAGAGGCCGAAGTCAATATCCCGCCCAAACTGTTTGTGGAGCAGGGAAAGCCCAATCTTCCAGACGTTCCTGATGGCGTTCTCGCCGCCGGGCAGGGGGAAAGAAGAAAAATATCCGGCACGGGTAAAACCGCCTCTTTCGGCAATCAAGAACTCACTCCCCCACAGGGAACCGTCCGTACCGTAACCGGTGCCGTCAAAAGCGATCCCAATGACCGCGCCCTTCAGCTCCGCTTCTTCCATAACCGAAACAATATGAGCATGATGATGCTGAACCTTGATGCGCTTGAGTGTATCACCGGCAAGCTCATCGGCAAAACCGGTTGTTAAATAACCGGGGTGCATGTCGGACACAACAACATCGGGAGCGGCGTCGAATATTTTAATAAAATGATCCACTGTTTCCCGGTAGGTCTCATGGGTCAACGGATCGGCCATGTCACCCAGGTACTGGCTGAGAATAACAAAGTCCTTTCGGGAGAGCGCGAAACTGTTTTTTAAATCGCCCCCCAGCGCCATGATCGTAGCGGGAACTTTCTCTGAGATATCTTTTGAATTAAAGGGCAGGGGGATATATCCCCGGGAACGCCGTACAAAAAAAGGAATATCTCTTTCAACAAAAAGAACACTGTCGTCGCTCTGAGCAAGAATGTCCCTATTGTAACTTATAATATAGTCGGCAATTGCCGAAAGCCTTTTAAAGGCCGAATCATCTTTGTAAATGATGGGCTCATCGGAAAGGTTCGCGCTGGTCATAACCAGGATCATATTTTTGTCGAGCGAAAAGAGGAGGTGCTGGAACGGAGTATAGGGCAGCATAAATCCCAGGGAACTTACTTTTGGCGCGGTCAGGGGACTCACGTGTTCCCGCGTGGTTTTCAGCAAAACAATGGGCCGCTCTTTGGAAAGCAGCAGCTCTTTTTCTAATGCTGATATCTCCGTAAAAGGAGCGATTGCCTCAATTCCGGATGCCATCATTGCAAAGGGCTTAAAAGTTCTTTTTTTTCTTTTTCGCAAAAGTTCCACGGCAGAGTCATTTAAAGCGTCAGCGGCAAGGTGATATCCGCCCACGCCTTTTATCGCAATAATATGCCCGGCTTTGAGAAGCTCCACGGCTTTTAGCGCAACAGTCTTTATTTCCGATGAAATAAATTCTCTGTTGATCGTATAGAGTGATACCCGGGGTCCGCATACACCGCAGGCATTTGGCTGGGCATGGAATCTTCTGTTTGTGTGATTATCGTATTCGGTTTGGCATTCGGGGCACATGGGAAAAGGGTCCATTGCCGTGTTTTCCCGGTCATAGGGGATGTCATGTATAATACTGAACCGGGGCCCGCAATTGATGCAGGTAATAAAAGGATATTGATATCGCCGGTCGTCCGGGTCTTTTAGCTCCCCAAGGCACTCATCGCACAGCGCGATATCCGGAGAATAGAATGCCTGCCGGGTACCGGTTGTTTTGCTTTTGCCAATGGAAAATTCGCTGAATCCCAAAAGCTCTTTTTCTGTCGACTCAATGGAACGGATAAAGGACAGGGGTGGGGCGATATCAGCGATATCTCTTATAAAAGAGTTCAGGGTAGATTCGTCCCCTTCGGCTTCAATCAAAACCCCTTCAGTGTCGTTAATAACAGACCCCCGGATGCCGTGTTTCCCGGCCAGTTCATGAATGAAGGGCCGGAATCCCACTCCCTGGACGATTCCTTTTATTCGTATTTGCAGGTGCTTATTCATAATTGAGAATATTTTTTGAAACCGGGGGATTCTGTCAATGTATTTATGGAATCAGCACCTCAGAGCTCTTTAAAAGAGCTCTGAGGTGCTGAGGTCCAATATTACAGGCTGTAAATAAGGCCAAAACCAAGGCTCAAATCACTGGCGGAAAACTCATATCCTGCTTCGGAAATAATCTCCAGAGAATCGGTAACAGAGGCATTAAAACCAATAGCAGCCTGTTTTTCAAGAGT
>JAAENB010000620.1 GCA_024224995.1 bacterium | reverse complement strand
TCGCCTGGAAATCAATTTTTTATTTTCTTTGCCTCGCATTTCTTCTCGAAAAATATCCATTACTTCTTTATTTGCTGATATTCGAATTGTTCGCCCCGTTTTATTTCTTGTACATTTTTTAACATGATCACAATACTGACAATCTTTACATCTAAATTCAAACACTTGAATTCCCGAGGACACAGTTCTGGGTTTTTTATTTTGCTTATTTAATTCTTTTCCAGCCGGGCAAATACAGACATCACGATCTTTATCATAGATAAAATTTTGCACCTCATATCCTTCCGAAGGTACTTTGTCAGTTTTGGTTTTATTTTTTTTCTTGTTGTTACTATTCGCAACTTCCTTGACATCTGGTACTATAATATTTATTCCTTGCTTATCTTTATTGTTTAATATTTCTCTTTCATTGAAATAACCAGCGTCCATTATTGCATTCGTTTCGCCCTCAATTTTTAATTCCTTTTTGATTTCTTGTACCTTATTGACCATTGGGCTCATTTGTCCCATGTCATTAGATTCTTGAGATACGTCATTTCCAATTATTAATTTATTCGCATCATCAACGGCAGTTTGCACATTATAACCTGGACGTATTTTTCCTTTGTCACTTTGAAATCTTGAATCTTTATCATTCGCAAAATAAGTCATCAATTCGGGATCATTAGCAAATAATTTCTGAATACCTTTTACTTTATCATAGTATTTACTTAATTTACTTAATTTTTTCACTATCTTGATGGATTGATCACCATCTTTTAAATCAAGATGCTCAATATCGGAAATATCATTAATCTCTAATTCTTCCAAATATTCATCAATTTTTTTTTCAATATTCTTTTCGATATTACTCATCCTATCCCGATTGAAAACATTGTTCTGACCATTCTGTGCTCTTAATTTAGTACCATCGATTCCAACCTCAGAAAGAGAGAGTAATCCTGCTGATTTACAGAAATTCAAAAATTCTTTGAATATATTCTTCATTCCTTTTTGGTTATCTCTACGAAAATCAGCAAGAGTCTTAAAATCCGGAGTTAGATTTTTTGTTAGCCATATCAATTCTTGATTCCTCTTACATTCTTTTTGTATTTTTCTGCTGCTTCTAATTCTTTCAAGATATCCATATATATATATTTTTATTAAATCATGAGGTCGATATGGTGGTTTTCCTGTTCTTAATTCAGGAATATTGAAGCCTAATTTGCATATATCCAAATTTTCGACATATACATCAATGACTCGCACTGAATTATCTTCGCTTATAATATTATCTAAACATTCATTAAACATAACAAGTTGATCTCTAGGAGTGCCTTCGATATAATGCATAATATCACCAGTGATTTAAATTTTATTCTGAGCTAATTCTTATTATTTTAGAATGTACGTAAATAAAAATTTCATAAAAATGCAGAAAATATACCCTTATAGAATTGAATGCTGAAATACTTTTCACACAGTCTGGGAGCGAGCTCCGAACGTTCTGCAGAGGTATTACTCCCGGTAGGCATAATTTACATTCCGGGTTCATATACCTTCTATAGCCCGCTCTGCGGGGTCAGCTGCTCTCAAGAAACTAAAATTTAAAACCGGGGCTTCCTTCATCATAACGAGGGGCTGGAAGCCCCACGTTATGAGAAATACCCATAGCCCGGGGAAACTAATCTATAAACAGCCTGTTCACGGAAGATGTTATCCGGGGTTATGCTCTGCTGCCCTATGGGGTGCGGCCCCTGCGAGGGGTGCGGCCCCTGCGAGGGGTTGGGGGGCCGATGGAAATAGACCCCGGTATCAGAGGACACTCCGCTCAGTGACCTACCGGTTTTTCTCCCGCGCGCGGGATGCGCAGGGTTTAGTCCGAAGGACCGGAGCGAACGCGGAGCCCGGAGAAGCCCGGCCCGAAGGGCGCGCCCAACCCGTTTTTTCTAAAACAAATCATTTAAAATCGGCTCCATTCAGCATTAGAACCAGATAATATCACTATTTTCCGTATTATATACAGATTTTTCAATATTTTTCTTTACATAATTATGATTGATACTATATTTTGTTGATATAAGCCAAAATAAGAGGAGTGTAATTATGAATGAAGACCTTTATATACAGTTGAGAGAACATCTGGATAAAATGCCTGCAGGGTTTCCAAAAACCAAAAGCGGCGCCGAACTTAAACTCCTTAAAAGATTTTATACCACGGAACAGGCACAAATCGCGCTTCAAATTCAGCCGGCTCCTCAAAAAGCTTCAGCTATTGCCGAAAGGCTTAATATGGATACAGGGGAGGCGGCCGTGAAAGTTGAAGAGATGGCTGCGGAAGGTCTTGTTTTTCGAATTAAAACTCCAGACGGCTCTTTGTATATGCAGCCAAACTTTATTATGGGAATATATGAGTGGCATGTGAACTCAATCGATAAGGAGATAGCAGAGTTTGCTGATGATTATTATGATGCCATGTTTGAACATCACTGGAAGGAACGAGAGACCAAACAGCTTAGAGTTGTTCCTGTAGATACATCAATTAAAATTGAAGATTCAATACAAAATTACGATAAAATTCGTGAGCTGGTAAAATCGGGCAGCGGCGGGCCGTACGCAGCAGCCCCCTGTATTTGCCGGGAAGAGCAGATGAAAAAAGGGAATACCGTAACAAGACCTCTGGAAACCTGCTTAACATTTGGACTGGCGGCTCAATACTATATTGAAAATAAAATAGGAAGGCAGCTGACTGAAGAAGAACTGATGCTGAAACTCAAAGAATGTGAAGACGCGAATCTTGTCCCCTTTAGTACAAACTCCCTGGAAATTGTTAACATGTGCATGTGCGATAAAGATTCATGCCAGCTTTTCAGGAATTTAAACCAGTTCGATAAACCCGCTGAAGAGGTTCATACTTCATTTTACGCCACCATCAAGAAAGACCTCTGTTCCGGCTGCAATCTCTGCCAAAAAAAATGCCAGCTCCACGCCATTGATGAAGAAAAAAGTGATATAAATAAAACCGGAAAAGTTTTCCAGGTTAATTTGGACCGGTGTATTGGCTGCGGACTCTGTGTTTCAAAATGCCCAACAGGCGCGGTAGCCATGAACCTGAAAGCGGAGCCCATGGACATTCCCCAAAATAAAATAGAATTAGACATGCGAATGGCACAGGAACGGCAAAAATCAGGCGTGTAATGCTCACGCGAGCCTTACAAATTGGAACGACAGATCCAATTTGTAAGGTTAGCACTCTGTTTCAAATCTTTTGTAGGCGTCAATGACTGCTTCAATGACGGCCTCAATGTTTTCAAACTCACCAGTGAAGTCAAGAAAAACATCATATACTTTTATAGCGAGAATCGCCTGTTGGGGAGCATGAGCCGGAACAAAGTCTGTTGGAAAACATTCTGCATAATGGCGTATAAATTTCGCGGCAGTTTGTACGGCGGAAAAATTTTTGTAATCTTCTTCTTCGGAAAAAATAAATTCCCAGCAGTCTGCTTGCTGCGAAATCAATATTCTCTCATCATCTTCGGATAATCCGGCAGCGGCAAGTACCCGGCAGTCGTACTTATGGCAGGTCTGCGGACGGTTTTCATAGATTGAGCACGTATTATTTATCAACATGGGACAATGGCCATTTTCATCAAAGCCCAGGACTTTTGTTCCTCCGGGGAACCAGGGAGCGGGAAAGAGCAGTTCTCCGGGTATGCTGGCAAGGGTTTTGTTTTCCCTGGGTAGTATGTGTATAAAATATGATGACGTACAACAAGCCCTGCATTCTCCACAGGGAACAGAAACTCCCTCATCTGTTTTTAATACTTCCCTTGTGTGATAAAGCCAGGATGAGAACTCACCTGTTCGTATTTGCTTATTTTCGACTTCTTTGACTTCTTTCAATCTTCTCTTACCAGGTACCGTTTTTAAGATTTATGGATTTATGGAACTTTGAGCTTATTTTGTCAAATAAATTTTGGCACATTTTACGCAATTTCTCTACTATATATATATATAACAGGTACCTGGAACAATAATAAAAATGGAGGACAGAATGTTTAAAAAATTACTCATGGCAACAAGTATGGCACTTATTCTATTTGCCGCAGGATGTTTCGAGGATCAAAAAGCAGTGAATAAAACAGATTTACCATCAAAAAATGATACTGTACAAATCGGGGTTATTTCCACCTGCTCGCAGTATACAAGCACAAATTTTGCTCATGTAGTGGAAGGAAGAGCCTATTGTGAAATACTCGGCAGCGGCACGTTCTCAACACGAAAATATTACGCAAAAGGATCAAATAATTTTTTAGGTTTTTTCGCAGAAACTGTTCAGACCGTACATAAAAACTTATATACTTTAGGAGGCATACGCTGGTACAAAGGAACCTGCTCCGGTGGCTATGACGAAACCTTTGATCACACATCAGCCGGGCATCTTGTAAATGCTGGTGAACATGGAATTCTTATATGCACCTCCCCTTACCCCGAAGTTGGGAACAGCCGCAGGACCATAATAACTTTTGACACATCCTATATTCCCGATGAAGCAACAATTACGGAAGCCTGCCTTACCTTGAACGTGAGGAGTGGGGCTGACTTTTCATATCACCCTGATGATATAATTATTATAGACGTAAAAACAGGATTTTTTGGAGCAGCGGATTATACGCAAGCAGATGATTACGGCAACCCTGACGGAAGTGATGCAGACGCCTATAGTACTCCTGAGAATCCCATAGCAATGACATCGATCTATGAGTGGATTAGCGGCCCCCGGGATTCCTCCGGTTTTAATGCTGCCGGAAGAAACGCGATTAACAAAACCGGTTTGACACAAATTCGCCTTCGATCCGGTGGCGAATACGGATATACCAGCTTTACTCTTATTGATTATTTCCCGGAACTTATGCAATTGCATGTAAAGTATGAATACTAACATATAAGCCAAATCTTGAGGGACAGAATTTCTTTAGCCCCCGGGCCCCCGGACTGCTGTCCTTCACGGTTTCCTGAAGTTTTACCGGTAGATTTTTTCACTTTTTTGCCATAAAGAATAACCGTTTAAAAGGAAACAACACGTTCCCATTTTTCTGCAAAGGATAATCCTTTTTTATATTTGCAAGGACTTCATCCTCAAACTCTTTTTAAACAAGGTCTTTTTCGGGGGTGCGACCCCTGCGAGGGGATCTTACCCGGAGCCTGCACCTCGCAAGGGTCGCACCCTTTGAAAGCGACGTGACGTCACGTCGCTTTCAGAAAAAATCTTCGGCTGATTCTCCCCGGAATCTACACAGAAAAAGGTCCTAAACCTAAAACACTTTTTTAATTGATTTTATACGCACCATCACTAATTATGGCTATAAATAAAATAATAAACAGAGGTGTGTAAATGAAAATAAAAATCAGTACGATTTTACTGATATCAGTAGTTATACTGTCTGCATATCAGCTTAAAACTGCTTCTGCCAATGATCCCATAGATCATTTTGCAGTACAGGCACAGGCCCTGCTGGGGGGATATTCTATTGATTCCCTGAGCGAAGTTACCACGACCACTATTCATAATGACATTGATGCTTTTGTTAAAAGTAAACCATCTGTCAGCAGCAGCGGTCTTGAGATTCACTGTTACCGGCCCACCCTGGCAGAACGGGCTTCCGAGTACGACCAGGCCTGGTATAAATTTAAAACTCCTGCTGCCATTGATGACGCTTTGTCTATTGAAACTACCGGCTCCGGTGCAGCTTCAGAGAAAATTTTAGAGCTTGCTTTTTCCGAAGCGCGAAAACTCGTGCCCGAAGCTGCTGCTCTGGTGGACGCCCAGGGTTATATATTTACCTTTGCAAAACAAAATCACCTGACAGGTTCTACCTGGGCACCTGCAACTATCACACTGGAATTACGCGGAAACAAAGAAGTTTATATTAAAACCCCTGCCCTTGTTACGCATAAGATCATTCCCTATCTTGGCGGCATGAACTATTGTAAAGTTCTTACCCCATCAGATGCGGCCCGCATCCTTATTGATCTGGCTGCAAAGAATTTTGATAAAATTCCATTTAACAGTCCCAATACTGCGCCGCTGGATCTCGCGTCGGGAAATGAATATAGCGCAAGTGCCATTAACTGGTATGGCGTGATTGGTGATCATTTCTCTCAGGAAGCATTAATGTTTGTTAATAAGGACTATGAACAGTCAGGAAACTTTAAAGGCACCTGCATGATAAGCCCTGGTGGGTTTATTCCTGCCATTAGTATGCGCGGCCTTGCCAAAGAAATTGCTTCAAGGGGATATGTTGTTTTTATAATTAAATATCCTACGGACCTTGCTTTTTGGGAATCCATGGACCACCGGGAAGGAAGCGCCGTTAACCTGGCGACCCTGATTAAAGACAAACAGCTTGATGAAATAAACGGGCTCTCTTCCGCCGCGGCAGATTTTTATTCCGCCGGATCTTCTCCAATGATTGTCCTTGGTCATAGCCTTGGGGGGGCCGCGCTTGGCAGCCTTATCTTTGATGATCCCTATCCCTTTGATAACATTATTCTGTATGGGGTTACGAGTTTTATTAAAATGCCGTGGCAAAACAGCCCCGCTGCCGATTCTGTTGATCTTTTTATTGGCATCAATGAATTAAAAACAAGTAAAAAAATAAATAAGGTTCTTACGGAATTATCGATTAATCTTGAAGCGGACGCCGATGGTATTCACCGGTCTTCCGGCAGTAATAGAACATTTGAATTTATTCCGGAACTCAGTCATTTCTGTATTATATCGGATATGCAGGTTGGCAGCAGTTCAAAAAGAGAAAAAGACGGCCTGGGTCCGGCCCCTTCGGAGTCTGTTGAAATTTTTGTTGATCACCTGGCAGGCCGCGGCTTGTTAGAGTAATTTTTCAACAATAGATCCCGCCTCGGGAAATTGAAAATGAATATCTTTATTGACACTAGAACAGTTTTGGTGTTTGATTAATTCAATTTCCGGAGGCTCAACTATGATTGAACTGTATACTGCTGACCATAAAAAGACGGATCTATTTATGCCCGGTGTAATTAAAAATGACCCCAATATACGTATCAAAAGCAGCAGTTTGAATGAAAATTAAAATCAGGAACATAAATATGTTAGTTATCATTGCAAAAGCAACGACCATTCCAATGTTATTAAATTCAACTTCCAGTCCCATTCTATTAAGGATAATTGTTATTAGATAAACTCGAAAAACAAACGATAGTGAGAATCCAATGATAAAACCTGTTAAAGAAACGCTTACCCTTAACCAATCACCATATTGATTATTAATTTTTGATTCAAAAAAATAGAGCACCGTAATCAATGTAATAAAAACCGTTACAAGTAAAAGCAAATCGATGGTTCTAAAATTCTTATCCTTAATAGATTCTCTATAAAATTTTGTTGGATAAATTATCAGGTAGTGAAGATTTGCAAATATATTTTTATTCATCGTTCATTAACACTATGGGGTTTCGGGTTTGCAAGAATTTTTTTAAAAAATAAGTAAAAAAAAGGCGCGTATACACCTACAGCATAAAAATTAAATCTGAAAAAACACTTGCTAAATAAAGGGCCAAATAACAATGTTATTTCCGAAAGTAAATTCATTTTAAGTACAGGGGGAAATATATGTCAGAAACAGTAAAAAATAAAGGCTGGATGGTTACCTTTGCCGGAATTGGGATTAACCTTGCGCTGGGTATTCTCTATACGTGGAGTATCTTCAAAGCTGAAATTGCCAAACCCGGCGGTCCCTTCAATTGGGATCCTTCTACAATTAACGATCCATACGCGGTATGCTGCCTGCTCTTTGCCTTTGCCATGATCTTCGCGGGAAAAATTCAGGACAAATTCGGTCCCAGGGTTACTGCCCTCATCGGCGGTATCCTCGTTGGCGCGGGTTTCATCTGGATATCACAGAGCTATAGCTACGCGAGCTGGGTACTGGGCTTTGGCGTTCTCGCCGGTGTCGGTATTGGTTTCGGATACTCGTCTGCCACTCCGCCCGCGCTGAAGTGGTTCCCTGCGGCTAAAACCGGTCTCATTGCCGGGCTGGTTGTATCGGGCTTTGGTCTTGCGTCGGTTTATATCGCGCCGCTGGCTAAATATCTCATTGGAGCTCAGGGTCTCCAGACTACCATGAAAATTTTCGGTATCGCCTTCCTTATTATGCTGAGTATTCTTTCCATGTTCCTGGTAAATCCACCGGAAGGATATAAACCGGAAAGCCAGGCAAATAACAACAGTGACGACGCGCCTGCCGCGGCTGCTCAAACCGAAGACTTTACGCCGTCGCACATGCTCAAGCAATCATCGTTCTGGATTCTCTGGCTCATCTACTTCTTCGGTGCCGGTGCCGGTCTTATGGTGATTGGAAGTGTTGCGGGAATGGCAAAACAAAGCATGGGTGAACTTGCCTTTATGGTTGTGGCCACAATGGCAGTCGGTAACGCCGGTGGTCGTATTGTTGCCGGTATCCTCTCCGATAAAATCGGAAGAAGCAACACGCTCGCCATAATGCTCACCTTCCAGGCAATACTGATGTTCAGCTCCATCTTCCTTATCGGCGGAGAGTCATCAAGCGCGGCAATGCTCGTAATTATCGCAACTGCTATTGGCTTCAATTACGGAACCAACCTTGCCCTCTTCCCCTCGATTACCAAGGATCTCTGGGGACTCAAGAACTTCGGTACCAACTATGGTATTATATTTACTGCCTGGGGCGTTGGCGGGTTTGTTCTCAGCCGGGTTTCCCAGATGATAAAGGCTGCTACCGGAAGTTTTAACTATTCATTCCTCACTGCCGGGATACTTCTTCTCGTTGGTGTGGGTCTCACTTTTGTAATCAAGAAAAAAGCTGAGAAAGCATAATGTAACTCTCTCAAATCATAACGTGGGGTTGAAACCCCACGCTATGAGAAATACCAATCTCCCTGGGAAACTAATCTAGAAACAGAGCCTGCTCTCGAAGATAATCAACATCAATATTAATTATTTTAATTTATTTCTTGACTTTTCTTAATTATTCAGTACATTATATTATATAAGTTAATATTGCTCTAATGGAGTTGATTATGAAGAAGAATATACAGGAAATAAGCAGCTGCCCCTTTTGTAATGGAGAAATATTCATCAAGGAAGTTGAATGTTCGCACTGCCATACGGAAATAAGGGGACACTTCAGGCCAAACCGTTTTAATTTATTTTCAAAAGAACAGCTCTATTTCATAGAAGTTTTTTTAAAGAATGAAGGTAATATAAAACTGGTTGAAAAGGACCTGGGAATTTCATATCCCACGGTGAAAAGCAAACTACAGAAAATTACCGGAATACTTGGGTACCGGCCGCAAGAAAACAAGGAAGAGTCCGAAGAGAAATCAAAAGAAAGAATTATATTGCTAAAACAGTTGCAGGACGGGAAATCGAATGTTGATGAAATATTAAAAAAACTGGGAGAATTAAAATGATTATACAGGTTTTATTTGGTCTAATCTCGTTTGTATTCACCCCGATTATACTGCTCTTGTTTTGCGTGCAATCCAAACATTTCGGATTTAAAATCGGGTCCGTGTTATTATTAGCTCTTTACGCGCTGTGCCTGGCAGTCAGTTACGGGAACTCAACAGCAGGGGTTGTTTCCTTTATTATATTACTGTTATTACAGCTGGTGATCTATTACCGGAGAAATGAAAAAGTTAAAAGTGATAGCGGAAGAAAATATGTTTTCGGAAAAATTATGTCAAAAGAAGATAACGTTGATTTTGATTTTATACTTTCCCTGGTTCCATTATATATGATAAAGAATATGCCCTTTCAAATGAAAGTAAAAATAAAAAAGACTAATTTAAAATTGAACATTAAAGATTTCGCGGACGCGTTGCTTGAACATGGAAAAGATACATCAATAGATGTTAACTCAAAAGATGCAGTTATTCGGTTTAGAATTGCATAATAATCTTTGTGAAACTATAAGGAGGTTTACGATGACTGAAGAAAGAAAAATGATCTTAGAGATGTTAAAAGATGGGAAAATATCCGTTGAGGAAGCTGAAAAATTACTGGCCGAAGCCGGGGGCACACAGGAGAGCGCTGCCAAAAAAAGTCCGGGCTCTATAAATAAAAGCTTTTTAAGGATCAGAGTTGAAGATGGAACTGAAACGACCGTCAATGTGAATATCCCAATTGCTCTTGCAGAGGTGGGCTTGAAAATGGTTCCAAAGGATAAACTCAACATTAATGGAAACGAAATTAATCTCGATGAGATTTTGCAGCTAATCCACGAAGGAACAGAGGGAGAGTTGGTGAATATCGATGTTAATGAAAACGGGAAAGAAACAAAGGTTAAGATCTATATCGACTAAAAGCAGGTTAACAAACAAAGAGATCCCGGTACGCAGAACCAGAACTCCTGCACCGGGATCTCTTTCTCCGGTATAGGCGACTTAATCCCTCCCCCATTTTCTTGGCTCGGAAAACCGGAACTTCCCCAGGGATTCCTCTTCAAACCTGATGAACGTGGCCGCGGTGCCAAAGTACTTTTTTCGAATGTTTTCCAACCCGGCAGCAAGAGCCTCTCCATGAAACTCCGAAACCAGTTTTTTCCGTTCCATCATATAGGCGGCGCTTTTCCCCCATATATTGTCCCGTAGAATATCCGCTTCTCCCAATTTCCCTACAGTCTCTTCATCCATTCCCATTGAAAGCCGCAACTCCCGTAATGCCCGGGCTTTCTCTTCCCCATCCATAGTGCTTAATTCTTCCTGAACCGATCCCATGCCAAGAAATTGCTTTGTAAGTTTATACTGTTGAACCCGCGTCTCGGAAACAGTCCTGTTCTGCTCACTGCTTGTACCGCCGACATAAATATCGGCGGTAACATCTTTAAAGACCTTGATCTTGTCATGGAATGCCAGGTCTTTATTCGCGTTAATTTTCTCAAGCAGCAGCGCCACCTGGCCCTTCTTTATTTCATAATCCCATATTTCTTTATAGTCATCACCGAATAATTCCTGCCGCTTTTCCCAGATCTTCTCTTTTCTTTCCGCGTAACTGAGGTCGCGCAGCTCGTTCCCGTTTTTTATAAAATCCCGGTATTGTTCCACAGTATCAACAGAGGCAAGGAGCAGATCGGAATATTCGGGGAATTCATTGGTGATAATTTCATGTATCCTGTCCCGCCAATCATGGGGATATTTCTTTTTTAAATATCGAAGAAGCCCGCCAATTAGTCGAACCCGCGTTCGCTTCCGTTCCATTGTACTGCTGTACCGTTCTTTGAGAACGGCAATAAACTGAAGAGAATCCTCATCGCAGCCGGTTTCGGAGACAAAATTATTTTCCCCAAAAATACTATGCAGCCGCGATGCTTCTTTTGCCGTATCCCCGGGCGCGGCCGCGGTATGGGGCTCGCGGGAACCGGAGTTTACCAGGAACAGCGCGATCAACAGAACAACCGGAAGCATTGCAATTAGAATAAAAATTTTTTTCTTTTTCATGTACTATCCCGCCATATAACAAGAGTGTAATTGATATATACAACGGGGACGGGAGCACCTCCCATCCCCGCAGCAATTGTCAATAGTCTTACCGGTAGGTATCCTCGGCAACCATAGTATCCCATATTAAACCGGCCAGAACTTCGCCCCCCGCATCAGTGGGATGGAGTCCGTCACTGAGAAGATAGGCTCCCTCATTCCCTTCAAAATCGGAACGGGGATCGACAAACCAGCAATCAGCAGGAGAGACGGCGCAAGCCGTATTTATCTTGCTGTCGGCATAATCTACCGCGCCATCAAGTCTTGAACCGTTTCCGACGAGATACCCCCACTTCAAATGATAGTATCCAAGATGAACTATATCATCAACACCATCAGCATCCATTTCATCCCAGAGACTTTCCAGGTCATCCACAACAGAATTAATAAATGTTTTACACCCACTGGGACAGCGGCCGCTGTAAGACCGGCAAGCCGAGTTCCAGTACAGGTCCATCAAAATATCGTTTGCTCCCGCGTCCATAATAACGGTTTTAATTCCCGGGTGAGCCGCAATGGCATCACGATATTGTTGGGTGATATACGACAGTGTATCACCACTACTGGAGTTGTCCTTATACGCCTTTCCGGACAATTCCCACAGGTATTCATGAATATACGCGTCCAGATCAAATACGGAATCACCAACGATCTGAACATCGTATTCGTCCGCTGCCGGATTCGTCATATTCGCAATTCCACAGCCCCCATAGGCAAACAGGGCACCACACAGAACCAGACTGATAATAACCAATTTTTTCATGCTTTTTTAACCTCTCTTTAGTTTTATAATTTTTGTATTTTTACGCGGTTGCTACTCTTTACGAGCCGCAAAAACCGTCCGGACGGTTTTGATTCTCTATAAAATAGAGCAATTCGAGGCCAATGTCAAGAAAAAATATTATTTTTTGTTCAATTTGCGGTTTATAATGAAATAATGGGAACTGCCTTCATTGCGCCCCGGGATTCGTATACGGCAAACTCGCTGCTGCCGGATCTCACGAATTGAGCCCAGGTGTCATACGGTCCATAGGTCTTTCCATCTGCCCATAGATATTTTTTCCCCTGCTTCTTATAAAAAAAACAGAGCCTCGATGCTTTGCTAAAAAACAGCTTGTCGACATTCTCAAAGGGCCCTTCATTCCCGGCATCGTGTATTATATAATTCTTTTTACCTGTCATATAACAAATCGCGAACCTGCTGCCGCTGCGATTGAATTCTAAATAACCCGCACTAACTCTATCCATACGAATTGGTCCGTACGTCTTTCCGTTCACCCACGCATACTTCTTCTTCTTTAAATCCGTATAATAAAAACCAATGCTATTTCCCAGGAATGACAGGTGGAGATTTGACAGGTACTCATAAGGCCCCATGGTTACCCCATTGATCACTGCGAGTTTGTACCGGTCATGCTCTCCACCATCAAGACACACCTTGAACCCCATTTTGGTCCTGTCGAAAGTGACCTGGGGTTCCGAATGCCACACATACTTCAGCTTTTTTCCGTACCCCCTGCGATACGTACTCATGATCATTCCGCGAAATAGTATTTTATCAAATATTCTCAAATAGGGAAATTTCCTGTCCCCTTGCATGCTCTCAATAGTCTTTAGTTCGAGCTCACTTTTTTTAGAAGGACCGTATTGTACACCATCATAAACCGCAAAATTCTTGTTGTTCTTTTTATAAGAGACTGCATAATGTTTGCCGTCTGAAGTGTATTTAATTTTGGGACTCATGCCTTTATCAACCGGGCCTATAACGCCATGAGTTGTATGTATAAAAAGCTTCTCATTTTCATGGTAGTAATAGACCAGCTGTTTTCCCCGGGAGCATATGTCTCCGGTGGTGTGCAGTGTTCCCCGGGGATACGGCCCTATCACTTTATTGTTAAGCCGTATATAACTGTTCTTACCTATATCGTAAGAAATAAGAAACGCTGATCCGTCTTTATGAATTTCTGTTGATGCTACTTTATCAAAGGGGCCGAACTTCCCTGTATTTGTCGCCACCCATTTTTTATCCCCCTCATCGTATTGAAATATAAACGCCGATCCCTCCCGTGATGTTTTCAATCTATAGTAGTCCTCATAAGGACCATAGACCCTGTTATTAGAAAAAATAAAATGTTTCCCTTTTTCTTCAAAAGTATAAAATATGGATTTAGCGGAAAGATTGTACAGCTTTTTATATCCCAGTCTTTCATATGGCCCATGGAGCTTATTATTTACCCTGAGATATTTTTTTCCCTTTTCCCCGTAGGCGAACCAGTAGTTTAAACCATCCCCGCTCCATTCGATCTCGCGGCAGTGGGATCTTTTTTTCTTTAGCTTACAAGATTCACCGGGAAAGCCGCTCTCTTCCGGAACAGTTTCCGGAACAGTTTCACACGCAAGAGGTCCCCGGGTTTTACCATCAATCCATAAATATGTTTGCCCCTTATCCCTGTACCGATACCAGGGTTTTGTATATTTTATGTCGTCACTCATGAATTTTTTTTTCCAGGCGTATCCATATCCGAATCCGAGAAATTCAAGATTAGTAGTATCATCTAAGAGTATAATCTTCCGTTCATTTTTTTCATTGGAAACCGATACTAACAGTTTTTCATCTTCTCCAAAATATCCTATATTAAAAATTTTTTTAAACGGCCCGTATTTTTCTTTTTCAGTCTGCACATAATACTTCGACTCTGATTTTCCGGAACCGAAAAAACAACTTTGACTATAATATTGACGATCGTGAATGACAAATGAGTACCTGTTTCCTTTCTTACTAAAATAGACTTTTTCAATTTTTGAATTATAAGCCCCGTAACGTTTTTGATTGATCTGAATATAAAATTCCGTCTTGTTCTCTGCCCACACTGACCATGACGCAGCCATGCTTTTTCCGTCCGGAGACACCAAAAACTTCAACCAGTACTTTTTTACAGCCCCATCTTCCAGAGGAAAACTCAGCGGTTCCGCGCCATACAAAACGCCGGTAATAAAAATAGACAGAATAAACAGACGACAGATCTTTATGCGCATAACAAACAACTCCGTGTAATTAGTATCATCATTGTACATAATACCTCTAAAACTGCTATCATATTATACTTTTTTCTGTTTTTTTTTTAAAATTTACCCTTTTTGTTAAAAAAATCATACTAATAATAAAGAGACATAAACCCCAAAAAAAAAAAGGAGATTAAAAAAAGTATGAAAAATTTCATATTAGTACTATCGATTATGATTACTTTGCTTGCATTTGGAAATACATTTGCGGACGAAGGCCAATATTCAAAAGGTGTTGGAGGATGTACCGAGTGTCAGACCGCTTCTATCGGAATGCAGCTTGCGGCTGAAAAATATTTAAAGTTTGCCTATGAAAATCATTGTGTTTCAGGGGCAAGGGGACTTGCAATAAATAATGCCGTAAATCCTTCAAACCCCGTATACAACAAAAATGTTTACCGCATGACTAAATGTGAGTGCGAGTCATATTTCAAAGAGCGCCTGTTCTATTTAGCAAAGGATGATATTCCCACTGTACACTGGAGCGAGATGTTAGAAAACGCAAACCAGGCATTCTCCGATGGCTTGAAGCGGTATGCCGGTTATTACACCCGCGGCGATAATGATTCCTGTAGTATGTCTAAAGCAGGTGTTTCATTTGAGGTTGTGTATAGTCCGTCAAATTATGATCCCGTTTCCAATGGTGAAACTATACAATTTGGCACGATGAATGTTGACAACAGTAAAGAAATAAATTTTAATATTATTAATTCCGGAAATAATGTTGAGTTACAAATTTATTCAGTGGAACTCTCAGGATCTTCACGGTTCAGGATCTCACGAAATCCCTCTTCTTCTGTTCAAGCGGGATGCAAACCCAATTATCCACGCACCTATTTCAAGGTTCACTATGAATCAAGCACTAGCGGGAATCATGACGCTACGATTGAAATCAAAACAAATGCCGGTAATTATGAAATAGGTGTAGAGGCTGGATCGGTAAAGCCGGCCCCGGTAATGCCTACCGCGATATGGGGAATCCCATCACGGGGAAATGGTAAATTTGACGGTCATATTTCGAATACGTTTACCGATAAATATTATGACAAATGCAGGTGGTTTACCGGAGACTTTGACGGCAACGGTCTTGAAGATGTTGCGTTAATCTACACCTGGGCAGAGTACTCACTAGCAGTAGTTAAAACCTTTGTTTCCGACGGTAAAGGTCATTTTACTTTAAAACATACTCAAAATTTATCAGACGCGAAATACTGGTCCGGCCAGGAATATATGGTTGCCGATATTAATGGTGACGATTTAGATGATATTATTCTTGTCTATGGTGGAAGCGACGGTTACGCCACTGTTTGGACTCTTACCTCAAGGGGCAATGGAAGATTTAATGAAAAAGTATATAGCAAGTTAAGCGCGAAATTCTGGGATAGCCAGCGCTGGTTATCCGGCGATGTTAATGGCGACGGTTTATCGGATTTGGTTCTGGTATACCAGGGCGGCGAAAACAAAGCAACAGTAATGACATTTACCTCAACCGGCGGAGGCAGGTTTGAGTACACAAAATTTCAGCGCCTGGCTGCTTCTTTCTGGGATAGCCAGCGGTGGCTTATTGGAGACACGGACGGAGATTCTTTTGACGATTTAATTCTCGTTTACAAAAGTTCCGAGAGTAAAGCCGTTGTTAGAACTCATTTTTCCGACGGTTCCGGCGGCTTTAGCAGTTATGTATCTCAACGATTATTTGCCGGCTTCTGGGGCAGCCAGCAGTGGCTTATGAACGATACGAACGGCGATTCAAAGGCCGATCTTGTTTTAATTTACAATGGCCTCAATGACCTGGCTACTGTCTGGACTCATACGTCTAAAGGGAACGGCACGTACAATTCTCAATCTGCGGATCGTCTATCTGCTCAATTCTGGGATAGCCAGTGGTGGTTAACAGGCGATTTCAATGGCGACGGCTATGATGATATTATGCTCATGTATGAGCGATAATTAAAATAATTAGTATGGCGGCCAAATCGGGATGATTTGGCCGCCACTAAGAAAGTTACGAAGATGCTTAATCTCCCGAAGCGATTATCTTTGTAAAAAAAACATCAACGCTGCCGGCACTAACATTCCCCTCAAGGCGACCCTCAACTGCCCCGGTTAGATAAATATTACCCACTGCATCAAGAGCTATGGCCTGGGAGTTATCATTCGCGCCGCGGTTTGTATCACTGGAAGTATTATACGATATTCCGGCAACAACAACATTCCCGGTACTGTCTACGGCCACTGAGCGTTCCATGTCGTCGGTAGGATCCCCGGAAATGTCATTAGTTCCCAATTGCTTAATCCATTCCAGGTTTCCCGATGATGTATACCTGGCCGCGTAAAAATCGCGAGAGGTTCCCGCTGCGGAACCGGAAAGGTTCCCATAGGTAC
>JAAENB010000619.1 GCA_024224995.1 bacterium | reverse complement strand
TTTCTTGAGAGTGCGGACCCTGCGAAGCAGGGAAAAAATAGGTCAGAAACCGGATAGTATTGCGAGCTGCATCTGGCCTGGAAGTATGAGCTCTTTGGGGTGTGAGGACTGTTTGAGCGGAGCGAGTTCCGCAGCAATCCAAAGAGCTCATGCTTCCAGGCCCGCTCACAAGCAAAATTAAGTTTCTTGAGAGAGAGTGTGTGTGTGGACCCAGCGGAGCAGGGAAAAAATACGAAAGAAAGTTTGAGAAGAGTTTTAGACCCTTTCCAGGAAACAAGCCCCTGGTAAAGAACTTGAAACTTCAAACTTCGAACTTCAAACTTTCTTAAGACGGAGGATAAAATGCCGGTAGAACTTATTGCTGTTATTGTTTTTTTAGCTGCTATGGTTGTTGTTGTCTTTCTTATGAGAAATTCCACTCTTGATAAAGTTGAGTATGGAGATGATGAATCGATTATTGCTGAGTTCGACGGACTTAGAGTTGAGTCGAAAGGCATGGGGCCGCAGACTACGGTTTTTCTCAAGAGTAAAGTTATTATTACCAATCAACGGGTTATTATTGGACAGAAAATGCTCTTTGGAAAAAAATACCAGGGCCGATATCTTATCGATACGAGCAATGTTGTCCAAAAAGACGGGTTTGGCCTGAAAAAAGGGATTGTGGCGCTTAAAGCCCATAAAGAAAAAATGACCCCGCGCCTGGATGATAAAAAACCCTGCCTGGAAATTATCCCCGAAGACGGGATGTTTATTAATGAAATAAAGATCTTTTGCCCGGACCCGGAAGCGCTCAAAGACGCTATGTTCTAAAACCGAAAATGTTTTTGCTGCCTCCTCAGAGCTCTTTTAAAGAGCTCTGAGGTGAAAACGATTTTTTTTGCGGGGGATTATAATAATTCTACCAGCCTTGACAATGGGATCCTTTTTTTGTATATTTAATAAAAATAGTATGATAAACATACGTAAAGTGGCGTTTTGCTTCGAAGCGTCATTTTTTTTTGATCTTCCACCCCTTTATAATCAGGATACCAGGAGTTAAACAGTGAATAATAAAGCCAATTTTCTTATAAACACCCAAAACTCGAAAAAACTTCAAAAAAAGGAGAAGAAAGGGCAGCAAAGATCCTCCCATTCTTCCGATCCTACAGTAGATTATATTATGCACCTGCAAAGGACCGTGGGAAACAAGACCGTAGAACACCTGCTTGCTAGCGGCGTTATTCAGCCGCAGCTCATTGAAAACGCATTGTCCGATATTCACCGCAAAGAGGCTGTAACCGCGTCCCGGTCCATTGTTGGGGAAAAAGCTCCCGCTATAATTGAGGGCCAGGCCAAAATGACTGTTGGCAGCGCTAATGATATATATGAAATAGAAGCGGACCGTGTTGCCGCGCAAGTGGTTAATATGTCCGATGCCGATGTGTCGCGCAAAACCAGTGAGGTGGAAATCCAGGCCAAAGGTTCTTCTGCCGGTTCCTTTACTGTTGATTCCGGTGTTGAAAGCGGCATTCGAAGTATGAAGGGCTGCGGCAGCCCCCTTGGAGAATCGGCTGGAAAATATTATGGGGCCAGGTTTGGCCATGATTTCAGTAATGTCCGGGTTCACACGGGCGACAGGGCCGACTCGTTAAACAAGGCCATTAACGCCCGGGCCTTTACCACGGGGAACGATATTTTCTTCGCTAATGGCGAATATTCCCCGGCTACCCGTACCGGGAAAATGCTCATGGCTCATGAGCTGACTCACGTGGTGCAGCAGAAGGGGGGAGGAAAGCGGAACATTGTTCAGAGGAATTTTTTATCATCTTTTTATCAAAGACTAGCAACAAACTTTGATAGCAAAATGGGAAAATATCATATGAGGCAACTATCCCATCCAGGTGGAAAATTGTGTGATCTTGGGAATTGTTCTTCAACAGTTAATATGATTATGGCAAGGTCAATCGGTGCTTTATCTTCGTATAATAATATGAAAGATATTTTAAAAAAATTGGGTGAAAATAAAAATCTTAATGTAGATGAACATCTTAGAAAAAGAACCTGCGTAGGATGGCATGGGGTAAATAGTTATATAGGGAATAGTGCTGATCCTCGAAGAAATCCAAGCACTTCGATAAAAAAATTATCCGGCAAGGATGTTGTTTATGGTTCTTTTCCAACACAGGCAAAAGCATTTGAGTATATTATAAAGAATCCCGGACATATTATAAAATCGACATTAAGCAGAGATAACGCAGGAGCCGGTCGACATAACAGTAATTTTCATTGGATAGCATTATATTTTAATCCTTTCTCAAAAAGAGTTATGGTTTTAGATCCATTAAGAAATAGAAAACCGTATGCCATTAGCAACACTAATCCGGGTTCATTTCATGAATATAGCATTCCGAAAATGTCAAATTATTTTGGCGAAAATATTCGGGTTGGATCATCAAAGAAGTATTATATGAGGCTAAAATAATGCTATTTAAAAATTCTAAACTAATAATTGTGTTATTAGTTATTTTTTTATTAAATTGTACTCAGAAACCATTTTCTACAGTTGTTGATGATGAAGTGTTTATAAAAAGAATTGAAAAGTTTTATAATAATAAGCTAAAAGAAAAAGGGAGCAGTATATTAATAAAAGATAATATAGAAGACTCTATAAATTATGAATTTAAGAATGGTTCTTTTCTATTAAGTAATTATGAAGACCACGAAACGGCGGGCTATTATGATGAGTTTGATTATAAAAATTTTAAAATACGGCAGCAAATAAGCCGTGGATACGATTGTGCAATAATTACATTGCGAACATGGGTAATAACAAAAAAGTATTCTATGGAATTAATGGGTATAATTAAACCAAAAGATCCAAAAGAAAAATGCGGTCAGAAAATACTTGATGATTCGTATTATTTGAAATACGCAGAACCGGAAAAGGAATCAATCATATTTCTCAAATCATTGATTGATTATTTTGAATCGGAGATTAAATTTTGATTTTATTAATAATTTTATATGAAAACTAAACCACTGAGATTATTATTGTTCTTCTTTATATGCGGACTGCTCGTTTGGCCTGCTGAACCTGAAGTGTTAAAGTCGAATCCCATAAGAAAAAACAGCTATGCTTCTATCTGGGTAGACTGGAATAAACACGCGTGGAAGTCGAAGGTTTTTATTAAGATTAATAACCAGGTTCTGACTCTTAAAGATAATAATAAAGCAAGGAAAATTAGAATAAACAATAATGGACTGGATACCGTATACATAAAAATTAGATCTTTAAGTTCACTTGAAAAATCTGTTTTTAGCGGCAAATATAAACTAAAATTTAAAGAAGGAAAGGAATACGTAATTAGGGATAACCCTTGCAGCCGTTTTGAAGTATATGCGGTACCTATGGTTGGTGAAAATGTATATTTAGCGACGTATAGAGTTAAAATGATAAATGGTGCCAATAAAAAAAGATGGCTGGAACGATCATTGTCGGATGAGTGTATAAAAATGCAAAACGCTCAATTTACCAAATACTATGAAAATTTTGATGTTTCCGCTAATTGTGTTTTCTCCTCGAAATATTTCTCTGTATATAATAGATGCATAGAAGGGCCTGAAAAAAATTATTCAAAATCAAATTTATTGGATAATGCCGGGTTCATATTTTTGCATAAAGAGAAATTATCAATTATATACAATGAAAAGAAGAAAAAAATATTTTTTAAGATAGACCAGTAGATGAGACCTCACCCAGGGCGGGGGCGGTTTCAGCGTTGTTTGTGTGTAGGTGCGTATTCCAGTCCATTTTTTTAACAGTTTCTTCTGTGTTTTTTCCCCGCTTCCGGTTGACGATGACTCTTTTTTTTTGTATATTATATAAAGTGAATTGCCCCCCTCCCTTAAAAAGATAGAAGCCGTTTAAAAATAAAAACAAAGGAAACTGTATCTTATGAACAAAAAAAAGATTCCTGCTATATTTCTTTGTATCACCCTGTGCTTTTCTTTTTTTTCTTCTCCCGCTTTTGCTGAAAGTAACCTGTTTACCGCTGTCCGGAAGGGCGATATTGTATCCGTTAAAAAGGCTTTTGAAAATGGCGCCCATATTAACGCGAAAAATTCCAATGACCAGACGCTTCTCCATGTGGTCCGGTCCGATGATGTGGACATGGTCCGGTTTTTAGTTAAACAGGGGGCCAATGTAAACGCCTGTGACAAGAGGAGCCAGACTCCGTTATTTCCTATTATTAACCGGTTTAGATATACCAATACTCTCATGGAGTCTGTTCGATTTCTTATTAATAATGGGGCCAGGGTTAAGGTCCGCAACAGTATTGGGGAATCGCTGCTCCATGTTTCAGTTCAGAAAAACCGTTATGAACTTACAAAATTTTTAATTAACAACGGTCTTGGTGTTAACACTTCCTCTGTGAATCAAGTAACTCCTTTATTTATTTCTGTTTCCCATGAGAATCATAGTATGACCAGGCTGCTTCTTGACAATAAGGGTGACGTTAATAAAAGAGGGGTCGATGGGTTAACCCCGCTGCATTTTGCCGCTTTTAACGGAGATATTAAAAGCGCCGGACTTTTAATTGGCAGAGGCGCGAATATTAATTCTAAGGCCCCGCACATCAATTCCATGAACATTCCCAATGGGACTCCCCTTAGCTTTGCTAAATTTACTCAGCGGAAGAAGATGATCAGGTTTTTGAAAAAGAAGGGCGCGAAGTAGGGGAGAAGTTTGAAGTTTGAAGTTCGGTGCTTCGGCTCCGCTCAGCACAGGGGGTGAGGTTTTTTGCTTCTTACCTGTTTTATATTATATAGAGATAGAAAAATCGGGAGTTAAGCTATGAACAATGATATTGAAGATGGTATTCTGTATGCCGGTGGTCCCCAAAAAAACGTTCAAAGAAAATCGAGTTTTCGGCCCCATGCCAATTCCAATCTTATGCTGAATATTCAACTGGTTGTTGGCAGCCGGGAAATCCGGCGCATTGCCGCGAACCGGATTATTCTGGCTAAACAGTATTATAAATAAATTATCCTCCGGGACCAAAGGGGGGAAGTGCGGTTTTTCTCAATTAATCTTTTATTAATGTATTTTTTTTCATTACGACTTGACATCCTGTCCCTGTTTTTATAATTATACTCATAATAGTGTAAACTTGGTAGAAGTGTCTATGTTTTGGTTGTGCCCCGGCCTTTATTCAGCTTCTGCCTTCCTGTAAACAGAGAGTATATACTTTAAATTTTGCAAGCTGGAGTTATGTTATGGCTAACGAAGATAAAGACCTCGTCCAAAAATCCGATTCCCTTCATAAGAAAGAAGATAAAAATAAGAAAGTCCGGCGTAAAGGAACCTACCAGGCCGATGCCGACTCCGACTTTTTAATGAAGATGCATAAAACCGTGGGCAACCAGGAAGTTCAGCGCATGATCCAAAACCGTGTTGTTCAGGCTAAGATGACTGTTGGCAGTCCCAATGACGTTTATGAAAAAGAAGCCGATGCCGTGGCCGACAAGATCGTGAATATGACCGACGCCCAGGTTCAGTCGAAGCAGAATGATGAGTCCCTTATCCAGTCGAAAGGATCTCCCGGTGGTATGGACGTTCCTGCGGGGTTTGAATCCGGGTTGAACAGTATTAAGGGGACCGGGTCTTCGTTGAATAAGGATGTGCGGGGGTATTATGAGTCAAGGTTGAATACCTATCTTGGTGATGTGCGGGTTCATACGGGGAATAAGGCGGATCACCTCGCGCGTTCCATTAACGCTGAGGCTTTTACTACGGGGCATGATATTGTTTTCGCCGCGCGGAATTTTGATCCGGCGACGCAGAAGGGGAAGAAGCTGCTTGGGCATGAGTTGACTCATGTGCTGCAGCAGAAGGGCGGCTCTATTCAAAGGAAAACAACTCCTGCTAAAACTGAAAGTCCCGAAACATTAGCCAAAAAAATGAGAGAAGCATTTCGCGGTTTAGGTACTGATGAAGATGAAGTATACCGTATCCTGAAATATCCTCCTGCTGTTGTGAGAGAAATGATTAATTATTATAATACTAACTTAAATGATCATACGGGCCAGGGATTTTTTAAAGATGTTCTGGATGAATTTTCCGGTTCCGAATTAAAAAAAGTTGGTAATTTATTAAAAACCGCCAAAGTATCTCTTGCGGGCATTAGAGGCTCCAAGGATGTTAAAGTGCGGTATACGCCCCTCACTGCCGCTGCCAGTGATCCCAATAAACAACGGGTTGGTTTATTGGTTAGAGGCATGGAGTCTAAAAATCATGAGCCTGGAGTTATGGACCAGCATGCTGATGTTGTAGTTCCTAACAGCAGCGGCGCTATGGAAACAAGGGGCTTTTTTGGCGAAGGCGACAGGGGCAGCAGCAGTGGTGCCGGCAACAGTACCGGTATGGGCATGGACGGCGTTTCCGCTGATATGGCCTGGTTTTTAAATAACCGGCTCCATTATGTTGACTTGCAATATGCTATGATGGCCAATGTTCACACCAGTGTTATTATGCTGGAAGTTCCTAAAGCCCAGGCTCAAAGTTTTTATAAATATTGGGGTGATTTGAAAACCAAGACTCCCGATTTTTATATCTTAGGCAAGAACTGTTCTACAAGAGCGGCTGAGGGATTAAAAAAAGCCGGTATTATTGATAAGGATATTTCAGGACTTGATACGCCGGATAATTTATTTCAACAAATTCGTGAAAGCAATCCCAGCGCCTTTATGGTTTCCGGTTATTATGGGTATATGAGACCCGGTAGAACATGGGGGGTCGACAGTAAGGGAAAACCCGTCCTGTCCAACGCGGGAACCGGTCCCTGGCAGGGGCCGTTTGTTGCTGAATTGTATTTAGGTTGACAGCTATGATGAAAATTGTTTACTGTTTGATAATCCTGGTGAGCTTTATTAATTGTACTCCGGGCTGTTTCATTAATCATAATAATAAAGAGGGTAGTATGCTGCTGCAAATTGACGCTAAATCTACAGTTGAGTATTTCGTTGTTGCTGATGTTAAAGATTTTGTTCGGTCCGATGATGGAATTACCTCTCCTTCTGTTGTTAGACAAAATTGCTCAATTAACCTTACAAATTGCTCTAACGTTAATTCCAATAAAAAACTCAATGATTTTGAAATCCGTTTTTCCTGTGATGAATATTCAAACTCTTTTGAAATTAATAAAAAATATTTGCTGGCTGTTTCAAAAGACAAATGCATTGGCTATTTTTTAATCTCAGGTAACAATTCTATTAAAACTCCTGACAATAAAGAACACCAGCTGGATACATTTGTCAATAGTCATTCCGGTAAGGCTCTGCCCGATTATTGGGGTGTGAGTGACGCTGTTGTGAGCCCCGGTACTGTTCCCGATGATTTACCCGGTACTTTTGATAATGGAAAACTGCTTCATTGATTTGCACTTTGTTCCATTTTTTTATGACTGTACAACCTTTAAAAAAATAATACTTTTCAAAAGGGGACCGGGTCTTCGTTGAATAAGGATGTGCGGGTTCATACGGGGCATGATATTGTTTTTGCCGCGCGGAATTTTGACCCGGCTACGCAAAAAGGGAAGAAGCTGCTTGGCCATGAGCTGACACACGTGCTGCAGCAGAAGGGCGGTGCGGTTAAGAGGAAGAAAAAGACTCTCGACAGGTCAATGGTGGAACCGGTAATTCAAAGGACCTCAGCCGCGACCGGGGCCTTGTGAGACTGGATCGATTCAGAGATATTCATGGCCAGGGATTTAGTGTTTCTGGCGCTCAATATCCTTTTTCCGGTACGCCGCCGTCATATGTTCCTGCCGATCAAAGAAGTATAAGGATGTGGATTTTTAATGATGGTCACTAACCTGGAGATTGAGCATGAAAATTGTTGTTATTGCTATTGCTGCCGTTATTGTGGGGATTGCAGTATTTACGGCATGTAAAAAATTGAGCGGCGGCTTTGATTCTGAGAAATGGAAAGCCCTGCATAAATCGCCTGAAAGAAATAATCCCCGTATTACTATGGTCCCGGATCTGCAGCGGTCCATCATTAAAAAGGGGATGCAAAAAAATAAGGTTCGAGAGCTGTTGGGGCCGCCGGAAATGATTGATAAAAATTCCGAGACGTATGATTTAGGAGTTTCCTCCTATGGTATTGACTTTGAATACTTTATTATTAAATATGATTCGGCTGAAAAAGTTTCCCGCTCTTATATTACAAGAGACTGATAGTTTTGCCATGATTTTATGAAATTACATCCTTTAAAAAAAATATTATTTTGTTTTGGCGGTTTGTTGATATTGTCCGCCATATATCTATATATCATTTCAATTGATAAGCCCTATGTTATGAGCGATAGTCTTCAAATGGCCGGTCACTCTGTTCCCCATGAGCAAAACGCCTTTTTTCTTATTAATGAGGCTTCCGGTTCTATTGTTCTTAACGCTGAGGATGTTGTTCAAATAAATAAAAATGAGCTTAATTTAAATTTCGCGGATTCGGTTCTGGCGAGAAATAGAGCTTCTCTTGATTCTTTTAATAAGGCCTCGCGATTAAATAATTTTCAATTTCCCGCGGCCTTTGTTATTAAAAATGAAAAAAAGATCAATTTAAGAAATTGGACATTGCTTGCTGAACTGCTGCTCTTGCATTCGTATTACCTGGCGAATACGAATAAGGATTCTGCCGCGTTAGAGTGCGCTTTTAACCTTTTTAAAACCGGCGATTTTATTCAAAAGGGGAATGGTCCTTTAATTCATTATACTGTTGGTTCCGTGTTCCGGTTATACGGTTTTAAAGCTGCCGCGTTTGTTTTACAAAAGAATGCCTCTCATTTGGACTTTGTCCGGAACGGTGAAGCCGGTATTAAAAAATACTGCTTTTCTCCGGCCGGGCTTGTTCAATCCCTTAAAGTTGAACATCATAGTAACTGCCTCAATGTTGACGAGGTTGATAGTTCTTCTGAAAATAATTTTTCGAAGAAATTATTTTTTAAACCGAATGATTCCAAAAGACTCTTTGATGAAACGGCTATGTTTGTTATTAATAATCTTAACTATGATTATCAACATGCCTTAAAAGATATTTCCGGGGAAACCGGTTTTATTCCGGAAAGATACTCAAGTTCATTTCCTTTTGAAAACAGCGCAGGTAAAGAATTATTTGACATGTCAAAATTTTCAATTGAAGTTCTGTTTAACAAAATTTCCAAAGAAAAATTTTCCTGCAATGCTTCTGTTTTATTGGTTTCTATTCTAAAGTATAAAAAATCGAAGGGAGACATTCCAAAAAAAACGGCCCATCTGGTCCCGGATTACCTCCCTTCTATTCCCCTTGATCCTTATGACGGCAAGCCTCTTCGTTATTCTCATGAATATAGAATTATCTATTCTATCGGTTCCGATCTTGTTGATAAGGGGAACGACGAAGGGTTGAAGTTGTTTATTAAATAGAGCTGGCACCTGCCCTCGCCCAAAGGGGCACGTGATAAGGTCTTTCCTTTAAAAAGAAATACGGTGAAACATACCTCCGGGCTTTTTTTCATTAATTCTTCATTAAATACACATTTTTGCCCTTTCCAACTTGACTTTTGCTCTTTTTTTATATAAATTTTATTCTATAGTTGTATACTTTCGTAATAATATGACTTTATGGCAGATGTGTTTATTTTTGGCCTTTTCCGGCCTTGCTGTTTAGCCCCTGCCTTCCCATATATAAAGAGAGAGAGCATGCTTTAAATTTATATAACCTGGAGTTATGCTATGAGTAACGAAGATAAAGACCTCGTCCAAAAATCCGATATCAATTCCGACAAATCCGATTCCGTTCGCAAGAAAGAAGATAAAAACAAGAAAGTCCGGCGCAAAGGGACCTACCAGGCCGATGCCGACTCCGACTTTTTAATGAAGATGCATAAAACCGTAGGCAACCAGGAAGTGCAGCGCATGATCCAAAACCGCGTTGTCCAGGCTAAGATGACCG
Organism: bacterium; assembly: GCA_024224995.1. The sequence goes on along the minus strand of JAAENB010000619.1, from coordinate 2,737 downwards.
TTGGCAGCCCCAATGACGTTTATGAAAAAGAAGCCGATGCCGTGGCAGACAAGATCGTGAATATGTCCGACGCTCAGGTTCAGTCAAAGCAGAATGATGAGTCTCTTGTTCAGGCCAAAGGATCCCCCGGTGGTATGGATGTTCCTTCGGGGTTTGAATCGGGGTTGAGCAGTATTAAGGGGACCGGCTCTCAGCTGAATAAGGATGTGCGAGGGTATTATGAGTCCAGGTTGAATACGTATCTTGGTGACGTGCGGGTTCATACGGGGAATAAGGCGGACCACCTCGCGCGTTCCATTAACGCTGAGGCTTTTACTACGGGGCATGATATTGTTTTCGCCGCGCGGAATTTTGATCCTTCCACGCAGAAGGGGAAGAAGCTGCTTGGCCATGAGTTGACTCATGTGCTGCAGCAGAAGAAGGGAGTGCAGCGGAAGGGGAAGACTCCGGCGGTGCAGGCGAAGGGGAACGGTGCTCCTTCGTACTTGCGGCATTATAGAAATACCCGCGGCGAAATTTCCGAAGAACTAATCAAGAATACCGCAGAATATAAATCTTATCTGCATCCTTACTATGGCGCAAAACCTAAAGAGGCGCTTTTAGCCTGTCAATGTATACTTCAAGAGTTGCAAATGGGAAGGAGTGTTAATTGGCGGAAGGAAGCTTCTGATTACTTAGACTTTGCCCGGGACTATGCGGCGTCACAAAAATTGCACGATGAAATGAAATTAGCCGAAATAATGTTTCCCGATAATGATCAAATTGAAGTTATAGGAGTAAATGATAAAAAAATTAATAAAAAAAATAATACCAATAAAAAAAAGAATTCTGATACTTCTTTAGGCTTACATACGCCCGGAAGTATAATTGACTCATTCGGTAATGTTAGTTTACGCCTTAACGTTAAACAAGAGTCCGCACTTTATGAAGCATTCGTGGCTATTTTTCATAAATATTACCAATCTGCGATGAATAATAACAAAACAGGTATTGAACATACCAGTGAACAAATTGAAAACAGGGCGCGGGGAGATTTAAATAAAGAGTTGAACAGAAATGATTTAGAAAAACCTAAACCACTCTCGAAATTACGAGAAGAGGAAGAAAAAAGACGAAAAAAGCTCCTGGAGGACACCGGGAAAGCTTTTCTTAAAGAAGTACTAAAAATCGCCCTTCCCGAATTATTAAAAAATTCATCAGATGGAGGCACGGATCTTACTAATATTATTGAAACTGTTGGGGGAATTACAGGGGCCGTGATATACGCGGTAAAGGCTGATACTGTAACCCTGCCATTGCCAACAATCACCATTAAATTACCTGGTGGTCCGACTCTTACTATTAAAGGTCAAGCCTCTTACCATCGTGAGAAGAAAGTCGAACCTGGCGCTGACTATCGAACTATCCTGAATAGCCGCCCTAGAGTAGAAGGCAAGATTTCAATAGGGGTAACAAAAAAATTCTAGCGGCGTACCCTGCAAATAAAGAAATCATTTTTACTACCTGGTTAAAAACAAGGAGGCTTGCGGCGTAAGCCGCGCCGCTTTCTGAGTATTAGTGCGAAATTTATGGGGGCACGCCTCTATAACAAGTACGGAAAAAAGTCGACTGGTCCGGAGATTAATAATGCGAATTTTAAGATATATCATAATAGTTATTTTTATAACCGCTTTGGTTTATGCCGAAGAAGCACCGCCCAAACCCAAAAATCTTCCGTCTGCGGCCGCCTGGCAGGGGAAGGCGAGGGGATGGGAATGGATTGATGCGAAAGCAGGATTTCTGCATAGTTGGTATTCTAATGGTGTTCCGAAGCAGAAAGTTCCCATGAAAAAGGGGCAAATTCACGGTGTATGGGAATTTTGGGGCAGAGACGGCGTAAAAATTATGAATAAAATATACGATCATGGAAAAGTAATAAAGATAATAAACTATAAAATATATCATCCTGACTTTCAAAGACCTTTAAATATTCCTAAAGACGCAATATGGAATAAACCAACACAGTTGTGGATATCAACCAATAAAAAGACTTTTCTCAGAAGAATATGGTATATGAATGGCGAAAAAATGGCACAGGCAAAATATATCAATGGAAAACTTGAAGGGAAAGTTCTTCGGTGGTATATAAATGGTAAAATGAGAGAAAAGCTTTACAGTAAAAATGGTTCCTCCGAGGGAAGAGTTACCAAATGGATGGAAAACGGAAAACTTAATACAATAGAATATTTTCGAGATAGGAAATTGGTCTGGACCCATGATTATAATAAAAAGCCTCCTGAGAATTTACCCAAAGGGGTGGTATGGCATGTTCAATATAACGGATGGTCATATGTAAAAGACAATAAAGAATATATTTTATTCAGTAATGGGAAAATAAAAATCAAGATAGAATTAAAGGGGGATGATTATCATGGGAAAGTGATAGGTAACTATAAAAAGGGAAGCATTGACGTTAAAGGTCAATTCAGAAATTCCAAAAAAGAAGGAGTATGGAGTTTTTATAAGAGTGATGGAACAAAAGAGATGGAAGTTACTTATAAAAAAAATAAAATAATAAAAAAGAAACGTTTTGATAAGAAATGATCCTTCCTTCGCGCAGCGTGGGGGATCACTTCTTTTGCCTTAGAACTATTGCGGGCTTTTTTACTTGACATAATGCCGTTTTTGTGTAATATTCATGGTTCATGGTTTGCAGGATATTCTTTATCTTAGAGGTGATATTATGAGTAATGATGAT
>JAAENB010000618.1 GCA_024224995.1 bacterium | reverse complement strand
GCTGCGGGAACAGACAGCCCCCATCCCTCCCAGTGTCGCCCTTGGACGGCTTACCCGTATGGACCAGATCCAGCAGAAAAGCATGGCTGAGGCGAATGTTAAAACCAATGAAAACCTGGTTAAAAATCTAAATAAAGCATTAGCGAATCTCGACAATGATGATTTTGGTGTTTGTGCAATATGTAAAAAAGAGATCCCCCTGGGGCGTATACTAATTGTTCCGGAGACAAAGGTTTGTGTACAATGTGCTTCGGGCAAAAGACGCTGAGCGGTTCCGGGGTGGGAGGCAGCCATGAAAAAAATAAAAAGACCACTATAATCGCCGCGCTAATTGCAGCTCTATTAGTAACCGGGTGTAAGAAAACAGAACCTGCTGCTGAAAGTATTGCTGCCAAACCTGTTGCCGCCATGGAACGACAAACGGATGAATCAGGAAAACCAATATTGACATTTGTTTCTCTGAATTCCCCTCCTGCCGAAACTATTGATGAAAACGGGAACCCTTCGGGAATAAACGTTGACCTGGTATCGGAAGCCTTTAATAGAATGGGCTATACGTACAAATTTAGTTTTGTTCCGTGGAAAAGAGCGGTACACATGGTGAAAGTTGGTAAGGCGGACGCCTTAGTGGATGCCGCAAAAAATCCGGAAAGAGAAGAATTTTTATTTTATCCCGATGAAGAGATATACGTAGAAAAATGGTACGCGTTTAAAAATAAAAAAACCAGGTTTACTTTAAATAAGGGTTTAACAAACGCGAATGAAATCTCTTTTGGAATTTGCAGAGGATTTGAATATGGGGGAATAGTTCAAGAAGCAATAAACAATAAACGCTTTAAAAGAATAGATATAGTGGCAAACAATGAAAACAATATAAAAAAACTGGTTGGTAATCGATTTGATATGTTAGTTGGCGTTAAATTAACCATATTTGATTTATCAAAAAAACTTGGGTTGGAAGACAGGATTGAAATAGTAACAATGACAGAAACCGGTAGAGATTATTTATTAAGTTCTTCAAAAACATATCTTGCTTTTTCTAAAAAAAGAGTAAGCAAAAAACTGGTAAAAAAGTTTTCAGATACAATTGCACAAATGAAAAAAGACGGAACATTTAATAGAATTTCAAGAAAAGCTTATTACTGAGTATCCCCCAATACAGGGCTCCGTATCAATGACAGCCAGTGACTCACCCGGAGTATCCGGGAAGAAAAACCTTCTATGAATGCGCGAAAAAAAAATTTTTTTCTTGACAAAAACCCATATAGTTAGCATGCTAACCAAATGAAAAACAAGAACAAACAGGCTGATATCGGCATAATCGACGATCTTACTTTTTACTCTATGCTCAGTGTTTTGCAGGGGGGCATGTGGCTGCTTAATGATATAGAGAATTTTCTTAAAGACTACGGCATTTCCCACGGAAGGTTTTCTATTCTCCTCTCCATTATGGAGACGCCGGATAAATCAACGCTCCCCATTGAGATAGCACGGAAACTGGGGAAAAGCAAACCCACAATCACCAATATGATGAAAAAGCTTGAGGACGATGGCTTGGTCAGCACCATTGAAGATAGTGATGACGGGAGAGCCAAAAGACTGGTTCTTACGAAGAAAGCAAAAAATCTTCTGGATGAAATAATTCCCCTTTATAATAAACGAATAAGTACCATGAGCGAACACTTATCGGAAGACGATAAATATACCCTCATGAGAATTATATCAAAAATAAATTTTCTTGATCCTTCAAAAAATATAACGGTAACAAAATGAATGCTAACAGACTATATCAACAAATACAGGAACAATGCGGGCGCGGCTTTAAAAAAGATATCGATGATGTCATTGGTCTGCTGAATAACAATGTCGATATTGCCACAACAAAAGTGATTGATTATTACCTCAGCACTGTTAGCAATGAAGAAGGGTTAAACCGGATTGAGTTTTATCTATTTAACGGTACGCAAATGCAGCGGAATTACTGCACCCTGTTTTTCGCCAGAAGATACGAATGGGACCTGGTTCACCGGGCATACCGGTTGGGTTTGATTGATGAGATTCAGGCTTACGCGCGATAGAAGGTGCTCTCAAGAAACTCTTTTTCAATAGGGCCGTCTTCATCATAACGAGGGGCTGGAAGCCCCACGTTATGAGAAATACCCATAGCCCGGGGAAACTAATTTATAAACAGAGCCTGTTCTCGAAGATATTATCCGGGGTTATGCTCTGCTGCCCTATGGGGGTGCGACCCCTGCGAGGGGATGTTGTCCCGGGGCCATGCTCTGTTTCACGGGGTGCGGCCCCTGCTAGGGGTGCGACCTGGGGTGTCAATTCTGATGTATTTTGGTGTATTATGAAAAAAAATACACCCCCCATTTTTGTAATCAAGCACAGCGAGATTGTGAGACCGGAACGGGTTCCACCGAAGGAGTCAGCAGGTCACTGAGCGGAGCCGAAGTGTCCTCTGAGACCATAACGGTTCCTCTAAGCGTTCACAAGCGCGGTCAACGCCTCAAACATCCCTTCAGTTATCCCAACATACCGATCCACATAATCATCCCCGGGCAAAACAGGCTGTTCAAGTTTATCTATTGTCTCGTTTGAAAATTTCGATTGTACAGCGAACTCCCGCCCTGCTTCCCGGACTAATTCTTTGTATTGCTCCGCGTAGGACTCAAGCCCTGTACCTTCACGAAACAGCACGCTTCCCCCGCCCCGGTAAATTTCTGCGGCCAGGTCAAGGTTGAAGTTTCTGGCAATACGCCGGTACAACACCCGTAGCGCTTGAAAATGGCTTTGTTCAGGGCTGCCGCATGTTGCCATTGCCACCATTTTTGGGAGTTTATCATACAGCCTGATGTGGCGGCATTCACCAAATTCTTCATCTTTTTCAAAACGCGGATCTTCAATAGGCATAAACAACCTGTCCATAAAGGTTTTCATCATGCCTGAAACATTATCGATATAGAGGGGTGAGGCAAAAACCGCCGCATCGGCAGCAAGAAATTTCGATAATAATTCCGGCATATCATCCTTAAACATGCATTCCCCGGGTGTTTTTATCCAGCAATTCATACATCCCTGACAATACGATATTTTTTGACGAGCCAGAAAAACCGTTTCAACCTCAGCGCCCGACTCCTGCGCGCCCTGTAAAAACTCTTCTACCAACACATTGGTCATTCCCTTTTCGGCATGGGGACTGCCGTTAAACGCGATAATTTTCATACTATTTTCCTCCCTTAATAATTTTGATAATTTTTGCGATACCGAAAATACTTGGACATCCAAGCATTTAATTAAAAAAAATTTAACAATTACCCAGCATTCTTTCCAATAAACGAATTAACATATCCTTTTCCAGGTCCGAAAACCCCTCGTACAGCCTTTCCAGAATTTTTTGAGAAATCTCCTCAAATACCGGCTGCAAGTCCCTGCCTTTTTCAGTTAAACTGATATTTGTGATCCGTTTATCGTGAGGATCTTTTGTTTTACTGACATATTGCAGCGCCGCCAGCTTTTCGGTTAATGTTGTTACAGTAGAATTATCCCGGTGAATGAGTGCTGCCATCTCAGTCATGGGGACTATTCCGTGCGTATAAAGCATTCCAAGGATAGCCCCATGCGAGGGGACCAGGCCTGCAACTCCATTGCTTTCAAGCTCCTCAGTAATCCGTTTATTTGCCTTTTCTCGAATAATTGAAACTAATCCAATAATTGCGTCCGGTTTCGCCATAGATATAATATACTTGGATGTCCAAGCATTGTCAAGCAAAAAAACAGAGAAATTAAACAAAAGCCAGAGACGCCGTATTGATATCCTACGAATTTGAGTGCTCTTTTAAAGAGCTCTGAGGTCTTTCCTCTAGAAAGACTCCTATAAAGAGCTCTGAGGTCCCAACCCCGCAAAAAACGGCTTTTTTTGAAAAAAATTCAATTTTATGCAAAAAAAGTCAAAAAAAATTTCATCAAAAGGCCTTCCCATTCGTCCTATATATAAGGGCCTAAAAAATATTTCAAATTAATAAAAGGGAGGACGAATATGCCTTATGACGAACGAGATAATGAGGTTGGCTTGACCCATCATATCTGGACGCGGTGCCGACAGTGGAAAAATTT
>JAAENB010000617.1 GCA_024224995.1 bacterium | reverse complement strand
CGTGCTATGCGGCATCATGCTGTTGGTCGTCCACCAGTTTACCAATGATCTGGTGAGGATGTTGTTTATACTTAACAGTTGCGCGAAAAAAGGAGGACTTCCTCCCAACGCCCATCAATATAGAATCTACGGTATCACGCAACTGCAAGAGCCTGTTGTAGCTGGCTCTTATAGACCTCGACTCCGTTAAACCTTGTTAACAGCTGCCTGACACGGGACACTTCCCGAAGCCTGACGATCTGGCTGATCACTTCTTGCTTTTGCGCGATTGATCCGTTTTCATCGAAACCCCTGATCGGGCATAAATTCATCAGGATGTAAGCACAATAAATCCAGTAAACGTGCGACTCAACCGCCGCAAACCTTTTTGTGGCTACATCTTCGAAACCTAAAAACATTTTGATATGCTTATGAAAAATTTGGGTCTGTCCGGATTTCCCAAAGAATTTAGTTCATGGAAAAGCACGGTTTAAACAATTGAATAATTGAAAACTGATCGAGAGGACTTAGCCGATTCGGGTCTGTAAGGCAAAGGGCGTAGCCCTGCGTTACAGCCCGCATCGGAAATTAAAATAGACCCACAAAATCAAGAAGAAGGGTTTAACGTCATAGGTTCCATCCTTAAAATAATGACTTTTACCAAAGTTAATAAAAGGGGAGGAACCTATGACTGTAAATAAATTTATCAGAAATCTTTTGAATTTGAAAGAACTGGCTGTGAGCCATTTTGATTTGGACAATAGACAGCGGAGACTGAATCTGTGGGTTAAACCCTATAAAAATGGTTGCCGTTGTCCCATCTGCAATCGCCGCGGCCGTATTGTCCATGAAACCAACATGTACCGGATATGGCGCGATCTGCCGATTTATGGATGCTCTGTGTTACTTTGGTATTGTCCAAAAGAAATCTTGTGCCGGGTTCATGGCCGGGTGCAGGAAAACATCCCATGGGCTGACGCCTATTGTAGAGTTACATACCGATTTGAGTACGCCATGCTGGTTTATTGCCAGATGATGACACAAAAGGCAGCGGCAAAGATTCTAAATATTCCAAAGTCGACGCTGTCTGATATGCTGCATCGTACGATTACCCGCATTCGTGAAGGCCATAGAATCAGGGGTCTCAAAACCATCGGCATCGACGAAATCTCCTATAGTAAAGGGCACAAATACGCCACGATTGTCTACGATATTGATCGCGCCTGTGTGGTTTGGGTCGGCAAGGGGAAAGGCCGTGAAACCATAGATGTTTTTTTCAACGAAATGCTCAGTGATTACCAAAAAGACAAAATAAAATGGGCTACTTGTGACATGAGCCAGGCGTATATCGGTGCCATTGAAACGCATTGCCCGGATGCCAAACTGGTTTTAGACCGTTTTCACATCGTTAAAAAGCTCAATGAGGCCGTTGACGAAGTTCGCAAAGAGCAATGGCGCGAAGCCTCTGTTGATGAGCGTAAGGCTTTAAAAGGGCTAAGATGGCTCCTGTTTAGGCATTCTTCAACACGATCTAAACACCAGACTCGCGTCCTTAACCAGTTGCGCAAAGGTAATAGAAGAATTCACCGGGCCTGGATTTTAAAAGATGAATTCGAACAGTTCTGGGATTACAAAGCACCATGGGCAGCAGAGCGTTTTCTGAAACGCTGGACGACCACGGCTTTAAAAAGCCGTCTTGAGCCCATCAGGGAGTTTGTCAAAACCGTACGAAAGAATTGGCATCGAATCATTCCCTTTATTGAAAGCCGGATAACCAACGCCACCGCAGAAGGGTTAAATAGGATTATCAAGATTATAAAAAATCGTGCGAGTGGTTTTCGAACGTTGTCAGCATTTATGGATATGATTTTCCTCTCAGTTGGTGATGTTGATATTCCAGCACAGATTCCTGTAAATTTTCGTACAATGTAATGATGGTACGAAGCTATGAATACGTTGGTTTTATATGGATAGTTTAGATTGGGAATTTCGGATATAGCCTCTTTTTTTTATGAAACGACATCTTCCCGGATGGTCAGGTAACGCCTTTGGCGCAACCTGACCTACGGGTGTGAT
>JAAENB010000616.1 GCA_024224995.1 bacterium | reverse complement strand
TGTTTTATGCAACAGGCTGGTCTCTTTGATGAAGCGTGACAATACGGGTCAGAAACATATTGTTAATGTTACTGCCATGGAAGGAAAGTTCTACCGTTTCAAAAAAACCGACCGCCATCCCCACACGAATATTGCCAAAGCTGCCCTTAATATGCTTACTCATACTTCGGCCAGTGATTTAGCTAAAGACGGAATATTTATGAACGCCGTCGATACGGGATGGGTTACGGACGAAGACCCGGCCGCGCTCTCAAAGCTAAAAACAGACCTTCATGATTTTCAGCCGCCTCTGGATATAGTCGATGGCGCAGCAAGGGTTTGCGACCCCTTCTTCGACGGTATTCTTACGGGGAAACACTGGTGCGGGAAGTTTTTAAAAGATTATTTTCCAATTGACTGGTAGAAAAGTATACACTTCCGACGATATCATTTAAAGCGCCGCTTTTTTCTAATTTTAGTTGACACAGTAGAATAATTTATTTATCTATTATACAATTGTATAAAGAAAATTTATGGAAAAGAAAAAACTGCCTATAGGATACTCGGATTTCAGAGACATAATAACAGACAATTGTTATTATGTCGATAAAACTCTTCTTATAAAAGAAATCACCGATAAAGGGGATAAAGTCCTGCTTATCCCCCGTCCAAGAAGATTTGGAAAGACATTGAATCTTTCCATGCTCTACTACTTTTTCGCCAACAAGATAGAAGTTGACGCTCGTTTTAAAGATCCCGAACCGAAACTGTTCCGGGATCTAGCTATCTTGAAAGCCGGAAAAAAATACACTGAAAAAATGGGGAAATTCCCTGTTATATTTTTCACTTTCAAGGATGTAAAAGAGGACAACTGGGAAGTATGTTATAAAAAAATAAAAAAATTGATTCAGATCGAATATAACAAACATGAATATCTTCTTCAATCCGATATTTTAAAAAAAGAGGAAAAAAAATATTTTGAAACAGTGCTTTCTCTTAACGGCGGTATTGAGGATTATGAATTCTCATTAAATCAACTTCTTATTTTTTTAAACCGCTATTACCGTGAGCGCGTTATTATCCTGATTGATGAATATGATATGCCTATTCACAGCGGCTATCTTAATAACTACTATGATAAAGTTGTTAATTTCATAAGAAATTTTCTTTCCGGCGGCCTCAAAGATACAGGACAATACCTTGAAAAATCGGTTTTAACGGGAATTCTCCGCGTTGCCAGGGAATCTATTTTTTCAGGATTGAATAATCTTGGTATATATACTCTCCTTGCAGAAGAGTTTGAAGATAATTTCGGATTTACGGAAACAGAAGTTGAAGAAGCGGTATCGTATTATGAAATTGAACATAAACTTGAAGATGTAAAAAAATGGTATAATGGTTATATCTTTGGTAAGCGGCTGATATACAATCCCTGGTCAATAATCAGTTATATCTCAAGTAAATCCAAAGAATTCAAACCTTACTGGGGCAACACATCGGACAATAAACTTGTTGAATATTATCTCACTAAGGGCGGCAAAGAGCTTAACAAAAACCTGAAAATTTTGATTGATGGCGGCTCCCTGGAAAAACCGGTTGAAGAAAATATTGTTTATAAAGATGTTGAAATAATAGATGATCTGCTCTGGAGTTTTCTCCTCATGAGCGGATACTTAAAGTATTCAGCGAAACGGTATGATGATTCAACAGAAACCTTGTATTGCACTCTTGACATACCCAATAAAGAAGTCAGATCCATTTTTCTGGGAATAGTTAAATACTATTTCGCAGTACGTGTTGATTCCTCTACTCTTGAAGAGATGCTTTTAGCCCTGGTTAAAGGTGAGGTAAACAAATTCGGTAAATTTTTCCAAAAAGTCGTGCTTGCCCTTTTCAGTTACCATGACTTCGGTGGTGAACCGGAAAAAGTCTACCGCGCCTTTTCTATGGGACTCCTGGTCTGGCTCTCGGGCTCCCACGAAATAAAATCAAACAGGGAATCGGGCCTGGGCAGGTATGATATATCTATTACCCCAAAAGATCCGGATAAAACCGGCTATATAATTGAATTCAAAACCGTTGATACCGAAGAAAATGGGACTGTTGAATCTGCCGTTAAAGAGGCCCTGGATCAAATTGAAACCAAAAAGTATGATACGGAACTTATGGAAAGAGGAATAAAAAACATTAAAAAACTTGCCATTGTCTTTGAAGGTAAAAATGTCACTATCGTGGAAGGTTGAAATTCTCCCGGGAAGCACCATCATGTGCGCTCGAAAGAAAAACCGTTCTCGCACATGATGATGTTATGTTCTTCAGGGCAGTACTAGTCCTGGGTTGCTATGGTACAGGTGTACCAGGGTGAGCTATAGGCAAGGCCGTCCTTTTCATAGGTAAAGAAATATTCAATCACATCTCCTTCCGTAACACCGGACAGAGACTGGGTATGGGTATTCCCATCGGCGGTCATTCGATAATTCATCTGTCCGCCGCCATTTATCTTGTAATGCACATCTCCCCATATTGAATAAACATTGGATTCAAATGTAATTGCGGCGCTGTTGATTGAATAGCTGTAATCAACTTCCGAATCACTACAGCCGTCATTGGGGGTTCCTCCCGCACCAATGTCATTCACGCTAAAACTTTTCCAGGGAGAATTATAAGCAAGGCCATTCTTTTCATAGGTAAAATAATAGCTGACCAAATCTCCGTTATTCAGGCCGGAAAGAGCATGGGTATGCACATTTCCGTCTGCCGACATTCGATGATTCATTTGTCCGCCGCCATTTATTTTAAAATGAACATCGGCCCATGTTGAAGTTACATTGGACGTAAAGGTAAAAGCGGAACTGCTCGCTTCAGTGTTATAGTCACTTTCTGAGCCGAGAAAGCCCTGGGTGTTGCCGCCGTCCTGATAGACCCGTACATAATCAACCTGCATTATGGCGGGCAACTTGCTTTCATCAATGATGTTACCGGGGTGATTACCACCGACTGCAATGTTTAACAGGATAAAGGATTCATTATGAAGTTCGTCCGTTCCATTAACACCGTTTTCGATATTTGCCACATGATATTGAACACCATCAAGATACCATCGAATTTCAACCGCATCCCATTCTACCGCGTATACATGAAACTCCGTGGAATCTGTAGTAACTGGCCCACCATACTTGACATCAGTTTCCGTATGATCCTTCCAGTGCATTGTTCCTTCTATATAACTGTCGGTATTTTTATGTTCCATAACATCAATCTCACCACAGGCGGGCCAGGTAACATCAGTATCAGCAATAGTGTTTCCCAGCATCCAGAACGCGGGCCAGAGTCCCGTAACTGAGGGCACCGCTATTCTCGCTTCAATTCTGCCGTATTGAAAAGAAAAATTACCCTGAGTTTTCATTCTCGCCGACGTGTACTCATATCCGCCTGCGTCTTCTTCTTTTGCGGTAATCATTAAAACCCCGTTCTCCACAGAGGCGTTTGATGCCTGGTAATACTCAAGCTCCCAATTTCCCCAGCCTTCAAATCCGTTCCCTTCCTCAAAGACCCAATCACTGCCGATTCCATTGGTAAATTCATCGGACCATGTTGATTGCCAATTTTGTGCTAACGCGCACACGGCAAAACTTGCGATAAAAACTACCGCTAAAAAAATCCTCTTTACTACAACTTTCAAATTCATACCCTTCTCTCCTTTTTGTATATTATCAGGATTCACAAACAGACCATGTCACCAATGAAAACCTCCCCCAGGTTTGGTATATTTATTCCTGAGACATGAATATGTATACTACTTCATACAATTCCAGTCAAGAGAGAAACTTCAAAAAAACGCCAATTTCAAAAAAAGTGCCGGGACAAATCTGTACCGGTTTTTCACAGCCCGCATGTTTATAGACCAAACATACCGTCCGGCTGGATAAACCAGGGAGCGATTTCCCCAAAAAAAACAAATTGATACGCGTGTGACATTTTATTCAATATCCAAAACATTAAATAACAAGTATGGAGGGGAACACACATGAAACACTTTTTAGCTTTTCTTATTCTATTAATCTTTCCTATTGCTCTCTGGGCAGAGGAGACGACAATAGATCAATCCGTCTACCTGGATAAATATGGTTTTAAGATCCACGGTGAATATAAATATATTCGCGGTGGTTTAAGCTTCCGGAAAATGTCTGGGAAGACCGCATTAAACGGTTTAAGGCGGCCGGGTCCCTATTTTACCAATGAATACGACGGCGGCGGCGTGCCCGCCTGGGTTTTTAAAAACACTACCAAGAAAACCAAAGAACGCGACGGCTGGGATAGATCTCAGGGATTGGCTTGCCCATGGTTCCTGGACTCGCCCCATTCGGGACATGTGGATGGATTTAAGTCGGGACCATTTTCCACTTTCTCCGGGTGTTCTGAACACAAGCGGTGAAAACACGCTGGCTATCGCCTTTGAAGATACCACCATTGACGAGGATTCTACCGGTGTGGTGGAAGAGCTCTCGATTGTTTATAACCGGGAAGAGAAAGGCAGAGACGGGAACGAGACGATTAATGTTTCTACTATTAAAAATCGTTCCGGGTTAAAAATTATTACGAAGTAAAACAAACGCTTTGTTTTCGGGGATTCCGGAAAGGACCGGTTTCCCGGGGATTCGGTGAAGGGCCGGTTTCCCGGGCAAGAGAGACGTGGCGTGCAACAACGTCTTTCACCTTTCACCTTGCTCCTGCGCTATCTATAACGATTTTAAAACACTATCCATTTTTGCAACGGCTTTTTCCCAGGTAAATTCTTTCATGGAATCGGACCCGTTTTTAACCAATCGCTCTCTTTTGGTTTCATCATGCAATAACACTTCTATGTTATTCATAAACGCGTCGTTATCACCAATGGGAACGATTAAGCCGTTTTGCTCATGGGTTATGAGGTTTGAAACAGTATCGTGATTTGTGCTTATTATCGCTGAACCGCATAACAGTGCTTCAATGATTGGCAGGCAAAACCCTTCACTGCGGCTTGTGATGAGCCAGATTTTTGATCTGTTATACAGTTCCCGGCTTTTCTCAATGGAAGGATACCGCCAATATATATTATCATCCAGCTGTTCAGGTTTTTTATCACTGCTGAAAACATAGAGCGGAACAGAAGGCCATTTTTTATGTATGGCATTGAGCAGATTGATCGTATCTTCGGGAGCTTTTTTATACAGCCCGCTGTAAATGGTACCGATCCCTTCCCGGGGAAAATCTTCCGTATAATATTCTCCGGCGTTTACCCCGTTTGGAACAACATCAATAGGATCATTTATCCCGAATTTTTGTAATTCAGGAATAAGGTTTGGAGAAACGGCAATCGTTTTCATTGGCAGGCTCCACACCGATTCCATAAGGTCTTTTAACTGCTCATTGAATCCGTGGCAATAACGGATTTTTTTTACGTCTTTGTTTAAATGATACACATCGTCGATTGTAAAAGAACCTACGGCAACAACAATCTCATTCTTTTTAAAATCCAATTTATTTAAATCGGTATAGGTATCGATTTTTCCCTTAAAGTCCTGAATCCAGCTGTTATTTTCAATCCCGGTTAATTTAAAAACAAATTTTCTGAGTATATCTTTTATTCCGGCAATACTCAACAAGGGAGAAACCCGGCACGCGATCCGTACATTGTATCCATAGTTTAATAGATGGTTTGCCATCTCCACAGTAACACGAATTCCGCCCGATCGAAAAGATCCCGGTAAAACAAAAGTGATATCCATTTAAATTTCTCCTTTCTGTATATTTAACAGCAATACTCATTTGGCGAGATATTAGTGTCAAGCATTAAAATTCACCCTTCCAGGGAGAAACTCAACCGCTCCCCAAGGTTTATAATATCATCCTTTCGAACTATCCTCTCTATCCATTCTGCCGGTATGGCATCAATCCCGTAATATATTCCCGCAAGTCCGCCCGCAACAGCAGCGGTTGTATCCGTATCCTCTCCCAGGTTTACCGCTGCCAAAACAGTTTCCGCGTAGGTATTGTAATTCAGCAAGCACCAGAGAGATGCTTCAAGGGTGTGAAGCACGTTGCCGTCGGACTTTATGTTGTTTACCGGTAAGGTTGATATATTTTTTATGAGCCTCACGAATAACACCAGGATATCTTTATGATACATTCCGGGATAATAATTAAAAACAGTTTTTACTGTTTCTCCGTACGCTTATTCCAGGCTCATACCCTTTAATAAATTGATTCCCATAAACACATAAAACCCGCAGCAGATAATTGATACCGGGTGGGCGTGTGTTATTGCCGACACCTCTTTTATTATCCGGAATTGTGTTTCCCGGTCATCCGTATTTTCCAGGTAGAATACCAGAGGAAGTATGCGCATTAACGATCCGTTGCCATTGCTGTGTTTATGACTTACTCCCGATTCATATGGACTTTCTCCGTAATGCAAATTAGATATGGCCTTTCTTGTAGTACTTCCGATATCAAAAACCCTTCCGTGGGGAGTCCAATAGCCTTCATAACGCCACTGGCAAAATTTCTTTCCCGCGTCATGTATATCATAGCCATTGCATAAACTCTCTGCCAGGCAGAATGCCAATGAACTATCGTCGGACCAGGTTCCGGGCGGCTGGTCATAGGTTCCATAGCCCATCATATCCAGTACCGGGTTCCGCGCGATGGTTTCCCTTGTTAAAAATTCTACCGGCACGCCCAGGGCGTCTCCCACACACAGGCCCATAAGGCCGGAAATGATTTTTGTTTTATTCATATTTTAAACCGTTAGTATAGAAGAAAATCGTATTAAACCACCTTTACCGGAGCGGCAGGGAAAAATAGGTCAGAAACTGTGGTGATACCGGGGTCTGTTTTGCGAAGGTGCTCCGGCCAAGGGTTGGGTTCTGAGAGACGCTGCAGTGCAGCGCCTTTACTGGCTGATTTCCGGCCAGGGCTATGGAGATTCCGGGAAGGGGCGCGACCCTGCGAGAGGGGGGACGTTTTGCGAAGATGCTTCGGGCAATATCTTCGGGAAAAGGCCCGTAGAGGCGTTGCACTGCAACGTCTCTGAAACCGCCCCGGGTAAGATCCCCGGAACAGGCCCTATTTAAAAAGAGTCTCTTGAGAGCAGCTCTCCGCACAAGGGATGCGCAGGGTTTAGTCCGAAGGACCGAAGCGAACGCGGAGCCCGGAGAAGCCCGACCCGCAGGGTTGCGCCCAAATTCAGCTCCTTTTAAGAGCAATTGCCCTTAAAAGCATACATTTTTTCATAAATCAATTTTTTCTGCTTGACAAATCAGCTCAAATAAATATCCTGTTAAGATTTTTCATTTAATATTGGGGGATAATATGAAAAAAATAAACAAAACCAAAAGATGGCCCATCTTAGCGGCAGGACTGCTCTTTATTACCGTTTTCCAGGCAGGATGTGAAACTCCCGCACCCGAAACAGACCCGCCTGAGGCAGTTGTAATTACCGGCGTTGTTAACAGCACCATATACAACACTGCCGTAACTCCGGAATGGGGAACAGCGGAAGGAACGGTAAATAAAGCTGTATTAACTAAAAATTCAGCGGTTGTGTCTGCCTATCAAGAAAAAGATGAACTTACGGAAGATGGGATGTACGCGCTAACGGTAACAACAACCAAAACAGAAAACGATAAAACAGCAACAGCAGTTGTTCATTTTATGATAGACCAGGTTCTTCCCGTGGAGACCCTGGAAACAAACATTAGTGAAAGCGGAACCGCTCTTGAAATATATTTTCACAAAGGCGTGGAAATGGATATTGGCGGCAAGCCCTTATACGTTATATGGATAGAGGACATGGAAGGAACCTTCATACAAAACCTTTACGTTGGGAACACTCCGGCAACAAACGTTATGCGCTTTACCAACACCTGGGTCGCACGGCCCCAGGCCCTTCCCTATTGGACCCATAAATCCTGCGGGGAAGATCCCTATAAAGATGACCCCGCGCATAACACAGCGGGACTCTACCTCGCACTTCCCTCGGCAGACGGGGGCCCTGTCCCTGCCGATCTTGATGCCGTAACCGGGGCTACCCCCTATGTCGATTTTCTCTTAAAAACCAAAAGAAAAAGCGGTCAAACAAACAGGGTCCGGATTGTAATGGAAATAAACCGCTCATTTGACGATAATGCTTATTATGACGCCGCTTTCTCCGGCGATACCTATTATGACGGCTCACAGCCCTCACTGGTATATGGTGCCGAGATCGATATAAACAGTACTGAAAAACTTTACCTCATGGAACTCCTGGGAGCGGGCCACCACTCCGGCGGCGACGGCGAGCTTCATGATGCCGGGTTTCACACAACGGCGTTAGATATTGTCGATACCGTTGTTATTTCGGTAAAATAAATCACCAAAGCCAGCCTCATTCGCGGCGCGAAAGCGCCGCTCCACTATTAATATTTTTAACTTATTGACAGGAAGGAACCAACCGGCTATAATCAGGATTCTATTTCATGCCAATATCCTCAGAAAATCAATACGCAGGAAAATAGGGAGCGAGTCACTATTTATAATTTTATGTATTGACAAGAAGTATTCAATGCACTATAATCCGGTACAATCAAAATCCGGTAACCGGGAATTCACAGGAGAAAGAATAAAATATGAACAATAAAATTTTACTAATCGCGCCCTGTATGGATGTAAACAAACGATACCCCAGCAGTTTAAGAATTCCTGAAATAGCTTTAAGTACAATAGCCGGTTTTACTCCCGATCATTTTACTGTTGATATAATCGAAGAAGAAGTTGAAGATATCAACTTTGACACTGATCATGACCTCATCGGTATCAGTTCCATGACAGCAACCGCTCCCCGGTCGTATCAAATCGCGGCTGAATTCAAGAAAAGAGGCAAAATAGTTGTTATGGGTGGAGTACACCCCACAATTCTTCCCGATGAAGCCCTTTTGCATGCCGATTCCGTTGTTATTGGAGAAGCCGAAGGCGCGTGGGAACTTCTTCTTGAAGACTACCTGCAAGGCAGATTAAAGAGAAAATATCTCAGTTATCAACCGGATATTTCCAACTATCCCATTCCAAGAAGAGATTTTAATAAAAAAAGCAGAAGTCTTTATAACTTAAAATCAATATCAACAACAAGAGGCTGTCCCTATAACTGTGACTTTTGCTGCGTACCAAAATTTTTCGGGAAAAAACTCCGTCATGTTCCCGTAGAAAGAGTGGTTAGAGACATTGCCGCTTCAAAGGCTAAGGTAATGGTCTTTTGTGACGACAACATTCTTGGCAGACCCCAATACGCGAAAGAATTATTTAAAGCCATTACTCCTTTAAATATCAAATGGGTTTCCCAGGCATCCATTTCTTTTGTGAAAGATGAAGAACTAATGAAATTAGCGAAAAAAAGCGGGTGTATGGGATTTTTCTTTGGCCTGGAAAGTGTATCCGAAAGCCAGTTAAAGAATATGAGAAAAAATTATAGCGATATTTCAAAAATCGAAGAGTCGATTAAAAGAGTAAAAGATATTGGTATGATCTTTCATGCTTCCATGATATTTGGAATGGATGACGATAAATTAAATGTATTTGATGATACCCTGGAATTTGTATTAAGAAATAAAATAAGCTCCACTTCATTTAATATCCTCACTCCATACCCCGGTACAAAAATATTTGAAGACTTAGACCGGGAAGGCAGATTGCTTACGAAAAAATGGGAATACTATAATCACGATACCGTGGTTTTTCAACCAAAACACATGACTCCCATGCAGCTTGCCGAAGGGTACTTACGAGTTAAAAAAGAATTTTATACGGTAAAATCCATTGCTAAAAGATTTCGGGAAAACAGGAACCATCCTTTTGTATATCTTGGCGTTAATTATGGTTATAGAAGTGAACTGAAATTTGAACGTTCAGCATTGCAGAATAAAATGGACATTATTTGCAATGATATCCCCTGTAACCATGTAAAAAGCGATCTCGGCCTCCTATCGGGAAGCGCGGCTGAGAGAAGGGTTGCCGGTGATCCGGTGAAACAAACTATTTTGAGATAGTTGGTGTTCCGGTAACCGGGGTTAAAGGACTGGCGCCGGCTGCCGAAGCTCCGGCAGCCAGTCTCTTTCTTCACAACAAGGGCCGGAAGCCCTGCGGACTGCCGGAAGTTACGATTTAATTATCCAGTACACAGAAGCATTAACCGGCCGCGTTTCATTATCGCCGCCGCCAATTGTATGAGAGTGAATACCCGCGTAATCTGAATATTCAGCAGGTAAAAAATCCATTCCATGATATCCATTCCCGATTTCGTGGGAACCGGACAAACCATTAAATGTTGGGAGTTGATGCCTGTGATTTCCGGAGTCCGAATTCGTAGAAAAAGGAGTCCTGGGCATCATAGTAGAACAGGACTGATATGACCCCACAATATCCCCCACCACGCTGCCGCTGTACGATGTCCGTGAAGCCGCGTCCGGATCTTTTACCGCAGCATCGTCCATGCCGCGGAGAAACATCCCCCGCAAATCCGGTACTCTAAATGTTGTTGATCCATTACCGCCCCAGGCATAACCGATAATACCAAACAGTATTTTCATATCACCATCAACGGTAAATTCCTGCCCATCGCAGGCAACCCAGCCATTGGGTATATCCTTTTTAAGACCGGCAAAGGGCATGATGGTTCCTACGGGGACCAGGTTTTTGCTGCTACCAGTTATCTGCTCGCTTAATTCAGCTATTGTTTTTTTCTGCTCAGCAACCTCTTGTTTTAATTGGTTCATGCTTGCATAGATATCGGAAAAGCTAAAACCGGCGTCCTCCCCTGAGCTGTCGTTTTGCGAAAGCCCGGCTTCACACCCGGTCAATACTAAAACAGATACTGTTAACAAACCAATAAGACTTAGACATAGAAAATTTCTCATTTTTTCACTCCTTAAATAATTAATATGGATATCAGTGTTGACATCTTAGAACCATTTTCAAAGACAGCACTTTGGAGTCAACATAAAAAATCGTACAGAGGGAGACTGCCTGATTGCTTTTTAAAAAAAATTTGCTTGACAATTCTAAGGAAAAACCGGTTTAATTTAATTCTCACTATAATATTAAGGACTCTTCGCAAGAATTGTCCAGGAAAGCCTCATCTCCTAAAAAAGATGAGGCTTTCTTTTGAGGTAAGGGGTACGGGGTAAGTTATGGAAAAAAATCAGGGAAGTAAAACTGCCGATGGTGCCGCCGCGTGCCGAGCCTGGCATCTTCGATATGGGAATCCTGTTATTTTTGAAGACCCTTTCGCGTTTCAATTAACCAGCCCGGTCTGGCGTTTTCTTGCGGGGAATCGTTTTCTTTCCTGGCTTATTACCAATAAATTATTACGCTCCATTCGTCCGGCCTTCGCGAATATTCTTAGCCGGGCCTGCTTTACCGAAGCCCTCCTGGAGAAAGCCGTTCGCAAGGGGGTGAGCCAATATATTCTGCTCAGCTCCGGCCTGGACTCTTTTGCCCTGCGCAGGAAAGATCTTGCTTCTTCTCTTAAGATCTTTGAGGTTGACCATCCCGCTACCCAGAATTTAAAACGCGGCCGCCTTGAAAAATTAAATATCGGCCTGCCTCCAAACCTTGAGTTTGTTCCTGTTGACTTTGAATCGGAAAGTATATCCCACGGCCTAACGAGGTCTTCTTTTTCCAAAAAACTTCCTTCTTTTTTCTCATGGCTTGGCGCTTCCTACTATGTGAGCAGTGATGCCGTATTTGAGACTTTGAATACTGTCATTTCCATTGCCGCTCCCGGCAGTGAATTTGTTTTTGATTATATGATCTCCCGGGAATATTTCGAAAACGCCCACAGGGAGGCGATTGAAATTATTGACCGGTATACTACCCGCCGCGGTGAACCGCTCAAAGCCGCGTTTACTCCCCGGACCTTTATGGAAGATATCCGCAAATCTGGTTTTGAAATTGTTGAGCACATCTCAGGTAATGAGATTACTGAAAGATATTTTAGCGATAGCAAAGACAGTTTGTGGGTGTATCCGAGTCTGGCGTTTATTCATCTTCGTGTCTGCGGGTGAACCTTTTTAGATTAGCATCCCCTCATGTAATATTTTTTCCAGGTTTTCAGCCTGGTATGGCTTTGACAGACAGCCATCAAAACCAACACACAATAACATCTCCCGGTATTCTTCCCGCAAAAAGGTTGTAATAGCAACAACAGGAATTCCCGGGCAGAGCCGCCTTATGGCCTTCATCGCTTCAATACCGTTGGAGTCCGGCAGTAAAATATCCATAAGAACAAGGTCGTATCGATTTTTTTGGAACAAGTCCAGTGCCTCTATGCTGTTTCCGGCAGAATCACAGGTATTCCCTTGCATCTCGAGCATTGACTGCAAAAGAACTACAGCCAATTTGTCGTTATCAACAATTAATATTTTCATTTTCTCACGCCCTGTATAAATAATACAAAAAAATATGACTCCCGGCAATAGAAGGAACTGCTATATTTTGTGGTCATTACGCTTAGTTTTTAGTACTGTTTTTCGGCAGGAGTCAAATAGGGGGAAGTCCGTTGAAACCGGGATGATTTTGCTGAGGGTTACCGTATTGTTCAGCGAGAGCATTTCCTTTTTTCAAAATAGACATCAATAACCGTAAACGGTTCCGCCCCTCCCCGGGCCTATTCCGGTCATATAGTTTGATATAATTACAATGTCTTTTAATCCGTCTGAGTTAAAATCCTTAATATAGACCGATAAATTGTCAGAATCATTTATATCGTGCGATCATCCTCTTTGTATAATTATTATCAATCTCTTTGTCCGGATCATTTTTAGAGATTCTCTTCTTTATTAATATCAACGCGCATACAATAATTGCTAAAATAGAAATGCTGATAATCATTTTCATTGTGTTAACCTTACTTTTTCATTTAAAATGTAATCGATCCGGAGAAGTGTATCACTCAAACAGGTCAATAGATGGTAAGTGTGTAGAATAAAAAAGGAGACAATTGTATGCCTCCTCTTCATATTCAGAACGTTAAAATATACCCGGATTAAAGTCAAGCGTTTTATTAAAATATTTATGGCTTCAAAACTATGACAACTCCCTGCCATGCTTATCTTTAAAACTTGCCAGTGTCATATACAGAG
Organism: bacterium; assembly: GCA_024224995.1. The sequence continues at coordinate 16,676 of JAAENB010000616.1, read as the reverse complement.
ACGGCAGCAATATGAGGGTTACAACCGTGGCGAAAATAAGCCCCCAGGCGATTGCCATGATCATTGGGCTCGCATAACTGTTTCCACCTCCTATACCATAGGCAAGGGGGAACATTCCGGCAGCAGTGGTAACGGTGGTTAGTATAATAGGCCGCAAGCGCAGCCTGGCACCGTTTGATATTGCCTCTACGTTCAAGCCTTCCTCTTTCCGCTTTTGATTCAAAAAACTTATCATAACCAGTGAATCATTCACTACAACCCCCATTAAACCAAGGGTGCCGATCATGGCGAATATTCCAAAATCCATGCCATGAAAAAAGAAAGCAAATATTACGCCGGAAAAGGCAAAGGGTATTGCCGCTAACACCAATAAGGGCTGACTGTACGAATTAAACAGTATTACCAGGATAAAACAGATCCCTATGATTGCCATGATAAAAGCGATCATAAAATCAATTATGGACTCCTGCACATCCTTTTCTTCTCCGCCCAAAACCATTTGCATGCCGGGATATTTTTTTACTTCAGGCCCAAATTTTTCTTTTATGAGGGCATTGACCCGGAGAGGAGTATTCTTGTCGATATTTATATCAGCGAAAACAGTTATGGCTCTCTCTCCTTGATAATGATGAATGGTAAGAACATCTTCTTTTTCTACCTGTTTAATTACTCTGCCGATTGGAACAAGCCGTCCCTGTACATTGCTTACGGTTAATTCATGAAAGTTCCTGATAGTGAGGTTGCTGAGCGTGAGCGCCGACGCCCGGGATCTCTTGTTTAATATGAGCCGGTAATCGACCTCTTCACCCTGCCGCTCCAGCCGGGTTACCAAAACCCCGTTAAACGCCGTGCGTATGGTTCGAGCTATATCCAGGGGACGCAGCTCCAGCTTCGCGGCAAGATCATAGTTGATCTTTATATCAATCCTTTTTTTCCCTACTCCCTGGTTGTCTTCTATATTGTATACACCCGGTTGTGATTTTAGAAGATCTTTTAGTTCTTTTTTGAACTTGTCGCGTACTGCGTCATCATCAGTTGCGAACGTTACGGCCACTGCTCTTCCAATGGGAGGCCCCGCGTAATGCGTATCAATATGGACTTTAGTAAGCCCCGCAACGTCCCGGCACTTCGATTTTATCTCACTCATGATCTCCCTGGCAGTTCTTTTCCTGCTTTGAATTGGCGTGAGATGAATAAGTATATTGCCGGCAAAACTTCGTTTTTTTACGGCTTCTCCATAACTGACAGTTCCGGGAATATCTTCTCCAATAGTAGTCACATAGCCCGAGACCTCTTCCCCGGACATGGTTTTCAGTACTTCCTCGAATTGTTTCGCCTGCGCCAGTGTTGTCTCAATAGTGGAGCCCACACGGGTTTCAAAACGGATCACCCCCAGTAAGCCGTCTTCCGAATCCATATAAACGAATTTCATGCCGGCGATGAGCACAACAAAAGAGAGGAGCAGCACTCCCGTAAAAATAAGGATCGTCTTTCCCCTGTTATGTAAACTTAAGAGTATTATTTTTTCATAATAGCTCTCAATTTTTTCAAAAAAAGATTTTTTCTCAGGATCAGTTTTTTTTATTTTGATATTGGCAATATGCACGGGCAGAAAGAAAACTCCCTCAACCAGGGAAGCGAATAAGAGCAGCATAACAACTATAGGTATGCTGCCGAAGATAGTTCCCATGGTCCCGGTCATGCCCAATATGGGCAAAAACACTATGATCGTTGTTGCTACTGTTGTAATAACGGGCCAGATGACCTCCTCTAACCCTTTGGTGGCGGCCTCTATTTCGGAAAATCCCATTTCTCTATACCGGTATATGTTTTCCGATATTATTATGGCATCATCTACCAGCATCCCCATGACCAGTACTATGGCGAATAAGGAAATTAAGTGTATGGAAATATCGAAGGCGGGAAATAAAATAAATGCCATCAATATGGATGTTGGAATTCCCAGGGCCGTCCAGAAGGCTATTCGGAAATTGAGCATCATAAAAAGTACACTAACGACAAGGATAAAACCCAGGAGCGCGTTGTTCCTCACAACTCCCAATAATTCGCGTACTTCAATTGAATAATCCACAATAACTTTCGCCTGAACAGTTTCAGGGAGCGTCTTTTTAAAATCGTCAAAAACCCGGTTAATTTCACTTACTGCTTTTACAATATCCTTACCCGGTTTTTTCATGAGCACAAGATTGATGGCCTCATTGCTGTTATACCGCGTGAGGCTGTGGGGCTTCTCAAACCCGTCTTTGATCAGGGCTACATTGGACACGGTTATTTTATCGCTCACGAGTCCGGACCTGATTATTACATTGCCTACATCCTTCAGGTTCTTAAACTCCGCGTTCACTACGTATTTTTTCTGTTTCTCTTTTACGATCAAATCCCCCGTACTCATTCTAAAGTTACGCGATTGTACGGCGTTAATTAATTCTCCTATTGACACGTAATAATCGAGCAGCCTGGCCTGGTCCGCTTCTATTCGTACTTCCCTTTTCAGGTAGCCCGCTTTTTCTACCCTGCCCACATAAGGACTTGCCAGCAGCGCTTCCTCCAGGGCTTTCGCGTATTTTCTCTTTATTGTGTAACCCGCTTTCCCTGTTACGGCTATTTCCATCATTGGCCTGATATCTTCATTGAGCTCTGTCATTACGGGCCGGCCCCTGATTTCGCCCGGCAGGTCATCCGCATTGTCTATGGCTTTTTGTATATCTCTATGGACGGTTTCAAAGTCCGAGTCATGTTCAAGGGTAATACCAATATGAGAATACCCTTCAATTGAGACAGAGGTAAACTCTTTTATCCCATCAACCGCTTTCAGGTTTTTTTCCAGCCTCGATGTTACCTTGAGTTCCACATCCCGGGGAGAGGCGCCGGGATAGATGGTTTGTACGCTTACATAGCCGTAATCGGCAGGCTCTATGGTGTATTTTTTTAGCCTGAATATTGATATTATTCCGGCTATGAAAATGAATAACAGGATTAAGTGTATGATCTTTGATTTGTTCAGCAGAAATTCAATTAAACGGGCCATTGGTTAACTCCTTGATTTCTCATAATAAAAAAAGAATTTGTGTGAGTCAACTAATATTTGTGCGGGCGTGTGTGTACAAAGGATTACTCAGTCTATCAAAAGAAAACCGGCATTCATCTAATCTGCATCTCATAACCATACAGAATACCACTCTTCTTCAGAGATCCTTTCATCTTCTTCATCAGGCTCAATATTCCATTCATCCACATAATAGCCAATCTGACCTAACACTAAAGCTATATCATCATTCCGTATTATAAATCCCTTTAAAGACCATGAATTATCTCCTCTTATATCAATAGAGAATTCATTGCTGCAATACTCAAAGAATTCATAAATCATTATGGTAAAATTAACATCAAAGCCTAACTTCGTTGTCCATACAATTGACTGTTCATCATTGATTTTTTTTATTCTAAATTTTAAATCGCCTCTGTCGATCCATCGTATAGTATCAATACTCTCTACAGTATCCATTAGTTCATTCCATCTCGTTTCAGGCTCCGGGCCCCAATAACCCTAAAAATCTGTCGGCTAAGATTGATTTTCAAAATCATCCGTATTAAATCGATTATTTCTTGAATATCTCATAAACCGCGATTGCAGCGTCGTCATTGGCAGCACTAACAGTCTCCTTAAATTCGAATCCCCTTGACGTAAGATTTGCCTCCCTCCATGTATTCCCATTTATTCCGAATACGATAGCCACCACAAGTCCTCCAATGCTCGTTAGACCGTCCAATCCCCGTTCGAAATCTCCACCGGCAACAGCTGCAATGAACCCAAGAACAAAGAAAAAACCCGGAAGACCAAACCCCAGAACCCACATTTGTTTGACCAGTGCCCAGATGACCCCAAACAAAAAAGCAGGCCATGACCATCCTTGCTTCACTGCTTCATGTGTCCCCCGGGGATTTGCGTAAATTTTGAATTGCTTCATCGTTCGTTTCTCCTTTTTGGCACTGAGCGGAGCCGAAGCAGGTCACTGAGCGGAGCCGAAGTAGGTCGCTGAGCGGAGCCGAAGTGCCAGGTATTCAATAATATAAAAAAGAATAAGGCTGTCCAGTATGAGCATAAGAACAAACCAAAAATGCGAGGGGAAATATTTTTCCCACCCCTGCCACACGGCAAACGCCAGGTTAACGTTCGCTTCTGCCGGTGTAATTATCCGGCATAACACTCCCATGCCGATCATTCCCAAAACCGCCAAAATCCACGAACGCCGCAGCATGCCAGATCCCCCTATTCCGCCAAGACCGATAATAATACCGCCGCAATGAGTCAGCGTGGACGTTGTCATAAACTTGCCTGTGGCAGCGATATTGATCCCCCAGATGGGAACACCAAAAACCAGCCACATAAAACCGATTGCGTTCACATACCGGTTTTGAGTCAAAACTCCAATGCCCACAAGCAGGCATCCCAGGTGACATATCCAGAGCACATGATACGCCTGGCTATTCATAATCAAATACCCGGCATGTATACCATAGAATACTATTGCCGATATTCCTCCAATAATCCGAAAAACCGGACCAACCCCGCTGCTCATTTTCATGAAGCTACTATAATCAACCCGTATAATTTCGTCAAGGATTTCACTGTTGTTCAAAAAATGCCGAAATAAAAAATAAGCGTCATATATAAGGTATGTCAACCCGGAATGCAACCCATGCCTGGAGTGATGCCTCCGCAGAACGTTCGGAACTCGCTTCGCTCAGACAGCCTCACAACCCGCAGAGGCATCACTCCAGGCATGGGTTGCATTCCGAATTATGTTTTTCGGTATAATACACAAGCGCCGAATACCGGTGTGAGAGCAAAAAAACCAGCCCGTGGTGTAACATCTTGCGCGAGGGATGCGCAGGGTTTAGTCCCGATTCTTTTCATCGGGACCGGAGCGAACGCGGAGCCCGGAGAAGCCCGGCCCGCAGGGCGCGCCCAGGCCCCGCTCTTTTAGACCTGGTGAATTTTCTATTTGCTCAAATTTCGGAGGTGCAGCATGCAGTTTTAATACTCCTCTTCATCCGGCTCCGGAACTCGCTCCGCTCAAACAGTCCTCACCTTCTGAAGAGGAGTATCAAAACTGCAAATGACGTTTCCCATCTTTGGGAATAGTTGCTGAATGCATCAGGGACTGAGTCCCTGCGGGGGGTGTGAGAGGTGCGACCTGGGGTGGAGGAGAAATACCACTTATCCCCCAGAGCACCAACACAATTTCGCTGTGCTTGATTAAAAAAATGGGAGGAAAAAAAATCATTGTTTACCGTCAAAATTGCCCATAGCTCGCACCCCTCGCACAGAGCGCACCCCTCGCAGGGGGCGCACCCCACTTCTGAGCGGGTACCGAATTTTAAACCTCATTCCGGAATAAACTCTTGACAACCACTCCAACTGCAACTATCACAGTCGAAGAGACATCATCGGGAGGATGCCAGTGAAATTCAGCTCTTTTGCCAGGTTTATATTTACCATGCTTACAAAAGGAAGCAGGTATGGTTTTGATTTTCTCACAATCGCCAATAAAAGATTTTGCAATAGTTCAAATAAAATCATCGGCTGGCATAAGGGCTACCCCAGTTTTTATTTATTATCACCGCCATTATTAAGCAAACCTTTTGCAAATTCTCTCACCTCACGGCTCATGAGCATTTATCAATGGAGGAAACTCCCCGATCTTGCCGGTGTTGCCGTAAACGATGCCTGTAACTGCAGCTGTGAGTATTGCAGTTTTACTTCCATGGAAAAAAATAACACAAGCAATCGTCCCGCGTTAACTACGGCGGAACTAAAAAAAACGCTCTCGCAAATACAGGAATTAGGGGCATCCACAATAAACCTTGTGGGCGGAGAGCCTCTCATGCACGATGATATATTCGAAATTATAGGATCCATTGACAAAGACTTAAGCCAGGTAATCCTTTTTACCAACGGCTATTTTTTAAAAGAAAAAGCAAAAGGGTTAAGAAAAGCAGGGCTCACCTCGGTAATCGTGAGTATCGATTCCGCCCTGCCGAATATCCACGATCAAAAAAAGGGCCTTGACGGTTTGTTCGATAAAGCCATTGAGGGGATACGCCAGGCCCGGAAAGAAAAACTCCTTGTTGGGCTCTCTACCGTTCTTCTTAAGGAAGATATGAAAAACGGAAATCTTGAAAAAATATTCGAACTGGGTAAACGGTTAAAAATCAACGGCATTATTTTGTTCGACGCCATCCCCACAGGAAACTACGCGGCCAGGCCCGATGTTGCCTGGCACAATGACGAACAGGAGGAACTCATAAAAATAGTGGAAGAATATCACAACAAAAATGATTATCCCGGGATACACGCGTACTCATTCTCCAAAAGCAGCCGCGGCATTGGCTGCGCAGGCGGCATTAGCCATTTTTATATTAGCCCGTACGGAGATGTTTGCCCCTGCGATTTCAATCCCATGAGCACGGGGAACGTCAAAGACGAACCCCTGCATCAACTCTGGGACCGCTTTTCCCAATACCCGGAATTCGCATGCTCCTCTCTCAACGGATGCAAAATGAAAGACGAAACCTTTAAAGAAAAATATCTCAAGAACAAACAGGTATGTCAATGATCGTTAATAAAACCCAATCCTACTGTTGTGATTGCGAGACGCTCCATGAAGCGCACATTGTGTCCCATAATAAAAAAATATTCTTTGAAATATTTTGTCCTCGTGAATCTGCTTCCGGGAAAAAATCGGTTTTAATTTCGAGCAATGCCCATATCTTTTTAAAAATACGGGAAAAAAGCCAGATCAGTTTCGACGATGACCCCATAGCGGAAACGGCTGAAAGCGGCTTTTCCTGGTTTAATATTTTAGAAATTACCGATGACTGCAATCTCTCATGCCCGGTCTGCTTCGCGGATTCGGGAGATGGAAAGGGGTCCCATCTTTCCGTTGACGAGATCCTGACTATGGCAGAGCATCTTAAAAAGGCAAACAGAAAAGCATTAACCTTATCGGGCGGAGAACCGACCATGCATCCCGGGCTGTTTGAAATAATAAAAAAAACCCGGAAGATGAACATGGACGTTACCATGATTACCAATGCCCTCAAGCTTGGCGAAGACAAAACCCTTGCGCGGCAAATAAAAAAGAGCGGCCTCACCTATTGCTATTTACAATTCGATTCGTTTGAAAAAAACGTTCAGCAAAAAATCAGGGGCATTGATTCTATTGAAACCAAGATCCGGGCTATTGAAAATGCCAGTGAGGCAAATATCAATTTCGGCACCATTACCACGGTTATTAAAGATAACCTCAATGAAACCGGCGATATTCTCAAATTCGCGTCCGCCTTTGCGCCGAACCTGTCCGTTGTCGTTTACCTGGCTGCCGTGGAAGCAGGCCGCTTTAAATTAACTCCCAAAGACCTGGTGGACCGGGAAGCTATAATCGAAGCGTTGATACATTCGGGCACCGTACGCGGACTCAGCAGCGATCATTTTTGGCCCTTCCCCATATTCGCTCCCCTGGGTCTTGAGCTCCATCCCGACTGCGCAGCCCTGCTCTTCCTTGCCGTCAATAACGATACCATTGTTCCGCTTGACAACTATCTCAATATCGGGCGGCTCTACCGTTTTATGAGGAAAGCCGGAGGCGGCGTAAGCCGGCTGCGGGCCTTCTTGCTGTTTGCTTTTTATTTTACCTGTTCCCTGAGAATAAAAAAGATCTTCCCGCTTTATGCTATGCTGCTGGGTATGCTTTTCAAAAAAGGGAAGCGGTCCATTATGGTTGTCTCTATTGAACAATTCATGAATGAGACCTACCAGGATCAGCAGAGAATTAGCCATTGCATGTCTCGTAATATCACTAAAAACGGGGAGATGATCCCTCCCTGTATCTATAATCATCCAAACCCGGCACTTCGGCTCCGCTCAGGACAAAATTCTATCTAAAACCGGAGGTTTTAAAAAGACTTTATTATGAAAATCAAACCAAAACATACATACAACCTGTTAATTGTTATCAGCATTCAATTGCTCATTCTTTTGTCCCCATTAGTTAATCTTTCATGCATGGCCAAAAGGAGCCGGGAAGAGATTAAAAATACCGCGCAAAGAACTGCTGATCAAATAGCTTTTTGCAATTCAAGATATATATGGGATCTTGATATGAGAAGTCTAAAAGAAAGCAGTGAAATCTTTTTCAGGGACCCATCAATTGCCCTCATAAAGATTACTGATACTACTAATACTGTATTACTTGAATTAAAAAGAGATATTCCAGGTAAAAAAGTTATTACACTGAAAAGAGATATAGTCCATAGTGAAAAAAAGATAGCTGCCCTTGAATTAAAATACATTGTTTCGAAATGATTCAACGTGTATGATATTTTATAATAAAAGATCCTATGTTTTCTTTAAAACAAGCATTGTAATATCATCATTTACCTGGTAGCTTTCCAGCTCCTTCAGGACCGCGTCTTTAACTGCGCCGGTTGAAAGGCTGCCGGTTCTCTTTAAAATTCCAGCCAGCCTTATACCGGAAAACATCTCCCTGCTTTTATCCATAGCTTCCGTAATACCGTCGGTATACAGGAGCAGCGTATCTCCCTGATCCAATTGAAACTCAAGATCAATGTTTTCGCGCTTTAAAAACAACTTCGGAGCCAGCCAGATCCCATCGGATTCAATAACTTCCACATCCCCGCTGGCGGCCCGGTAAACCAGGAGGTCCTGATGAAGACCTGAGTAACGTACTGTCCCGTTTTTTTTAAAGCAAAAGACCGTTATGGTCATGTACTTATATTCTTTCATTTGTTCCAGGTTATATTCAATCACCTGGTTTACAATACGCAGCAATTGCGACGGTTTCACAGCAGGGTGTTCCCTCAAATATACCTGGATTGCCGTTTGCACCATCATCATTATGAGGCCGGCAGGAACACCGTGGCCAGAGACATCACCAATAACACCCCAGTGAACTCCATTGATAGTAACTATATCATAATAGTCCCCGCCAACAGAATCTGCCGGGTCCATATACGCGGTTATTTCAAATCCAGCCATTGACGGATTTTTCGGCAGGAGCTCTGTTTGTATCTTCTTTGCCAGTTCCATCTCCCCCCAGAGCGCTTTCATGGCCTCTGAAAGTTTCCGGTTTAATTCATCCAATTCTACAGTCCGTTCTTTTACCTTTTCTTCCAGGTTTTCATACAGCCTGGCGTTATCAATGGAAATAGCTGCCTGGGAAGATAATATATTCAGTACCTTTAACCGTTCCGGAGTAAAGGTACTGTGGGAAAGATTATTTTCCAGGTATACTAATCCGGATAATTTGCCGCGGTTTAATATGGCGGTACAGAGTATTGATTTTGATTTATTTTTAAGTATATAGGGGTCACTCGTGAAATTTCCTTCGGAACTCGCGTTATGTAATAAAATAATTTCCCTGGTGCGTGCGGTATAATGAACAATAGCATGGCAGAGTCCCCCATGCTCATCAACGGGCACGGAATTCAATATGGGAGTTTCCTCTCTCCCGGCAGCCACCTCAGCTTCTACAAATAAGGTGCCCTTTTTTTCCAGAATAATGAACCCCCTTTCCGCTCCGGCATTTTCCACGGCAACTCTCATTAACTCAACCAGGAGATTGTCCAGGATAATCTCCCGGGATATGTTATAGGAAGCTTTCAGTATTGTTGAAAAGTCCAGAGCCTGTGAGTGCGCGGTTTCTGTTCTACCGGTTGTTACTGATAATAAATTCCGTAGTTTTTTTGTTTCCCCTGGTTCTTTCAGTAATTGGGGATACCTTTTTTCAAGGTTAGAGACTTTCGCTGCTGCCCCCCAGATTGAGTAGCAATAACGGGCTTTTTTCATAGTGAACCCGGCAAACTCCTCTTCTCCCATATGCAGCAAAAATTCAGCATACAACTCGTAAGCCAGGGCTTCTTCCCGGATATACTCATTAGCGTTCGCTCCTTTAATCGCTTCGGTGTAGTGCCCTCTGGCTTTATGGTATTTCCCCTGTACTCGCGCCAGTTCAGCTTCAACCAGGTGCCATGTATGCAGATAATTCATAGGAGCATGGTGAGCCCATTTTCTCATTTTTCTCTGATTTTTTGCTGTTTTTTTTAAATATTTTCTTTTTTCTATGAATGAGGCATTTTTGCAGAGCGCAAGCACTGTTAAAGATTCGTAACAATAAAAAAACGGGACCATAAAAGATGATCTTCCCGAACCTAAATATTGAGTTCCCTGAATTATATTTTTTAACGCTTCTTCATAGCAGCCGCCAAGATAGCTGAGAATGAATTTTAATGTATACAACATAATAAGCGATGTGTTGTTTCCTTCTTTTTGTAAAATCGGTATCATTGTATCCTCATAAAAAGCCGGACCGCATAACCGGGCTGAGATACCGCCGGGATCAGTTAAATTCAGGGTTGCTTGATAAATAATGTTTACACTATCTAAGGAAAATTTTTGTTCTAAGATCCTTATTGCGTGTAATAATTTATATTGTTCTTTTTGTACTTCATTTAAATTTATCCCGCATAAGAACAGGCCGCAGCAATACATCATTATGGAGTGAGAAGCAAACTCAAGATCTCCTGTTTCCAGCCTGCTTTCATACCCGGCAAGTAAGGGTTTTAAAGTTTCTCTTAGATGCTCCTTCCAATGCCGTATGAAGACATTCATTGCCAGAAGTATTCTTGTTTTGTCTTTTTTAGTATTTGACCCGGCAAGCATAGGCTCTGCAAGTCTCCCGAATCTATAGCCGTTCTCAATATCTCCCACACTGCACAGGATCAGTCCAAACCCTGAATAGGCACCGGGAGTAAAAAGCGGGTCACTGCCGTTTTTATTATACATATACAGTCTTTTTAAAATAGCCAGTGGGAAAAATTCAGGTTTTGAAAGAAGCGTGGCAGAAGAGATTGTGCGCAATATTCGCCCCCGAGCAAGAGCAATTGGATTTTCCATATTCTGTATTGACAAAATTTCTTCATCGGTTTTACCTGCCAGGGCCAGCTTGCATTTTAGAAGCTCCAGTACAATATGCCATTTATGAATATTTTTGGGGATTTTCAATCCAAGCAATTTCAAAATTTTCAGCCCCATATCCACTGCTTCCCGGTACCGGCCTTCCGATGTAAATGTAATTATTCTAATTTCATAGGCTCTTACCTTGTCCAGGATTGCTCCGGCATGCAGCAAAACCAGGTTAAAAAATTTTTCCGACTCCGCATAATCGGCACCCAGGTACACGGCTTCCTGCGCTTCTTCATGAAGGGAAAGCTGCATTGTATAATTCCGTTCCCACCCGCTTTTGCCCATAAGGCGGATCCCTGTCTTAAAATAATTACCGGCCGGTTTATATGCTGCTGATCTTTTTGCCTTCTGCCCTGCCAGCAGGTTCAGTTTTGCCAGGTTCTCTTTCTGGGCCCCATCCCGGATCAGTTCTATTCCTTTGTTCAACTGGTTGACAATATCAAATATTTTTTCGTCCCGTTCTTCTTCCGGAATATTTTTCAGCAGCAATTTGCCGATCTTTAAATGGACTTCTTTCTTTTGATCTTCTTCGATCAAAGAATAGGCCGCCTGCTGTATACGGTCATGCAAAAATTTATACCCCGCGTTAAACGATGACCCGGAAACAAACTTATACGAATCATCTATTGGTATAACAAGGCTTTCTCTTAAAGCTTCAAACAACACTTCTGCCGCTTCAATTTTTTGTTTTTCACAAATAACAGCTAAGGTATCAAGATCAAAACGGTTTCCAATGCAGGAGGCGAGTTTGAGAATGTCCTGCGCCCCCTGCCGCAGCTTCCGTATTTTCCTGCTCATAAGTTCAACAACATTGTCGGTTATATCAACTTCCCTGATTTGTACTATATCGTACTTCCAGATGTAATCCCTGTTATCAAAATCGATGAAGCTTTCTTCATACAAAGAATATAATAATTGATTCAAAAAAAACGGGTTCCCCAGAGTTTTTTGTTCACAAAGCTCAGCCAGGGGGGAAGAGATCTCTGGTTTACATAACAATGTTTCCGACAATAACTCGTTCATATGATCAAGCGCCAGGGGTTTCAAAGTAATCGTATTTATACTGCAGCCTGTTTTTCCCAACTCTTCAATTGTCATTAAGAGCGGATGAGAAGCGTCAACTTCATTGTCCCGGTACGCTCCAATAAAAAGCAGGTACCGGGTATCGATATCACTCAAAAATTGTTCGATTAATTGCAGCGACGGCAGATCGGCCCATTGCAGATCATCAATGAATATAACCAGGGGGCAGTCTTTTCCGGGAAAAACTCCAACAAAATTTTGAAAAACGATATTGAACCTGTTTCGTGCCTGGTTCGGATCGAGCTCCTGAACCGGCGGCTGTTTCCCCACAATCAATTCAACTTCCGGTATAACATCTATTACCACTTGAGCACTCGGTCCCAGTGCCCGCAGCAGTTTCTTTTTCCAAACAGCAAGCCGCTCATCCCTTTCCGCCAGCAAATTTTTAACCAGCTCTTGAAAAGCACAAATAAGCGCCGAATACGGTATATCCCGCTGGAACTGGTCGAACTTGCCCACAATAAAATTTCCCCGTTTTTCTGTTATGGGTTTATTCACTTCATAAACCAGCACTGATTTTCCAATCCCCGGCTCCCCCGCTACCAGCATTATCTCTTTTGATCCCTTGTTCACGCGATCAAATGCCGAGAGCAAGGTGAAGATTTCCTCTTCCCTGCCATATAATTTTTGCGGAATTTGAAACCTGCCGGAGATATCATGTTCTCCTATCTCAAATAAATCGATGGTTCCTTTTGACGCTAATTGCTCCCGGCAATGCTCCAGGTCACTTTTAAGCCCCCGGGTATTTTGATATCGCCCTTCTGCTGTTTTCGACAACAGCTTCATTACAATGTCCGAAAGCGGCGCGGGCACTTCGGGGTTTAGACTGTTTGGTGGTTCCGGTGTTCTGGCAATGTGAGAATGAACCATTTCCATTGCGTCCCCGGTTTGGAACGGCAGCTCCCCGGTAAAGAGTTCATAGAGCAAAACTCCAAGAGAATACATATCCGTTCTGTAGTCCATTGCCCTGTTCATTCTTCCGGTCTGTTCCGGTGAGATATAATTCAATGTTCCTTCCAGCACATTGGGATTGCGGACTTCGGGATTCTCTCGTGACAACTCCGTTGAAATGCCAAAATCAATAATTTTTACCTGGCTGGTTTCACGATTCCATACAAAATTTGAGGGATTGATATCCTTGTGCATAATGTTTTGCACATGAACCTGCCTGAGAGCCTCTGTCATTTGAATCGCCAGGGAGAGTTTCTCTTCCATGTTGGGCTGCTGAATAGGCAACAGCTTCTCAAGGGATTCGCCGCCAAAATCTTCCAATAGTATTACGACGCTGTTCTTATACTTTTCCAGGCTGTATACCCGGATAATGCGGTCTCCCTCCAGGCTGCGGGTGATTTCATATTCACGCCTGAAACGCGCCAGATGCTCTGAGGTGGGGTATTCTTTATTGAGCAGTTTTATAACTACGGGCTTATTGTCTTCATCCCGGATCCCGCGATAAATTGTGGAATTACTGCTCTTGTATATTTCTTCTGTTACTCCGTAACCGGGAAGCTGAATCATTTTTAATTCCTCAAAATCAATATACTGATTGTACTTCATTTAAAAACGAATGTCCATAAAAAACCAACAGCCTCACGAAGAAAAATTTTATTTTTAAATATCAAAAAGAACTTGACTATCTCTTTTTTATAGATACTATTCCAACAAGGTTTATACATGTCTCCCAGGGGGATCTTTATGAAACACTTTTTATCTCTAATACCGCCTCTTGTTTCCCCCATCTGCCCCCATTTTGCGTCCGCTTTTAATAAGAAAATCAAAAAAAACGGAGTTAATATATTTAATACATAAGGAGATGATATGACAGATTCATTAGATGTTCTGGCGATGTTAAAGATAGTGTATACCATTTATGCGTTTGTGGCAATCTCATTAATCGCATGGTTTGGATACCGTTTAACCAGGCCGGGTGAACAAAAGGAAGGCTCCAAAAGTAAAGTTTTTTGGGCCTACGTTATTATATTGGTTATCGTTGGTACGGGGCTGCATTTTTTGACCTATAATGTAATCCCATGGGTACCCATAGATTTGAACAGGGCCGAGATTACCGCTTCCAAAACATTTACGATTAATTACAAAAATCATGAGATGTCTTTTTCCGAGCTTCCCATGGAAGTGGAGTGTAATACCTATGTGGTTTTTGATGCCCACTCTGCTGACCTTACCTATGGTTTTGGTATTTTCAGGGATGATCACACCCTGGTGACTCAAATGCAGGTAGTCCCTCAAAGTAAAAATGATCTCATGTGGAAATTCGGAGAAAACGGTACATACTATGTCAGGTCAACGGAGTATTCAGGTCCAAAGGGCGCGTCCATGATCCAAAAGGATGCTATTGTGGTTTCCGGATGTAATGCCGATGATATTAACGCTAAAGGTACAGGAGGGGACAGGTAATGAGTCTATTTAAAGATCTAATACATGGCAGTGACAGCGGGCTCAAGTCGGAATCGATGACCCCTATGCAAAAAATTTCCTTACGCTTTGTTGTTCTTGGTGTTTTGTACTATGGATTGGCTTCTCTCGAAGGCATGATGATGCGAGTTGTGGAAATAACGCCGGTCCCGGTCATTGACGCGAATCACTTTTTCGCGATTATGACTGTTCACCCAATGGTTGGTGTTTTCGGATCGACGTATATGATCGTATTCGGCGCCTTTCTTTTTCTCACTCCCTTTCTTATGAAGAAACCGATCTTTAGTCTTAAGCTTGCCAATCTTTCCTGGATAACCATTGGCGGCGGGACTTTTATTATGTGGAGCGCGGGCTTTCTTCTCAGTTATGCTCCCCTGTATACTCTGTATTGGCCGCTTCCGGCCGATTTTCAACAGTTTTCTCTTGTGGGTGGAATTATTTATGTGGTGGGAGTCGCTTTAATTATGGTGGGCACCTTCCTGTACACTTACAATATCTTTAAGACCATTTTATATACTCCTGAAGGGTGGGAAAAACAACCTTCTATGGAACTTTTTAAATCTGCCATTGGATTTACGGGTCTTATTAATTTCTTTAAAAGAAAAAAAGAGGACCACCTTGTTGACCTCCCCGTAGCCGCCATTGCGCGAGGCAGTATTGATGTTGGTTTGAATGCCGTTGTTATTATGGCTGCCGGTGTTCTTCTGCTGATCTATATGTTTGGCAATGTCTTTGGCTTTACCATGGATAAAACATGGGTCGATGCCCTGCTCTATAAAAATATCTTCTGGTGGGGGCTGGATCTTATTGCCGATGGACTGGTTCTCATCTTTGTGGCTGGTACCTGGTATATTTTAGCTACCATGATTTCCGGTCAAAAACTCTTTATGCAAAATATTGCCCGGGCTGCCCTGTTTGTTGAAATGGTGGTCTCCTGGACTGTTTGGTCCCATCACCTCATGTCCGATCAGGGGCAATCCAATATTCTCAAAGTTCTCTCCGGAGAAATGGTTACGGCTCTTGAACTGGTTACACAGGGACTGGCAGTTTATATTACCCTGGTTACCTTATACCGGGCCCGTCCTTTAAAATTAAGTCCCGAATTAAAATTTCTTCTTGGCGGGCTCCTGGGTTTTATGCTGGCTGTTCCCGCAGGGATCATTCAGGCCGACCTGGGCATGAACCGGGTTCTTCATAATACTCAGTGGATTATTGGCGCCCATGTCCATATGGCAATTATTGTGGGACTTACCATGACATTAAATTCCGCCATATATCTTCTCTTCCCCATACTGACAAACGGCAAACAGGTATGGAGTGAGAAACTTGCCAGTGTTCATTTCTGGCTCCATCTTATTGGTGGAATTGGTATGGCTGCGTTTATGGGTATGGCCGGAATCGACGGGATGTTAAGACGCTCTCTCTACGTCAATGGTGAATATAATACCTATATGATCCTTGCCGGTGTTTGCGGCGGGTTGCTGTTAATCGCTTACGCCGCGTTTCTTTTTAATCTTGTGTTAAGCATTGGCGTAAAAGGTCTTATTGGAATATACACTCCGGCCAGTTCCGATACACATGAGTGCCTGCCGGCACAAAAGGAGGAATAGTATGCAGTTTTTTTCAATTGTTTTCGTTTTAGTCGGCGCAGGGGTTGCTGCTCTTTTTATCCTTAAAGACAATGACCTTCTGCTTATTGCCACCTTTGCTGTGGTGGTTTTAGGTTTTTTCCTGGCGGTGAGCAGGATCGCAAAGGAAAAATCTTAACACTCCACTTCGGCTCCGCTCAGTGACCAACTTCGACTCCGGTCACTGACCAACTTCGACTCCGGTCACTGACCAACTTCGACTCCGGTCACTGAGCGGAGTCGAAGTCGGATATAATTTGGGCGCAACCCTTCGGGTCGGGCTTCTCCGGGCTCCACTTCGTTCCGGTCCTGCGGAAGACCTCCGGACTAAACCCTGCGTATCCCTTGCGCGGAGAGTCGCACTCTCAAGAAACTTAATTTTGCAAGTGAGCGGGCCTGGAAGCATCCCTCTTCTAAATGCTGCGGAACTCGCTCCGCTCAAACAGTCCTCACATTTAGAAGAG
>JAAENB010000615.1 GCA_024224995.1 bacterium | reverse complement strand
TCCTCGCAGGAGCCGGGGTCCTCGCAGGAGCCGGGCTCCTTCCCGGTTGCACAGGAGTGAGATTTGTTCGTTCCAAAAACTGGTATCGTTCCTGTTGTCTTTTTGCAGCGTAAACGCAGAATCATCAGCGGCAATTCCTACATCGAGCTCTACCCGGGTAAAGCGCACAACATCGCGCTCATTGGCATCGGCAATGAGTATATCTCCAACTTCTTGCAGCAGGTCCAGGACCTCCGTATATTCCTTTCCTGCCAGAGGACTTGCTCCCGGATTGTCGTAGTATTCCTGTACGCCGGGGTAACTGAGCTTCGCCCGGCTTCGGACTTTGGCTCGTACCAGTTCTGTTGATACGGCTTTTGTGTCCCGGTCCAGGGTCATCACAAATACCACTGCCCGCCGGTCTACCCCGGGATTAAGAGAAATAATTCCTTCCGAAAGTTCTCTCGGCAGCATGGGCACGCTGAATCCCGGCAGGTAATAGGTGACCCCTCGTTTTACCGCCTCTTCCAGGAGCGCGGTGCCGGGCTTTACGTAATAAGACGCGTCGGCAAGTGCATATCGGACTATATATTCTTTTTCGTTCTTTCCCCTGTTGATCTGGATTGCCTGGTCCAGGTCGCGGGAGTCCTGGTTATCGATCGTTACAAAGGCCAGTGCTGTCATGTCTTCAAGCGCGGGGTCGTCTATGCCCGGGTTTGCCTGTATATCCGCAACCTCTCGCGTAATCTCCTCGCTAAAGAGGGGATTCAGCCGGTACTTTTCCAGGAGATCGTAAATAAGGGCAAGTGCTCCGCCCGGACGAGCAAGCAGTTCCCAGTGTTCCACGTTAATTTTTTCCGGGTCATCCCCGCGCGTAAGTGCCGCTTCAACAATAGAACCAACAGGGGGAGAATTCGTAAGTCCGATAAATTCAGGCGCCGGGTCCGTGTTGCCAAACAAAGGGGTAAGTGTTACGCCGGTTTTGGTTTGTGTTGCCCGGGCTATTATTTTTTTTTGGTTTGTTTTTTTCATTGATTATTCCTTTATTTCTATTTCAAAATGTTTCTTAAATTCTTTTCTTCCGTCGTGAAGGTCCAAACCACCCGCGTCATGGTATATGCTTTTTTTGGTTTTGAGATCTATTGCCCAGAATTCTCCCTTGCTCGATGAGTAACCGTATACGATATTATTGTTTGCCTGCCAGAACCGGTGGGGAGAGTCCCAGTAGAACATTTTTGTATCGTTATAATTTAAATAATATACCGTATCAAATTCCCCTGTTTCACCATTAAACAACAGGGTAAAATATTTTTCATGAGGCTCTTGATAAGACTCTATTCTTAAATCAAAAAGATAGGAATTGTTATGCCGGGTTACGTATTTACACATACTACGGTTGGCTGCTAAAACCTTACCCGGCAGCTGTATGGTTCCCTTTTTCATGTCAATAATAGCCCACTGGTATTGGTAGTTGTTTTTACTGTTGCTGTTATAATCCAGGACCAATAGCGGCAAATAGGGGGTGGAAATATTATTGAAATAAGAATGTTTCTCATCATAGTACCTGTAACCCATCTGAAAAATTGTAGAATACCCCTCCGGTAATGCCGTCTTATACAAAATGGTGCCGGTTAACAATGATTGTGATACCAGCTGTTCCCGGTGTAAATACTTCTTTGAAGGAAGCTGTCTTCTTTTCTCAGTGAAATAAACTATGGTATCTTTATACAAACCAATATAATTTGTATTGAGAGGGAACGCGAAGTGGAAAGGTTTCCCATTAATCGTATAGGGCTGTATTGATCCTGTTTTTACGTTGTAATTGTACAGGGAATTGTTCGTTTCGTTGAAAATTATAACCCGGTCCCGCCACTTCCATAGTAATCCACGTTCAATTTTTGTTTTTTTCCGAATGGTTCCGCTGGCAATATCGATTGTGTGCAGTGTTTTTTGAGAAGATATGAACAACGTGTTGTTTTCCAAAACTGGGGCTTTCAGACCAAATGTATGAGTGTATTCCTTGAAAGGAATTTTCCACTCTACGATACCCGATTTTTTATTAATAGAAACAATGTCAAGAGTTTCATTATCATAAAATGTAATAAGCGATTCTTTACGGATAAAAATGTGATTATACATCCATGACTCTTGATATTCTTCAAATTTTTTTTGCCACAGGGTTTTTCCTGTTGCTGTGGAAAGGGCAGCAATCCTGTTTGGACGTCTTTTTTCTACAATTATAATAACATCCTTATCCGCGTTGATGTACTGCTGAAACGCGAGAACTCCTTCTTTTATTGGAAAAAGCTTTGTTTCCCAGAGAACAGAGTCATTTGCCAGATCAACAGCCTTAACCAGCGATTGTTCCGCTCCTTTATGAGGAGCATAGCATACAATAAGATCATCAATCCCGTCATTGTTCGCGTCAACCGGAATAATCCGGGAAATACCGTTTGTCCAATTCAGCTGCCAGTCTATAAACCGGAAAAGACCAAACACAAGCCCCGAGCAAACAAGTATTGTCAGAAATATTTTCAATTTCCTTATTCGTTTCTTTTTCCTGTTTATAAAAAAATCTTCAAGTGAAGAATTACAGCTTTTACAATTGCCGGTATTTTTAAAATTCGTAACGCCGCACTTGGGACAGGTTATTTTCATGTCATTTCTCCTCGCAAAACCTGATTTTGACCGGGAAAAGCCCCTCTGTCAATGAATTTTCCCGTAAATTATATCATAATTCCGCGTTCTTCTTATTTTGGTTGATTTTTCTTCAGATGTATATTTATATTGATAATACTTAAACTTTTATAAACCTGGAGGTTTGTTTTGGGGAAATCATGGAGCACGGAAAAGATCAATGGCGATACTACCCTGATCGATATTGGAATGTATAGTGTAAAAGGAATTACTGCTGTTTATTTGATCAAGGGCGAGAATAAAACCTGTCTCATTGACGGCGGTACAAAAGAGGAGGCATCCAATATTATTGCAGCTCTTAAAGAACTGGGAGAATTCCCTCCGGATATTATTATCCCCACCCATTCCCATTTCGACCATTGCCAGGCGATTCCCGCCATGCGGAAAAAAGCCGCAAAGGAGCAAAAGACGATTACGGTTATGGCTTCGGAAGCAGCTGTTCCCTTACTGGCGGACCAGTCCTATAACGAGGTCTTAGTCAAGGGACCGCATCCGAATATCACTGATGTTGAGCCTCTTAAAGAGGGCGATACTCTTGACCTGGGCGGAATAGTTCTTGAGTTTTTTAATATTCCCGGCCATCATAAGGATCACCTGGCTATCCTGGATAAAAAAAATAAAAATATTTTCGTGGGAGATGCTATTGGATATAAAGTGGCAGGTAAGCAGCTTCCTCCTTTTGTGGCTCCATTCTGGGACAAAGATTCATATTATTCCACTATCAAAAAATTGAAAAAGATTAATTATTCCTCGCTCTGTTTGGCGCATTTTGGTGTTCTCCGTGACAAAGAAGCGAAAAATATTTTAGACAGGTCTCTTGCCGCGTTTGAGGCATGGTGGAAGATCTTTGAAGAAAATGAAGACCGTGTTGATGATGCTGATTTTATGCTGGAAACCGTTATGAAAGAAACGAATCTTGTTCCTCCTGAGCTGGAAATAGTTTCCTTTAAGCTTAAGATCGCGTTCGCGCTTATGACCGGGTGGAGCAAACTTACGCATAAAAAGCCCAAAACGCTGTTTGAGCTGCTCATGCTTGCTATAATGGGGTATTTGTCTACGGGATATAAGACGTATAAAAAATTGTAGAAAAATAAAGTGTGATATTCTCCCCCTGGTAAAATGAAATTATTTACCAGGGGAAGAAACAAATTTTCCTCAACCTAACACTCTTCCGCTCCGGGAACAACCCTGAACGTAAGTTCCGGTACCCGGCGGCGGTTTATTGCCGCGGCGATCTCTTGTCGCAGAAAGCTCTTCGCTGAATGTAACCAGGCCAGAATTGTTTCCGGCTCGGGCTGATCTGTTTCATAGAGCGGGTAGACCGTTACCAGGAGACAGCTTATGTCCGGCGCCGGTTCTACCGACGCTACGCCAAGCTGGTTTAAGCGCTCATCTTCTGCTGCTCCCGCGAAAAGCACTAAAAGCTCTGTTTCTATTTGTTTACAAAGACGGTTGTCTTTGTTTGAGTACTTCGACCGGTGCGACCGGTGCGTTTTATCAGGCATATAATTCTCCAATTAATTTGTGTTTAATAAATATTCAATAAATGATCGGGCGATATATATTTCGCTCGAACTCAGAGGACTGTTATTTGGCTGATACCAGGTAAGCCGGGGCCGGAACAGGACAGAGGCTTACTGGTGAGTTTGCTGCAATGGGATACATGGCTGGCCTCCTTTTGAGAAAATATGGTAGAAATTTATACTCTTTATAATATACAAAGAATTTTGACAAAGTCAAGTTTTTTTTGGCAGTAAGCGGT
Organism: bacterium; assembly: GCA_024224995.1. Next base: position 5,016 of record JAAENB010000615.1, on the reverse strand, counting down.
AATTCCACTTGAGAAACATGTTCTCAAGTGGAATTTTTTATTTATATATTAAATTCCGGATGAAACTGTATAGACCATCCCAGCATAACATCAACTCCAACATCAAATCCTACAACCCATTCTTCAGCCACCCAGGGGACAAGCCAGGTACAATTTCCATAAGCCTGTCCCATGGTCATCCATGTTTTGGAAAAACCGATTCCATAGGCGCCTGTAATGGATATCCAGGAGGATAATCCGCAAAGGTATTCCCAGTCCGCAAAGATACCGGGAGTTCTTAAGGTGAGGGTAGAGATTGTCCCCCCGGAACCTTGAGATAACTTGTTTGTTTTGGAATCAAAGCCTGCTGTTACCCCGACCATGACGACTACATATCCTCCCCAGGAATCGGTATTCAGTTCTTCCGGTGGTTCATCAATTAAACCGATGAGAAGACCTCCACCCATGAAACCGGTTGCTCCAACGTTTGAAGTTCCCGCAGCAATATGCCCTTTCCATTCCAGGGTGTTCTTTGCCTTACCAACTTTGTAGCCGGTGTATGCGGTTTTCGCCAATGTGGCCACAATCGCAACACAAGATAATTGGTTCACAAGTGACATATGCCCGCTGGGATCGGTATAGCTTACGGGATTCGCGTTACCGTATAAATACTTATGCAGGGTAACCGGTTCGTATTCTCTTCCGGACCAGGTATCGCGGTTAAGGAACCTGCCGTTTGCCGGATTATAATACCGTGCTCTCAGGTTATATAACCCGGCATGAGGATCATACTGCTCACCGGTATACAGATTATTATTGGCAGCTGTTCCGGTTTGGTTAAGAAGCCTGCCGTAAGCATCATAGACATACCTGTTTTCAACGTCTCCTGCTGTATTGGTGAGGAGTCGTGTTGACTGCCGGATATCATATTGATAATAGGAGCTATTCCCATTACTATGCCGACTGATAAGACTGTCTCCATAAGTATACGAAGCAAGCAGGTTGTTGGAACCGTCCCGTTCTTCCAGCACCCGGGCATACTGAGTGTTCCCGTCTACCAGGTACTTTATAACAGTGCCGTTAACGATTGCCCCACACCGGATGCCTTTATCGTCATAGGTATACGCGGCTGAATTTGTGCCGTTTTCTATGGAAACCAGGAGGTTTTCGTAGTCATAACCATACTGTGTTGTTTCAGTACCGTTCGACGTGCTCAGGGTGTTCCCATTTTTATCATATTCATACGTAATACTATACGGACCGGTCTCAGCTGTGAGGCGGTCATTTAGATCGTATGTATAGTTTACCGTTCCTGAAGAATCGGTCTTTGATAATCTATTGCTGAAACTATCGAAGGTATAAGAAATTGTCTCGTTCCCGAGAACAGGATCCGTTATGTTTTCTTCCGCAAGCCTGTACAGATTATCATACGTGTAATCCACAGTTCTTCCGTTATTTTCCGCTTCTTGAAGCCGGTTCCCAACAGGGTCTAAGGTGTATGAATACTGCGCAAGTATCTCATTGCTTGCGTTTCGTGCTTCAATACCGGTAATCCTGTTAAGCCTGTCATACCCATATTCCGTAATAACACCATTGGGATATGTTACGCGTGCCCTGGTCCCAACGGGGTTATAGGTATATGTTGTGATACCATCATCAGGACCGGTAACTGCCGCGAGACGATTCATCTCGTCATAGGTGTATGTTGTGGAACCTGAAGCTGTTGCAACGGATGTCCGGTTGCCTTTGAGATCATAGGTATAGGATATTTCGGAACCGTCCGGGTTGCTGCGGTTAACGAGACGGTTAAGCCCGTCATACCGGTATACCGTTGTTCCCCCGGCATAAGAGACCCGTTTTTCATTCCCTGTTGCGGTAAACGAATATTCATATGATACCTCAGAGCCGTCGGGAAAAATCTTTTTGAGTGGACGGCTGCATGAGTCGTATTCATAGCTTGTTGTTTCACCGTTAAAATCGGTCCTGCTTACGAGGCTGCCGCGGGAGTCGTAACTGAAGGCCTCAAACATTTCCAGTGGAAGCGTATGTTTTACAACTCTTCCCAGGTTATCGTATTCCCGGGAAGTAGTACGCCCGTTCTGATCGGTCTGGCCAATTTTATTGCCTGACTCATCATAGGAATATACAGTCTCACCTTCATTGGGATCAATAACTTTAACCAATCGGCCTGCCGCGTCATATTCAAACCGGGTAATCCTTCCTGCCTGGTCTCTCTCCCATGCCTTTAACCTGTCAAAGGCGTATCCCACGGCAGTATAGGTTTCGTCGGCAAAGGTGGTTCGTATGAGCCTGTTGAGCGCGTCATACTCATAGGTGGTTGTATTCTCCGCGGCATCGGTCATGCTTACCGTGTTTCCGTTTGCGTCAAAAGTAAATACCGTTTCACCGTCCGCCCCTTCCAGAACTCTTGTTTTCCTTCCCGCTTTATCGTACTCATAGGAGGTAGTTTTACCGTTTTCGTCTGTTATGGCCGATAGCCGTCCGGTTGCGTCATATTCCATCTGTTTGGCGGCCCCGGTATGAACCGTAATACGGGTTGCTTGATTTATCACCGTATCATGAACAAAATTTGTTATAAATCCCGACCTGTTCGATGAGGTAACCGGGTTCCCGGCCGCGTCATAGGTCCGGGCAGTCTCTGTTCCATCAGGGAAAACAGTCCTGGTGAGCTTTCCGTTTCCGTCATATTCATAGCTGGTACGCTTACCGGCTTTATCAATATCGGCAGACTTATTGCCGAGAGCGTCATACTCAAAAGCGGTAACCGTTCCATCGGGATCGGTTCGTTCAAACAGTCTGCCGCGGCGGTCATACTTCATTCCGGTTACCATTTCCACAGGACCGTTTTCTGTTGTGCGGGTTACTGTTTTGCTTATCATCCGGCCATACTCGTCATACGAAAAGGAACTTACCGTGCCAAGAGGATCAGTTGCGCTTACACAGATGCCGCTCTCGTCATACTCATAGCTTGTTGTTTGAGTGCTATCGCCATAGCTTTTCGCGGCCCATAACTTATTCCCGTGAGAATCATAGGTGTTTGTTATCACCGTGTCCAGGGGTTTTGTTATGCTGAGCAGCTTTCCATTATCGTCATAGGAATTTGTCGTAACATTGCCCAGCGGATCCTTTTTGGTCAATACCTTGTTGTCGGAATTATACGTATACTCCGTAGGATTTCCCAGGGGATCGGTCTCGGTAAGTCTGTTGCCGTTTTCATCATAGGTATATGTTGTGGTATGCCCCAGGCGGTTTGTTTTGCTTAGCATATTGCTCCTGGAGTCATAGCTGTAAAAAGCCTCATTACCATGATCATCTACCATATGAGTGACATTCCCTTTATTATCGTGTTCATACAGAGTTTCATTACCCATCTTGTCCGTCACCGTCTGCCGGTGATTGGGAATATCAAACCCATACACCATCTTATTCCCTTCAGCGTCGGTCATGGCTATGACTCTTCCCTTGTCGTCATACTCAAAAGAACCAAGCGCGGTACCGTCGGGAGCTTTAATCTCTTTGATCTTATTCTGCATAAATCCTTTGCATGAAGAATAATTCGCCATCATCCGAAAGAGCTGCGGCCCGTCTCCTCTCTCAATAACCTTTTCCAGTATACCGTCATCACCATAATAATAATCATACTCCTTGCCAAAGGGGTCTTTTATGGTCTCGATCCTGTTGCTGCTGTCTCTTTCAAAAGAGATGCTTATACCCGACGAATGGGAAATCCCGTTTTCACTATACGTTACCGCATGGCCATAGACATCGGTAATACTTTCTATACCTTTTTCGGTATTGATAACATAGACCGTTCCGTCAACATCGGTATACCTGAATCGTTTCGGGTTATAGAGCTTCATATCGATATCATAAATCCGGCCGTATAAGAGCATCACGTGCCTGTCATTATCAAGAGCGGCCAGGCTTCCCTGTGTTCCGTCAACAGGAGTATATCCCACAGTCATTGGCCGGTGACCGCCTTCAAAGGAGATCAATACTGAAGTTTTGGGAGCAACATCCATTTTGAACTTCAGGATCTTCTCATCACTAAAGCGTATCATCACAACATGTTTTTTCTTTTCAACCAGTATATACGTAGTAATAAACTGGCCTCCCACATTCTGGTCCCATTCCTCACCAAGAGGAGTTGTTATTGCCGCCTTCACATTGGAAGAGGGCAGGTTCCACCCCGGGCCAAAGTCTCCCGGGCCTTGAGCGCGGCTGTCATATTCTCTTTCGAGAGTGAGCGGCATTCCTGGCCGTGGAATAGAGAGATCTGTAGCTGGTAAAATAACCTGGCCAACCTTAAGGCCGCCTTCAACCATGGCGCAATTTTCCACAATAGTGGAGTTCCCTGAAAGGTCTTCGGCATATAACCGTATGCGGTGAATCCCGTTCCTGAGAACCGTGGGATCGAACACCCCAAGCTCTCCTTCAATCGAAGAAGTCACTCCTTCGGCAAAGGTTATCCACTCAGAAGCGCCGTCTTCACGCATTTGTAACGTATAGCTTACTCCCGCTTCATCGGAGACCTCGCCCTGTATAGAATAAAGATCCGTAACGGTTATACAGTCATCGTCATCAAACGCCGCTACAGGCGATGTGTTGTCGTAAGGATCAGCAACCCGGAAATCGGTGCTTGCAGAAGCGGTAAACCCGGCCTCATCCATAACGGTAACTTCCGCAGTATAAATTCCGGCGGCTGTAGTGTCGGAAAAGATGAACTCATCTCCCACCAGGTCAACAGGATCGCCATTTATCGTAAGGTGCCGGTCTACAACGCCTGCGTTGTCCCAGGCGTTCACTGAGAGAGTAACTTCTTCATCAATATAAACCGTTTCGGGTAATGCTGATATGGCAACATGAGGAGCCGATTCATCAACGCCGGTCCATTTTCCTGTGGAGACAGTTACGTCAACCGGGGAGCCGTATCGAACAGAGGTGCCCGCTGCCGGAGATTGCCCCATAATATTATTTTCAGGGATGGTATCGATATATTCCTGAGATACCGTTCCC
>JAAENB010000614.1 GCA_024224995.1 bacterium | reverse complement strand
ATTGAATCGGTAAGTTCTTCCAGGTAACCGAGAAGCCGCTCAGCGTATTGCGTGTCGGTTTCATTGTGCTCCGGATCAAGTACACCATTGACACCGGTAAGTTCTTCTATGAACATACGCAGCCGCTTTGCGTAATCGGTATTTTTTTCACCGGGTAGTTTTTTTAGCGCTTCCCCGGTTCCTGCGAGCTTTTCCGCGTACCGGCGAAGCCGCTTTGCGTAATCGGTATCTTTTTCACCGGCTAATTTTTCCAGCACGCCATCGGGAGCAGTCAGTTCTTCTACATACATTCGAAGCCGGTATACGTACTCATTGTAGCTTTCACCGGGCATCTTTTTAAGTAATCCGGCACCACCGGAAAGTTTATCTATATAATCATATAGCCGTGAGGCATATTCGTTGTCGTTTTCACCGAGAATTTTTTCCGGAGTTTTGCGGGTACGCACAAGTTCCTGTACATGATCGCGCAGCCGCTCTGTATATTCCCTGTCCGTTTCTCCGGACCGTTGTTCCGGTACTTCATGGCTGCTTGCGAGTTCTTTTATATAATCACGGAGCCGCGCTGCGTGTTCGCTGTCGCTTTCTCCGGACAATTTTTCCAGTGCGCCGCCGGTTCCGGTAAGTTTTTCTACATCCTTCCGCAGCCGTAAAGCGTATTCTTTGTCGCTTTCTCCGGGTAATTTTTCGGCTGCGCCGGGACCGTCTTCTCCCTGGTTTTTATTTAGAATTGCGTTCATATCCGAAAGACCAACTCCCGACTTCAGTTCATGGTCTGCCATCGTTCCGGGTTCCTCTCCGGGCACGTACACCTCTTCTCCGGGCACTGCCCGGTGAGGATCTTTGCTAAAAAGTTTTTTTATGGAATCTGTTATGGCCGCAAGTCCCTGCTTCTCTTCCAGGTCAACCGCGGTATTAACGTAAAAATCATCGGCATAGAGCTTTTTCCGTTCTTCAATTGCCTGCTTTAACAGGGTCATTTCGTTTTTTCGTTCGCCGCTAAAGGCCGGACCATTTACAAAGAGATTGAGGAGTTTGATGAGCCGTATGCGGTCTTCCCGGATCTTGTTATAATAGTCCAGGTCATGGGGGGCAACTCCCGGCAGGTCCTGGCGGGTGAAATATTCATCTTCAGGGAGCAGGGGAATTTCATCCAGGAATTGAGCTTTCGTGCTTTTTTCCCTGAGTGATATAAATTGAAAAATGGATTCATTATAAAATATCAGGGTTACTGCTATTTTTGATATGTCACTGAACAGTTCCTTTGTTTTGATCATTTTGTTCAGCTGGAGGTAAATATTTTTTAATTTCGCGGAAAATTTCCGGTTTGATATGGTGTAAATAAATACCCGCACCAGGGAGGCGATATTATAAATCGCGATATTTTTTTCAAGTTCGCTCCGGGTTGAACTATCGGCAGTACTGCTTTCTTCCGCTTCCAGGGCCAGTATTATTTCCGTTGGTATGGTTTCTACCCGGCTGATATCTTCATTCACCAATATTGAGAGTATGTCTTCATTGATATCAAGACTATTATAGATTGTTTCAATGCGATCATGCCGCTCAAAATTATACTGGATCCGGGGATATAGTATTACCGTGTCGCTTCCTTCAAGCCGGGAAATGTTGCGGTTACCGTCATAGATGATCGCTGCCGGGGTTTTGGTTGCTTTAAAAAAGAGGTTGGTGTCCTCATAAGCGGAGTAGGTGATAAAGATCGCGTCCAGGTCGTCCTTTACGATCTGTTTGGTGCCGGTAGCTGATTTAATAAATGATATGGTTAAGGGCCGGAAAGCAGGTCCTACAGATTCATATACCAGTTTGATATTGAACGTATTCTTGTAGTTCTTTATATATAATCCGTCCCCGGTGTTGTGTCCCAGGCCATCGAACTCTTCCAGTTTGATGCGGCTTTTGGAAAAGAGTTTTTTTACTTTTGCCAGTTGTTCGTCATGGTCGGAAAAGATGGTTACTTTTCCTTCGGTGTTGTTTTTCCATTTTAAGAACCGGGACAGGTTTATGAGATTCGATGAAGGGAACAATATTTCCCGTATCTTTTCCGGGTTAATACTCAACCGGGAAAAGTCCTCAAAATAGGTGGGCGGGAAGAGATAGGATGTGAAAAAATTGTTGTTATAGAATATGGGATTGTGTTTTAATATCACTATCCCGGCTCCGGCGTATCGCTCTGTTTTCCTGCTCTGTGCCGAGATCTTTTTCTGGATTGTAGTGAGGTTTAAATCTTTTGTTTCTATATCTTTTACATCAATTATATCTTTGCCGTGATATACTGTTTTAAAGTTTCCGTCCCGGTAAAATACGCCCATAAAATGATTTTTGGAGATATTTTTCTGGGCCGATAATTCGGGTATGTCTTTTTCTATATTGACGATAGACGCGTTTTGCAAATCCAGGCCGAATATGTTTTGAAAATCGAGATAGCGTTTTACGATATTTTCACTGCCTATATACTTATTTGTTTCCAGGTATCGTACATCAATGTTGAACTGTTCATGGGAAGGGTTCCCTAATATGCTGTCGGTTATGATGATATTCTCGATTAATGGTATAAGTTCCACAGGCATATTTATCCAGTTCCCGACCCGGATAAAAGGGAGAGTGTCTTCCAGGGAGTCTCCGGTGAATATGATGTAACATTCCGGGTCTACAATAAAAAGCCGGTCTCTGTTGGTCCGTATGATATCCTTTAATGTTGCTTGCATGTAATTTCCTTGCTAATATCGTTGTTTTTTGTGTATATAAACGATAAAATGTTTACTTTTGTGTTTTTTGTACTCCGGGTGCATACCATTAATAGCAAAAATGAAATTAGAAAGCAATTAAAATTTATTTTGTTTCGGTAAAAGGACCAGGGGACTAATTTTCTTTTTTTTTAATATTTTGTTGAAATTGGCTGAGTGTTTTAGTATTTTAATATATTATAATAGGAGATTTTAGAATATGAACGGAACGATTGCGAATAAAGAAGGATTTACGAGAATTGAAACAGGACGGATACACTGGATAGAGACAGGTAAGGGTGATCCGGTACATTTTTTACACGCAAACGGTTTTTGTTCAGGGGTTTATGTTCCCTTTTTTGAACACCTGGCAGATTCATTCCGGATTCTGGCCAGTGATATTCGCGGACATGGCGACTCCGAGCCGGCCCCGGTACTTTCCGGGAAAAAGAATGAGCTGCGCTGGGAGATTTTTGCCGAAGATCTCAAGGAATTGATAACTACCATGATGCGGCCGCCTGTTATGGCCGCAGGCCATTCCCTGGGAGCCGTTACCACGCTTATTGCTGCCGCGCGCTATCCTGAGCTTTTTTCCCGTATTGTCCTTATTGACCCGGTAATTTTACCTCCCTGGATGCTGCGTACTGCTGCTGTAATGCGGAAGATCAATCTTATTGGAATGATGCCTATTGCGAAAAATGCCCGGCGGCGTAAAAAGAGTTTTGGTCCGCGGGAAGAGGTTTTGGAACGCTTTTCCGGCAAGGGTATGTTTAAATCCTGGTCTCCGGAATTTATCAACGCCTACGTGGATTGTGCCATGAGCGAAACAAAGCCCCCCCATGGCGCGGGAATGGAACTTAAATGTGATCCCGAACTGGAGGCGCGGATATTTGAATCGGTTCCGTCGAATATCTGGGAGTATGCGGCACAGGTTCGCTGCCCGGTCCTGGTAATCGGCGGAGAAAATTCGGATACGTTTTTACCGGCAGCTGCTCGAAAACTGCAAAAGGTCATTAAGGGGGCGCAAATCGTTACCGTTCCCGATGCCGGTCATTTTGTTCCCATTGAAAAACCCGGAGTGGTTGCCGCGCTTATGAAGGAATTTTTTGCTTCGAAAGAAGAGACTCGAAAAGAGGTTATTCCGGTGTAAGACT
>JAAENB010000613.1 GCA_024224995.1 bacterium | reverse complement strand
CCGGACAGGGTCATTTATACGGTTACCGACGAAGGGAACGGTTTTATCTTTCAACCGTTTATTAATTCACGAATGGCCGATGTAAACAAAAGAATGGAGTCCCACGGCAGGGGGATTATAATGGCAAAAAACATATTTGACGCGATTACTTATAATAAAAAGGGAAATCAGGTTACCCTGGAAAAAAAATTCAAATAAATTGTTGACTTCTATAAAGTTTCGATGTATCAAAGCAGGGAGCAGGCGCAGCTAACGCTGCGCGTCCCTTCTTAAAATAAAAACGAGGTATAATCATGAAAAAAATATTATTTATCGCAATCGCGGTTTCACTGTTGCTGGCGTTCAATTCGGGCTGCAAAAAATCAAATGAATACTCTATAGCCTGGTCCCATTATACCGGGTGGGAACCCTGGGATTACGCGGATAGTTCAGGCATTCTAAAAAAATGGGCCCACAAGTACAAAATAAAGATAAAACTCGTCAGGGTAAATAATTATGTTGAATCGATCAACTTATACACGGCCAAAAAGTTTCAGGGCTGCACCATGACAAATATGGATGTTCTCACCATCCCGGCAACAGGCGGAATAGACAGCACTGCTCTCATAATCGGAGATTTTTCGAATGGGAACGATGGGATTGTAACAAAGGGTGAAAAAACGATAAAAGAGCTCAAAGGAAAAAAAATAAACCTGGTACAGTTTTCGGTTTCCCACTATCTTCTCTCGCGGGCTCTTGCCATGAATGAAATGAAAGAAAAAGGGCTTACTCTATTTAATACGGGTGATGAGGATATTGCCAATCTTTTTCTCACTGAAGATAAAGCCATTGTTGTAACCTGGAACCCCATGCTCATGCAGGTGCGGGACCAGGAGGGAGCAAATCTTATTTTTGATTCTTCACAAATTCCCGGTGAAATTATCGACATGATGGTTGTGCATAGCGATGCTCCTGATGCGCTGAAAAAAGCACTTGTGGGAGCCTGGTACGAAACAATGGCAGTCCTTTCGGACAGCAAAAAATCGGTAAAAGCAATAGAGCACATGGCAAAAGAATCAGGTGCCAAAAATACGGCAGAGTTTAACGCTCAACTTAAGACTACAGCAATGTTCTACACGGCAAAAGAAGCTGCTGATTTCGCGAAAGACGAAAAACTGAAAGAGACCATGGAATATGTTCGAACCTTTTTATTCGACAACGAGCTTTTCGGTAAAAATGCCGGTTCCAAGGATTCCGTTGGCATCAGTTTCCCTGACGGGTCTGTTATGGGTGATAAAAAAAATATACGGCTCAGATTTGACGCTGAATATATGCAAATGGCGGCAGATAAGAAGCTGTAGGGGTAAGGTGATCGGTGGCCCTGCGGGCCGGGTTATCGATAATCGGTAAGAACAGGCTCTATTTAAATTATAGTTTCTTGAGAGTACGGACCCCACTGAGCGGGGAAAAATACGTTAGAAACAAAATAGTATTACGAGCTGCATCTGGCCTGGAAGCACAATTTAGTTTCCTTAAGAGTGCGGACCCGGCAGGGCCGGGAAAAATACGGAAGAAACTGTGGGTATACCGGGGTCTATTTTGCGAAGATGCTCCGGCCAGGGTTTGGTTCTGAGAGACGTTGCAGTGCAACGCCTTTACTGGCTGGTTTCAGGCCAGGGTTATG
>JAAENB010000612.1 GCA_024224995.1 bacterium | reverse complement strand
TTGCGTTTGTCATAGTAAACTCCTTGGTTTTATTAAATAAGCAAAAAATTGCTTTTATACATACAAAAATACTGAATTATATTAACACCGGCAACAATAAAATCACCATTGGAGCTCAAATGGGAATGAACGCTAGGTGAGTGGGAATGAACGACAGTATTATCTCATTGACAGATAATAAAAAGTATTATATTGTGTGTCATAATCCCTTTGGGGTGGGGGAAAAAACAAAAGAAACTAATTAATAGTGCGATATAAGTATAGCCTTGAAGTATCCCCTCTTCTAAATGTGAGGACTGTTTGAGCGAATGCGAGTTCCGCAGCATTTAGAAGAGGGGATGCTTCAAGGCCCGCGCACAAGCAAAATTTAGTTTCTTGAGAGAGGATACATGAGCCGGGAAAACAATATATTTACACAATTTGAATCGGCAGCGTTTGGAGAAATAATTCTTTCTCCTGAAAAAGAGGAATTTTACAAAGAGATTAACGCGCAGATTCCCAATATGTGCAACAGTCTGCCCGAGTCCATGCGCATGGACGCCTTTACGTTTATGATGGAATACGCGGCGCTTACGCTTAAAGACAAGCTTATATTTTTTAGGGGTTTTTACGTGCCGACCTGGTCGGTCCTGTTCTGGCTGCTCAAGTCTACAAGCATCAAACGAGATCTTTCCCCGGAAGAATATTCCGACGCGGTCTGCTGCCATGCAATGACCATGTTTCTTCACTCATTGGACGATCACCTGAACGACGCGGATATGCCTGCCACGCACCTGCTCCTCTTTATGCGCAGCCAGGCATGGTACCTGCTCCAAACCGGGATAGACCGGTATTCGCAGGATATCCCGGGCGGCAGAGAACTTGCCGATTCGCTGATAAACACCTATTATCCCGCAATAATCAATTTTAACAAACTGGAATCTCTTGACGCCTATTGCGATCTCTTTCGAGACCAGATCAGTACCTGGTATATTACTCCCATGCTTACTGCTATCAAACTAATTGGCAGCACGGAAGCGGCTCATACGATCCGAAGCGCCTTTGGCTCATTCGGCGTTGCCTGGAGAATCATTGACGATATTAACGACATTAAAAAAGACATGAACAACAAACATTTTACCACGGTCTATTACGCCCTTTCCCATGACGGCAAAAAGACCTGGGAAGAGCTGGGCGGTTTTTTGGACTCGCCGATAAAAAACGAAAAGGACTTATTGCGGGACCTGGCCGCTCTGCTGGAACGGGAAAAAACCCTGGACCTGCTCATGAACAGGATACACGCGGAACTTGATGATGCTGCCCGCATTGCAGAAGAGAATGGAATGAGCGAACTTGCCCGGGAGTATTTGACGTTAAATCCCAATTGTAAAAATTGAGTACTAATTCAGGTTTTTTTCATTGCTGCCGTGCATTCGCCCCCACTGAGGGGCGAAGGATTTTTCTATTTGTAACGTTCATGTAAATATTCTGAGTATTCTTTTATTAGTTCCATATAATTGATCCCATTTTTTTCAATTTCTTCATTATTTACATAAACCCTATATGAAATTATTGAATTAACCTGGTGTGTTTTATACATAATTAAACAGTGATCATCCGGAGCTGATCTTCTTTTATCAAGTACATAATAGTTATAATATTCATTTGAATAAAATAAATATTTTTTATTGTCAATAGATGACTCATGTACACGCACACTACAGGCTAAAATATCGAAAATTATTAACACTCCAATTAAAACAGCAGATAATTTAGTTAAAAACTTTAATATTTTATTAGCAAAAAAAGATCGAAGTTTAAAAAGAAATAAAAAAATTGAGATTCCCAAAAAAGGATTAATCAATGAGCTAACAATTCGATTACAATAAACATGATTTATTATAAAATAATTATTAAATATATATGTCAGAAGAAAGAGCACTGTAGATATAATTAATAATTTATTATATCCTGTTTGAATGAATTTATGAAAAGATTTTGACATACACGGATCCCTTTACTGAGATGCAATTCGTATTCTAACTCTATTTTTCTTTTTCATTTGTTCAACATCTGCGTCCGATACGATTTTACCTTTTACAATAATATCTGCTTTATTCTTAATTCGAAAATCGTTGAAGCCAATTGTATTGTTTTCTGTTTTTTTCAACATATCTTTCAAAAGGTTTTCATTTCCAACACGATGTCCTTCTTTTATTCCCTCAAGTTGTTCCCGGGCCCAATTGCCAACTATTTCTTTACTCAATAGTTTTTTAGCCAGAGAATACCCCTCTTGTTTCTTACCGGGAGGAAAAAATATTGAAACAATTGACAAATAAATAAAAAATAAGCAGGGCAAAATTGCGAGTATTGGAAAAAGAATATCCGGAGAATTTTTGTCCCCGATGTTGAAAAAGCAAACAAGAAGCAGGATCATTATACTTACGGAAAAGCATAGTGTACGAATAGCGGAAATTCGGTTTTTTTTCTCTTCACGAGCAACACAATCATTGCATATATTGTATTGTTTCGGAGCTTCATTGATTTCGTAAATCTTATCTTTTGCCGATTTTGCGGCATAACAGGAATATTTTTCTGTTGATTTATCTAATGAACATACTGAACACATTTCCATTTTTGTTCTCTCCTGAAAAAAATACCGGTTAAAACCGGGGCCAGTTTACATAGTATGTATAAATTTTCAACCCAAAAGGGCATTTTTTTTTTGTAAAAATATAATATTATTTGATTTTTCTGTCTTTGTGCTTTATTGTGAATTTCAATTGTCAAAAAATTGTCGCTTGACACCCATATTCTGAATATTATTAATGATGTTCTTAAACTTTTTAATTAACAATAAATTTAATAAAAAAATTTAAATGAAAGAGAATTTAAATGAAAGAAAAAATTACCTACATAATTGGACATAAAAACCCTGACACGGACTCCATTGCTTCAGCAATTGCGTATGCTTCACTAAAACAGGAAACAGGGAAAAAAAATTATTTTCCGGCAAGAGCGGGAAAAATAAATCCCCAGACTCAATATATCCTGAGCAGACTAAATATCCCCCACCCGCGACTAATAAGCAATCTAACACCCAGAGTTAAAACATTAATGACAGAATCCCCCATCGCCGTAGAGGAAAACACTTCATTATGGCAGGCATTACAAATAATGAATAACAACACTTTTACAATGCTTCCTATTATTAATGATGAAAAAAAAATCACCTCAATACTTCATTACAACGCGTTCGCGCAAAAAATGCTAAAAAAAATGGATCCTCATATTCGAACGGTTATACCAACCTCAATAGACCTGATCTTAAATACCCTTGGCGGTCAAAATATATACAACATTAATGGTGATACTATTTTCCAGGGGCGGATTATTGTTGCCGCGTCAGATACAGCCACGGTAAAAAAACATATTGAAGCTTTACCTCCGGAAACAATCATACTCATTGTTGGAGATATAATAGATCTGCAAAAGTATGCAGTAAGTTCGGGAGTCCGGTGTATTATAATAACCGGCGGTCATACGCTGAGTAAAGACCTGGCAAGTGAAGCGGAAAAACATGGAACATCGGTAATTCTGTCTCCCTTTGATACATCAGCGACATCATTAATGATCTATTATTCGACTCCCGTTATTCAGATGGGAGACAAAGATATTCATCCGCTTAAAGGTGAAGAATTTATTAAAAAGATAAAAGATAGATTGACCAATTCTATTTCACGTTCTCTTCCTGTTGTTGATGATGAAAATGTATTAACCGGAGTTATTTCCCGGGGAGACCTGTTAAGAACCCCTCCCATAGAATTAATACTTGTAGATCATAACGAACTCACCCAGGCAGTGGAAGGAGCGGAACAGTACCCCATAAAAGAAATAATTGATCATCACCGGCTTGGGAATATTCATACACCACTCCCCATTACATTTATAAACAGACCTGTTGGCTCAACATCAACAATTATCGCGGAACTTTTTCTGGAACAGAGAATTCCCTTAAAAAAGGAAATTGCTTCTCTCCTTCTGGCAGGAATAATCTCCGACACCTTAATTCTCCGTTCCGCCACCACAACAAAAACAGATCATGACGTAGCGTCCTATCTTTCAGATATTACGGGGCTCAGTGTAAGTGAATATGGTCAGAATATAATGGAATCTGCTTCACTCATTACCAAGAAACCTATTAAGGACTTGTTAAATCTCGACCTGAAGGTTTATGCTGAGGGGAAAATATCGTTCAGTGTAAGCCAAATTGAAGTAGTATCACCTTCAATTTTTATAGAGAAAAGAGATGAGATACTAAAAGAGCTTATAAAAATCAGGGAAAAAGAAAATCACTGTTTTTCAGCATTAATGATTACCGATATTACAAAACTTTCCAGCATGTTAATAATTGATGGTGATATTGATTTCATTAAAAAGATTTCATTTAACCAGGTTGAAGATGATATTTTTTACATGGAAAATATTCTCTCAAGAAAAAAACAGCTTGTTCCATACCTTACTGAACTATTGGGAAGTTTATAGCATTCTAATGTCTGCTTTCCTCAGAAATGTAACCAGGCTGTCCGTATCGGTATAGCTTAACCAGGCTATCTTTTTTGAATATGTACTGCTGCTTATAATCAAGCTGGCCCAGCCGTTAGACGGGTATTTCTCTACTTTATAGTGTACATTTGATACACTATCGGAATCAATGATTTTATTTTGACTATAATTTAAAAATACAAATTCATCATCAATTATTTGTATACAGAATGGACGCCACGCAAGCCTGCTGAAGAACAGGAAAAAAACAGCAATAGTGGCATAGGCTAAAAGAGCGCTGCTTACCCAGGTTATGATCAGGTTTGGAATAAATAGCCGTATTAAAAAATAATATAGAACGGTAATACCTGCCAGGACAGGGCTGCTAATGAGCTGGATGCTCCGGAAGCTGTAGACACTGTGTTTTGTAAAAAAACGGCTGCCGGGGACTGGCTCAATTCGCAGACGTTTTCCGCCCTCCGGGGAAACCTCGGTTACCCTGCTTTTTGTTTCATTAGCGGCAGCCACAAGGGCTGCCTCTTTTGCTTCCTGTTTTTGTTCTTTACTCTGCTCTTTTTGTTTCCTTTCTTTAAGGCTCTTTGATAACTCTGAATTTTCCATGACCATACCTCAATTTTACAGGATTACTGCATATAATGAACTCTAATCTGAAAAAATCAAGGTTTTATTTTTTATTTATCAACCTCTTTTTCAGGGTCTTCCGGAAGTTGACATGGCTGTTTTTCATTTGACATTAATTATTTTTTCTATATAATAGATATTTGCCGCAGAACCGGTGATCTTGAAAAAGGATACCGGTGAATATCCTTTGGGGCTGCATCTGGATATATTGATATATAATGCTGAAATAAAAAAAGAGTTGCAAAATCCCCCTCCGGAGTCCTATGTATAATAATTTTATATTTTTGAGGTAATTATTATGACAAAAAGAATCAGTTGTATATATTTTTCTCCCACAGGGACTACAAAAAAAATTGTAGAGAATATCGCTAAAAGTACCGGCATTGATGAGATCCGAATGATCGATATTACTCTCCCGGAAAACCGAGAAGTAAATCTTCCCGATTTTTCCCATGACCTGGTCATTGTTGGTGCTCCCGTTTATTACGGCAGGTTGCCCGAATTGGTTGTTCCTGTTTTCAAGTCCATGAAAGGTAATAATAATACAGCTGCGGTTCCGGTGGTTGTTTACGGCAATCGAGAATATGATGACGCACTCAAAGAGCTCTGTGACATTGCCGAGGCTTGCGGATTTAAACTCTTAGCCTCAGGAGCATTTATTGGAGAACACTCCTATTCAATTCAGGGAAGAGAAATAGCCCATGGCCGGCCCGACAGTGATGACATAGAGAAAACCAAAGAATTTGGTACAATTATCTCATCCATTTCACAGATTAGCAACATACCTGTTCCGGGGAATTATCCCTATATGGAACCTGCCAACCTCAACCTGATAAAAAAGCTTCGAAAAGAGACCCCCATGACCCTTACTCCCGAGACTGACATGGATCTCTGCACCTCATGCCAGAAGTGTATTTCTGTCTGCCCTACTGCTGCTATTGATACTGAGAATTGCAAGAATATCGACAAATTTAAATGCATTATTTGTTTCGCCTGCATTAAGAGCTGCCCTACAGGCGCTAAAAAAATTACAGATCCAAACTTCAATATCCCCGTTGAACAACTCAAGGAAGCGTGCAAGGAGAGAAAAGAACCTGAGTTTTTTGCATAATGCTCCAAAAAAAAAGAGTTGTAAAAAAAACCTCCTCCATAGCGATTGACAGTATCCTATAAAGAACAAAAGAGATAATTATATGAGCTTTTCCACCCTGGGCTTATCCGCCCATATCCTTAAAGCCGTGGCTGATGAGGGCTACGAAAATCCAACACCGATTCAAACCAGGGCCATTCCTGCGGTAATTGAAGGCAAGGATCTAATGGCCGTTGCGCAGACCGGTACGGGAAAAACCGGGGCTTTTACCTTACCTATTTTAGAGCTATTATCGAAAGGAGAGCGGGTTCAGGCGAACCAGGTGCGCGCGCTCATTATAACTCCTACGCGTGAGTTGGCTGCCCAGATTGGCGAGAGTGTGCTTACCTATGGCAAGCATTTGCCGCTGCGTTCCGCTGTTGTTTTTGGCGGGGTAAATATTAATCCCCAGATGAAAAGATTACGTCCGGGAGCTGATGTGCTGGTGGCAACACCAGGCCGTTTATTGGATCTCTACCGCAAAAATGCCGTGAGGTTTAACCAGCTGGAAGTGCTGGTATTAGATGAAGCCGATCGTATGCTGGACATGGGGTTTATTCACGACATTCGTAAAATTATATCAAAATTGCCCGGGAAGCGTCAGAACTTGATGTTTTCCGCCACTTTTTCCGATGATATCCGTAAACTGGCAAAGGGCATCATTAAAAATCCTGTTGAAATTTCGGTTTCCCCGCGCAATACTACTGTTGATACGGTCACCCAATTGGTTCACCCCGTTGACAGGAGTAAAAAGCCGGCCGTTCTCACTCGATTAATTAAGGAAAACAGGTGGGAACAGGTTCTGGTTTTCAGCAGAACCAAACATGGCGCGGACCGCTTAACGCGTCATTTAAATAAGGCGGGTATGTACGCTACGGCAATTCATGGGAACAAGAGTCAGGGCGCGCGGACAAAAGCATTGGCAGGCTTTAAAAACGGTTCGGTTCAAATTCTGGTTGCAACGGATATAGCGGCCAGAGGTCTGGATATTGATCAGCTGCCCCAGGTGGTAAATTTTGATCTGCCCGATGTTCCTGAAGATTATGTGCACCGAATCGGCCGTACTGCCCGTGCCGGTTCCACGGGCCAGGCGATCTCATTGGTTTGCGCAGAGGAGTTTAAGCAGCTCTCCGATATTGAACGGCTTATTAAGCAGGTGCTCACCCGCGAGTTGATTGACGGTTTTAAACCGGTTAATGATGTGCCGGAATCCCGCCTGGATAAACGCTCAAAGAAACCTAATAAACCCAAAAGACCGAAGAAGCCTGAAAGCTCTATGAAAACGAAAAGCCCAATAAAACCGAAAAGCTCAAAACCAAAAACCCCAAAGAAGCATAAAGCGGGACAGCGTTCCGGCGCGAATTCTCAAAAGCGTAAATTTTAACGATCCTCACGTTATGCGGACCCGGGTCTTCGGCTCCGCTCAGACACCGGATGGCCGGGAAAAATACGAAAGAAACTGTGTTGATACCGGGGTCTGTTTTGCGAAGATGCTCCGGGCACGGGTTTGGTTCTGAGAGACGTTGCAGTGCAACGCCTTTACTGGCTGGTTTCAGGCCAGGGCTATGGAGACTCTGAGGAGGGATGCGACTCCTGCGAGGGGATCGGTGTTTTTTTGGCTCTGTGGTGTTGACCCGGGACAAATCTCCGGAAACCAACCCGTAAAGACGTTGCATGCAACGTCTCTCTTCCCGGAAACCGGCCCTGTTTAAAAAGAGTTTTTTAAAAGGAGGCACATGCTATGAAAATAACAACCTGTTCTAATCGACCAATCCTGACGGATTGCGGCCTGGAAAACCTGGATTACCAGGCAGACACATACGTCGGGTGCGAGCACTATTGCTATTACTGTTATGCGCTAAAAGAAGCGGAAACGGACTGGACAAAAGAGGTCCGTATATACCCGGATATTCGCGGACAGTTAAGTGAAGAACTGGCAAAGATTTCTCCTCAAAGTATTTATATGGGATACAAAACCGATCCGTACCAGCCGTGTGAGGAAGAGCACCGGCAGACACGGCAGGTGCTTGAGTTATTGCTGGAACGGGGATTTTCCGCGAGCATACTTACCAAGTCCAACCTGGTAACCCGTGATATTGACCTGCTGGCGAAAATGGAAAACGCGTCCGTAAGTGTCTCTGTCGCCTTTACCGATGACAAGATCCGCGAGCTCTTTGAATACAGGACCATAAACACCGGTGACAGGATCAAAGCCCTGGGTATGGTACGGGAAGCAGGCGTTAAAACTTCCGCGCTGATTTGCCCGGTTATCCCATATATCAGTGATGTGATCCCGCTGGTAAACATGCTGGCACCTCTTACGGATTCGATCTGGATTTACGGACTCAGCCTAACGGAACCGTCGAGTCCTAACCGGCAGAATGTTGATGATATTCTAACGCGGCATTTTCCCGCGAAGAAAGAGCAAATAGAAACAGTGATTTTTTCGAAGGAGCATGCTTATTGGACAGAGCTCCGGCAGGAGCTGGAGGAGCTGGGGAAAGAAAAACGCCTGGACCTGAGGATTCATTTGTAATGAAAAGCTCAAAGAAAGACCTGGAATCAAGAGGTTTCGTTGATGAATCCGCAATAATAATAGATGAAAATATTGATATCTCCCTGCTAAAAGATTTATTATCATCAAAGATCCCAACAGAAAGAACCAGGGGGGCGATAATCATAAAAAAAATGAGCCTTGAAGAACTTGTTCCCGATCTAATAGAGGCTCTAAAAAAAGAGAAGAAGCTCTACACGAAGATTGCCATAGGGGACGCGCTAGCCGCTTTAAAAGACAAATCCGTAGAATTGCTGCTGCCCCTGTTAGGTGCTATCGGCAATAATCAGCACAGCCGCTTGCCAAATAAAAAATTTGGTAAAGATAGTTATCCGTGTCCCAGGGATATCGCAGCGAGGATTTTAATCCGCTGCGGGGAAACGGCACTTCACGCGGTCTTAAATAATATCGGTACCTTTTCCCGGTCTCAGTTACTTGAGGCAGTTGATGTATTGGGGCATATCTCTTTTAATGAAGAAAAAACAGAAGCATTGCCCGCGCTTTTAGACTTGTATAATAAAAACAGGGACGACGAAGTTATGATCTGGAAGCTGATACGGGCGTTTTCAGCTTTTCCCGATGAAAGAGTTGTTGCTGTTTTGAAAGAAGTGATAGCAAAGAAAGCGTGTGAGCAATGGGTATGGGAGGCGGAACGGAGTTTGCGCTTGTTGGGGAAAGGATAATTATATTAGAGCTTGACACCTTATTGAATTTCTACTATATTTTATAGATGATATATAATAATTTTCCAAGCCTGTTGATTGAATTAATTTTTTTCCTGGTTTCCTTCGTAAAAAAGAAAATAATAATAGGCTCTATGATTCTTGCAATAACGGTTCCGGTAGTTTCATTTATGTCTTGCAAATTGGAGAATAAAGCAGACTTACCCGTAGGGGAAGTCTGGAGAAACCTGGGCTGGATAGATAATAATACCTACCGGGTAAAAGCAACTGCTGCTACCAGTAAAACGTTAAGAAACGAGGTGGCAAAGAGACATTTCGCCAAGATGCGGGCAGTTCTTAACGCGGAACACATGGTATTGGAAGATTTTAAATTTTTAACCGAGATTGTGCGAGGCTGTTGCTGCTCAATATTGGAGATTCCGGTGCGTACCGACTTAGCCAGGGAAGTGAAGATTATCATACAGGGAGGATCAGTTATTGAAATAAAATTTGATAAAGACTATAACTGTACTCTCATATATGAAGTAAAAGCAAGGCGGTTAAAAAGAAAAGTAATTGAAGCAGAATTCAAATAGATATTGTTTTTAAAGAGGTGTGGAGGACGCAGAGCAGATGCAGCTTCTTTCCTGTTCAGAAGGGATCTACGTAAACGTCTCCTTCACCCGCAAAGAAAAAAGAAGAGCAATAACCGAACAAACAAAAAGCACCAGGAAAGCGGACTCATACCCCTCAAGAGTAAAAGCGTTATTTACTTTGCCGTGACGCTCAAGAACAAACCCCAGAACCTGCTGAAAAACAGCACCGCCTGCAAAGGGGAACAGGTTAATAAGCCCCGTAGAACTACCGGCAATGGCAACAGGGAAGAGTTCTTTATTCGCGGTAAAACCGATAACAACAACAGAGCTTGTAAAGGCGCCCAGAGAGAAACAGAGAATATATAGCGCGGCAATGGAAAAGCCGTTGGTATTAAACGCCAGGAACGCGGCAATAACACAGTTAATAACACTGCAAATAACGATCACTTTTTTCCTGCTTTTGAATATCTTGTCGGAGACAAAACTGAGCAGGGGAGATCCAACAATCATTCCCACGGCAAGCATTGACAGAATGCCTCCGGCCTGGTTTTTATCGAGCCCATAAACATTCATGAGAAAGGGGCCGCCCCAGAGACCGCCGAAAGAGAAGAAAATAGACATGGTAAAGAAAAACCAGCCTCCAAGAAACCAGAACCCTTTTTCTTTCAGCACAAGAGCAAGACCCTTTCTGAGAGAAATGGAATCTTCCGAAGAATTATCGCTATCAACAATGGGAGCCCAGCCCTTTTCAGCGGGGGTGTCTCGAACAAAAAACCATACCAGCAGGGCAAGCAGAACTGTTAATCCCCCAACCAGGAAAAATGAATTTCTCCAGCCCACGGCATTGCTCAAGAAAGCCAGGGGAGCAGCGGAGGTCATGGACCCAAGTCCGCCCATAGCCATGAGAATCCCCATCATAGTAGCGAACTCACGAACGCGGAACCATTGCGAAAGAACTTTCAGCGTAGGGACAAAAAGCATTGCCACACCAATACCCACCAGGAGCCGGCCCCCAAGAGCCCAGTGTATGTTTGGCGCGGCACCCAGGATGGCCGAACCTGTTACGGCGATAATAAAAAAGAGCGTGATAGTTCTGCGAGGCCCCCAGGAATCGGAAAGGAGTCCTGCCGGAAGCTGCATGAGCGCGTAAGGATAAAAATAAAGTGACCCAAAAAGGCCCATAACCTTACCGCCTGTTTTAAGATCTCTCATGAGATCCATTGCAAGAACTGCCGGGCACTGCCGGTGAAAATAGACCAGGACATATCCCAGTGCCAGTATCCAAAAAATTATCCATCTATATGTTAATGCTTTTTTTTGTGTTGTAATGTTCATTTTTTCTCTCTTAAGAAACTCTTTTTAAACAGGGCCTGTTTCCGGAGACATTGCCTGGGGTTTGTACCATGAAAGCGACGTGACGTCACGTCGCTTTCAGAAAGAATCTTCGGCTGATTCTCTCCGGAATCTACACAGAAAAAGATCTATTTTTTCCCTGCCATCCGGAACAGGATCAACACTTTATTGACAACGAAATTTAACGCAATAATAATATTTAAAAAGGGCCTTTTTATTATGTTGACAGGATGCTTTAAAAAATCAATAATCTTATAAAATGAACCTTGAAGGAAATAATATATTGAAGAAAGAAAAACTCGGTCTGCATCATAAAGACCTGTTGTATAGCAGGATGCGGGATATACCCACGAGAGTATCGGAATATAGCTTTTCAAATTTGTATTTGTTTCGAGAGACACATCAGTATGAAGTAATAGAAGGGGAAGATGTTTTTGTATCCGGGGTAACCTATAACGGCCTGCCCTATATTATGCCCACACGGGATACCCGTGAGATTGATATAAACTGTATCAGGAAGGTAATAAAGGAGCATGGAACTCTTTTTCCAATTCCCGAAGAATGGCTCGAAGGTTTCGACCCTGAAGAATTTATCTTTACCTACGATGACGGAGAAACCGACTATATTCATACCATAGAAAAGCTCGCCACATACGCGGGAAGAAACCTGCATAAAAAACGAAATCTTTTAAAGCAGTTCCGGGAGAGTTATACATACGAAGCCCTACCGCTTACGGACGACAGGCTTCCGGACGCGAAATGGATATTGGATGAGTGGCAAAAGGGAATTCAAGAAGCGCCGGAAGAAACCGATTTCGCGGAATGCGGAGAAGCGCTTAAGCTCTATGATGAGTTGATCCTGTGCGGAGGAATTTATTATGTTGATAAAGAACCCGCGGGATTTGTCCTTGGAGATGAGTTGAACGATAAAACATTCGCCCTTCATTTTGCCAAAGCCCGGCGGAAATTTAAAGGCATCTATCAATTTATTTTTAATAATTTCGCCAGCATCATGCCGGCACAGTATTGCTGCTTCAATTTTGAACAGGACCTGGGGAAAGAATCGCTGCGGCAGGCGAAAGCAACGTATAAGCCCGAGGCCATGATAAAGAAGTACCGGGTGGGGATAAGGTAACCGGTGGCCCTTTGGGCCGGGTAATCGGTAATCGGTAAGAGAGGCATATTACTTCATCATTTTACGAAGGGTAACGAGCAGTTCATCAACAACCGAGTCATCGCCCGCCCGGAGCTGTTCAATGACGCAGCTTTTAAGATGAGCTTCCAGGAGAACAGCTTTCACTCCCTGGAAGGCAGACTCCACGGAAGAGATCTGGTGAAGAACATCATCACAATAAACATCTTCATCTATCATGCGGGCAATGCCCCGGACCTGTCCTTCAATACGGCTAAGCCTGCTTACCATATTTTTTTTTGATTCTTCATCGTGGTGAGCCTTTTTCTCGTCCCTATGATGGTGGCGATGATTATGATCCTCAGATTTTGTCATATACCCGTACCCCCTATATCTATTTACTAAGATATAGTTGTTTAATGAAAATGTCAAGTTCCGAATAAAAATTGTGGATTTTTTTATTTTTTTAGACTAAAACTTGACTTTTCTTATGGAATTGTTGTATATTATATACGTATAGGGGGTAGGGGTATATGAGAGGGAGCTTGTAATGAAAAAAGAGACAATAAATATAACGGGAATGTCCTGCGCCTCTTGCGCCGCGCGTATAGAAAAGGGACTCAATAAAGAAGAAGGAGTTCAAACTACCGCGGTTAACCTTGCCATGGAACGGGCGGTCATTGAATTTGATGAGCTGGTAATTTCCGGCACTACCATCAGGGACACAATCAAAGACCTGGGTTACGGTGTCATTGAAGAAGATTATATAGAAGAGAATGAAGAAAAAAGTAATGCTGATACCAGGTTACAAAGGGTCGATTTAAATATATACGGCATGTCCTGCGCGGCCTGCTCCGGCAGAGTTGAAAAAGCCCTGAACGCGGTTCCCGAAGTGCTTTCGGCTTCCGTAAACCTTGCCGCGGAAAGAGCTTCTGTTGAGTTCGAAAGCGGTTCCATCACGGGTGAAGACCTGGTAAAAACGGTTGAAGATGCCGGGTATACGGCCGAACCGGTGAAGAGTGAAAACCGGGACGCGGAAAAAGAGGCCCGTGAAAAAGAGATCGGGAAATTAAAAATGACCCTCCTTGCTTCTATCGTACTGAGCCTTCCCCTGATCCTGGCTATGGTGACCGGTATTTTCAAAATACCCATTGAGTTTTTACACAACCCGTTTTTCCAGCTGGCTGTGGCTACGCCGGTTCAGTTTTTTATCGGCTGGCGTTTTTATAAAAATGCCTGGCATGGCTTAAAATCGAAAAGCCCGGGAATGGATCTTCTGGTTGCCATGGGAACCAGTGCCGCTTATTTTTTCAGCATCTACAACGGCTTTATTAAAGAGCTCCTGCCCGGAGCCCGGCCCCAGCTTTATTTCGAAGCATCAGCGATAATTATCACCCTTGTGCTTCTTGGAAAATATTTCGAAGCGGTCGCTAAAGGAAAAACTTCTGAAGCCATTAAAAAACTGATTGGCCTTCAGCCGAAAACCGCCCGTGTTATCCGGGAGGGTGATGAGAAAGATATTCCCATTGAACAGGTCGTAGTTAATGACCGTATTGTTGTGCGGCCGGGAGATAAGATCGCCGTTGACGGTGTTGTTCTTGAAGGGAACTCCTCAGTAGACGAAAGCATGATCAGCGGGGAAAGTATTCCCGTTGAAAAACAAAAAGATGATCCCGTCATTGGCGGGACTATTAATAAACACGGCGCCCTTACTATTTTGTCTACCAAAGTGGGCAGGGATACAATTCTTGCCCGCATTATTCAGGTCGTTGAAGACGCCCAAGGATCAAAGGCTCCTATTCAACGCCTGGCCGATACTGTTGCCGCCTACTTCGTGCCCACGGTCCTGGGAATCGCGATTATTACTTTTCTCGTGTGGACCTTTATCCTTGGTGACAGGACTATGGGAATTATTGCCGCGGTCTCTGTCCTGGTTATTGCCTGTCCCTGCGCGTTAGGACTTGCCACTCCCACTGCCATTATGGTTGGAACCGGCAAAGGTGCGGAAAATGGGATACTAATTAAGAACGGGGAAAGCCTGGAGCGGGCTCTGAAAATAAATTCCATTGTTCTGGATAAAACCGGGACCATTACAAAAGGAGAACCTGCTGTTACGGATATCGTTCCTGTTGGCGATATCACTGTTGAAAAACTTCTTGAGTTAAGCGCCATTGCCGAAAAGAAATCGGAACATCCCCTGGGTGAAGCCGTAACCAGGAAGGCAAACGCTCAGTTCAATTCCATTCCCGATCCCGCTGAGTTCCGTGCGATTCCCGGCAAAGGGGTTGCGGCCCTGAGCGGTGAGGCGGAGATTTTAGCCGGAACTGCTGTTCTTATGAAAGAAAAGGCCATTGATACTGCGGCAGCGGAAAAGCAGGTCGCGGAACTTGAGAAAGAAGGAAAGACCGTTATCTATATTGCTATCAACAAAATTCTTAAAGGGCTCATTGCCATTGCCGATACCGTGAAAGAAGATTCAAAACCTGCTATTGAATCTCTTATGAATATGGGGATTGATGTTTTTATGATTACCGGCGACAATAGCCGGACTGCCGAAGCCATTGGCAAGCAGGTTGGAATCGCGCCGGATCATATCCTGGCTCATGTGCTGCCCGAGAATAAGGCCGGTGAAGTTAAGAAGCTGCAGGAAAAAGGGCTCGTTGTTGCTATGGTAGGCGACGGCATCAATGACGCTCCCGCGCTCACTACGGCCGACATTGGCATGGCTATGGGTACGGGGAGTGATATCGCTATTGAGTCCGGTGATGTTACGCTCATCCAGGGAAGTCTTACTGCCATTGTTACTGCCATTCTGCTTTCCAGGAAAACCATGACCAAGATAAAGCAGAATCTTTTCTGGGCCTTTATTTATAATATTATCGGTATTCCCTTTGCTGCCATGGGTTTGCTGAACCCGGTTATTGCCGGTGGAGCTATGGCGTTTAGTTCGGTTTCCGTGGTTACGAATTCTTTGCTGCTGAAGCGGTTTTCCGGGCCCCCTGATCCCCCAAAGGGGGCACGTGAGAAGGTATCTTCTCTATAGGAAGAGCCGCATATATAGGAAAAACAAATTCATTAGAGAAAGAGTTTCTTCGTCAGATAAAAAATCATCCTGCGTGCCCCCTTTGGGGGATCAGGGGGCGGGGAAAAAAGGAATCCTTGTTACTTTAAGTTCGCGTCAAACAAAGAATAGGTGCCAAGAGCCTTTGAAACAAGTTTATCATTGTTTTTAATTTCCGATTCCAACACCGCGGTCCGTTTTCCTTTGTGAATAAGCCGCGTGTTACAGATAAGCGTGCCCGAATAGACCGCTTCAAAATAATTGATCTTGATTTCAACAGTGGCGCAGAGTTCGCCCTTATTTAATTTTGTGTAGAGCGCGCCGCCCATGCCGGTGTCGGCCATTGAGTAGATTACTCCTCCGTGGAGAACCTTGTGCGGGTTTAACAGCTGATCAGTTACTTCCAGGGTGCAGCTGCTTTCCCCGTTTTCGCAAGCAGTAAACTTGAGGCCAATGAGAGCCGCGAAGGGGTGGAAGTTTTCCGAGTTCATTTGCATTTCTTTTATCATGTTTTATTCATGAATTATACTGCAAATTTGTCAATTTTTTTTTGGTATTCAGAAAGTACTTAACCAGGATAAAATATTCTAAAAAAGGTTTTTTCAAAATTCTTTCAAAATTCTTTCATTTTCAACTAAATTCTTGACAGATTGTTATAGCTTCAATAGCATTAAACTGAAAAGTGGAATAATTGATACAGAACCTGTTATCTTTCCCCGGGTTCAACAAGGAAATAATCATGATTAAGGTTCATAAAGATTATGACGACGCCCCGAGTGTTTTGAAATCTGAGAAAGTCGATAAACGTATAGACAATCTTCTTATAGAAAAATCAGTCGAAACACCACCTTTTTTTAGAATTCCTCTAATAAAAAACAAATTACTTGATCTTTACAATAATAAATGTGCTTATTGTGAGTCCAAATTGGATGGATGCCATGTTAATCATTATAGACCCCGACGACTCTATTATTGGCTTCAATATGAATGGAGCAATTTTTTACCGGCCTGTCCAGGATGTGATCGTTCCAAAAGAGATAAATTTCCTATCATGAATGAAACACAGAGAGTTGTATCACCGCAAGTACGAAAGGATTGGGCTGCAAATTCCGAATCATTTTTAGCAGAAGAGCCATTGCTCCTGAACCCTGAAATTGACAACCCGGAAGATTATTTCGATTTTCGCCGCGATGGCAGGATATATGCTATTGATGATAATATAAGAGGCAATACAACTATTGATCTTTTAACTTTGAATAGGCCGGAATTGATATCTAAAAGAAAAAATTCAATTGATTCATATTCTCAATTGTTTGAAAAGCAACTGGATGAATTAATTAAGTTATATAACCCGGAACAGGATAAAGGACTTGATCCATTATTGAATCTTGCTTTAAAAGTACCCTTTGAGAACCTTCAGAACCAGGCAAAACCTGAAGCCGAGTATTCATTATTAGGCAGGTATATGATCAATAATTTTGATCTCTTTTTTGTAGATCCTTTAGAGGATGCAAATCAAAAAAAAATATTGCAGCAGGCATATAATACCTTTATTCCGGAAAAAAAGCGGACAAAAACAGTTGATGCTTCAAAAACTTCTTCAAAGCCCCTGTTGAAAAAAGTCATTATTGAGGAATTAAAAATAGATCATATAAAATGTTTTGATAATGCGGTTATTAAAATAAAACCGAACTCAACCTTAATTCTCGGGATAAACGGCAGGGGGAAATCTACAATTTTACAATTATTGGCCCTGGGGCTTTCCGGAGTTGGAAGGCCCGGTTTTGCCAATGACTGGACGGATGTTATTAAAGCCGAAAGCAGAAATGCCGGATTTGAGATTAGCATAAAGATGCCGGATGATGATATTTGTACTTTAAAGTTTACGGTTGATGAAAATGACAGGATCGAATGTATAGAAAATGCAGAGAGATATCTATCAATAAAAAATTCATTATTGATACTTGCTTATGGAACAGCCAGGAATATTAAGCGCAGCACAGTTCGCACTGATAAAAATTTTGACAGTATTGCAAGCCTGTTTGGAATAAACTCTTCTTTGAAACATATTGGAGACAGCAAAACCTATAGTTATACTACAGCCGGTTTTGACCAGGTCAAAAAAGTCATAAACAAATTGTTTAAACTGGCAGATCCGGGCCATTTAATTGAGCTCGATAGCTTTGATACAGAGACTTTTTATTTTAAAACTCCAACGAACCCGGAAAGCCTTATCCCTCTAGAGTCAATGTCTGACGGCTTTAAATCGATGTTTGTTTGGCTTTTTGATATGATTATACGCGCATGGGAAAAAGGCGTTGATATTGACGATACTAAAAAGATAGCAGGGATTGTAATGATTGATGAGATTGACAACCACCTGCACCCGGGCTGGCAGCGATCACTTCTGCCCGCTTTAGAAGAAACTTTTCCAAATATCCAGTTTATTATAACCTCACATAGCCCCTTTTTAGTTCAGTCCATGAGAGAAAATAATATTATTTTATTATCTTTAAATGGTGATGGAGTGGATGCTAAAACAATACCTCTGGAAGGGAAGCCTTATGGCTATGAAATTGAAAAGATAATTGAACTGGCAATGGGTATTGAAAATAGTATCCCGGAAATATCTGACTGGTTATTCAAGCATTTCAAAGAATATGAAAAAGCCGTGGAAGATGGCAATAAAGAAAACGTAACCGCTTTATATAAAGAGATTAAGAGTGTTATTCCCGGTGACAGCAGTTTTAAAGAGTATCTTGAAATTATGGGAGCAGGGCTTCTTTTGAGAGATAAAACATGATTCCATTAAAAAAATCAGAAGAAGATATAAAAGAATATAATGAGTGGTATCAAACTAATCAAGATGAATTATTAGCCGATTTTGATGTCTATTTCAAAAAAGAAAAACCTGACTGGATTAAACAAAAACACAGAGAAACAATTCAAGGATTTCTATTTAAAACTTCTTATGAAAAATGTGCTTATTGTGAAAGACGCCCGGATGAAGGAGGGGGATTTCTGGAAATTGAACATTTTTATCCAAAAAAAACCGATGAATTCAGAGATATGGCTTTCGATTTTGATAACCTCTTGCCTTCTTGCAAGCAATGCAACACAGTAAAGGGACAAAACTATATGGATGAAGCCGGGAACGAAATCATTAACCCATATTGTGAAAACGATATGTCCGTCCATTTGGCTCTGAACCCGGGAAATATGGAGTTGTCTGGTATAAGCAAGACCGGCGAAGCA
This sequence comes from bacterium, assembly GCA_024224995.1. The sequence continues at coordinate 3,423 of JAAENB010000612.1, read as the reverse complement.
ACTGTGTTCAGACTTAATAGATCATTAAATACAAATAAAATAATTCAAGATCAAAAGACAGCCAGAGGTGCCAGGTATAAAAGGATTGAAATTCAGGAATGTATTAACAAAAAATTAAAAATATCTGAAAAATGCAAACAAAACAAAGAGGGGCTTTTTGCTCAATTGGAAGCATTACTGGAATTAATTGATGAAAAAAAAAATTGCACTTCAGCATATTCTACTATCATTCTAAATCACCCAATATTTATTGAACTGGTTGAATATATCCGGGAAAATTATTCCTCAAAATATAGCATTCTGGCTGGCCTGCTGGAGAAAGCACAACAATTCCGCTTATCAATAAAAAGACAGGATCCGGGTTACTAAAGGAAATTAAACCGGTACAATTCTGTCCCGGGAGTTTTTTTATTAAATCCTTGATGCGAAGAGCGCTATATTATAAAAAGGTTTTTTATTTTATTTGATCCCGGAGCGTTTCTATATGATAATTCTTTTGATCTTCCTGACAATACTGATTGCTGTCATAGCGTGTTTTATTACTGTTTATTTTTCCAGTTCATCGGACCTTATTCTCCCGGTTGCCGTCTCAGCGGTTCTCGCCGGAATAGTTCAGTTTTTTATTCGTTTATGGGCCTTGCCCACAATCGGATTTTTTTACCCCGCCACCTGGTATTCCTTAATACTGGCGGGAGTCATCGGCTTTGCCATTGGCTTTTTATTTTCACGGGGATTTATGGGTATATCCGTTCCCGGTGTTATTTGTGCCCTGTTCCTTGTTGTTTTACTTCCCTCTTCGTGCCAGATGTGCCACAGCAAAAGATACCGGGCTCTTCCGGGCACAATTGAAAAGAAAGATTTTACCAAACATATTCCCCAAATAAAGCTGGATAATATCCGGCTTGTTCCTAAATCTACTGCCGCTACCCTGGCAAATAAAGTCCTGGGTCAGTCCAGGGATGGTACTATTCTTGGTTCTCAGCTTGAAATTGATTATCGCGGCGGGTGTATTCAGGAAGTGAAGGGAAAATTATGGTGGATATTCCCCCTTGATTTTACCGGGTTCTTTAAATGGCACAATAGAAAAACAGTTCCCGGCTATATTCGGATCGACGCCCAGAATCCCACGCATGAAGCCGAACTGGTCGATACGGACAGGGTAAACAAAAAAAAGTTCGATATTCGTTATACCAGGAAAAGTTTTTTCAGCTGCTGGCTCGACCGGAAAGTGTATAATCAATTTCCCACTATCTATAAGGATGATTATACTTTTGAAGTTGATGATAACTGGCGTCCCTATTATGTTATTTCCGCCACCTCTCCTGAAGTAGGGTTTAACGGCTATAAAACCCGGGGTGTTATTATTGCCGATCCCCAGACCGGTGAGATTACTTTTAAAAAATTGGGAGAAATCCCCAAATGGGTCGACAGGGTCATTCCCCTGGAACAGGCACTGGAACAAATGGACTGGTGGGGGAAATATGTTCATGGCTGGTGGAATACTATTTTCAGTGAAAAAGATATTCAAATTCCCACGGATTATTGGTACGGCAAAGATCTCTTTTTTATAAAAGTGGGTAAGGAAAAATTCTGGTTTACCGGCATGTCTTCAATTTCCGCAATGGATCAATCCCTGGTGGGCGCCATGATGATGAACACCCGGACCGGTAAAACCGCGTATTACGGTATTCACGGTACCGATGAAAACGGGGTTCTGGATACTGTTGACGCCTCCCTGGGCGCCGATTCCGCCCGGTGGTCGCCCACGCAGCCCATCCCGTATAATTTATTCGGTGTTCCTACCTGGATACTTCCTGTTGTTTCTCGTGAAGGGATTTTTCAAAAACTGGCTATGGTGGATATGAATAATATCAATACGATTGCTGTTGATAAAGATGTTCACCGGGCTCTGGAAAAATACCGGGTCTTATTAACCACGCATAACAGCTCCGTTTTAATTAATACCTCGGGCCTCAGAAGACTTGGCCCCGCTGAAGTTTTGCGGGTGGGCAGTTCCATTATTAACGGCAATAAAACGTTTCACCTCCTCCTCAGTGGTTATGAAAACAGGCTTTTTTCAAGCAGCGGCGGTACCGCAAAAACCAGGGTTATTTCAATTGTGGAGCCCGGCGATATGGTAAAGGTCTCGTTTATCCGTACCCGGGGACCGGTTGTTCCTGTTGATTCTATTTCTATTGAAGGGATCAGGTTGAGACGGTAGGGGAGTTGGCAGTTGACGGTTGAGACTCTTCGCAGGAGGCGTACTCCTTCCCGGAATCTCCATAGCCCTGGCCAAAAACCAGCCAGTAAAGGCGTTGCACTGCAACGTCTCTCAGAACCAACCCCTTTTCCGGAGCATCTTCGTAAAACAGACCCCGGTATACCCACAGTTTCTTTCATATTTTTCCCGGCCCTGCCGGTGTTGTTCTTGACCGATCACCGGTTACCCGGCCCACAGGGCCACCGATTACCTTCCCCGGCCGGGTCCGTACTCTCAAGAAACTTCTTTTTAAACAGGGCCTGTTCCCGGAATTGGATTTGAAAAAGATTTAGATATAGCACGGTTCCCTAAAATCGCATTGCCTTGTTATTTATTATACAATCTGCTATTCGTTCAATTTTATTCCGTACTTCATAAGAAGTAATATACTCTTTCCCGAGGTTTAGTTTCCTGCTTAAATCTTTCCAGGTAGTATGACGCTGCGTAAAGAGTGTTGTTCCTAATAAAAAAGTCTCGTCTCCTTTAATCTTTATGGGCCATGACTCTCTTTGCTGAGCTTGATAGGGAGGAGTATTATTATTGTACTTCTCCATGTCCATATTCCAATCAACAATTATTGCCGCGTCCTCTTCCGCTTCCCTGTTGTGCACCATTAAAAGCAGCAGCGCGTAGATAAAAAAATCATTTACTGTTATTTCATCAACATAAAATTTATCTTCTTCATCACTGAGATAGAGCTCAAGCGTTTCATGGTAGTCTGTTAAAATTTTCCAAACAATCAACTCTTGAGTAGATTTACATGACTCCCTGAGAATTGTCATGCTTTCAATTAAAACAGCTAAGCTGGCGTTTTCATCGTCAAGGCAGTCATAATCCGAAAGCGGTTCCAGTATTATTAAAAGAGCTGAACTAAAGGCTCTAATTATGTGTTCCTCTTCTGTTTGCGCGATGGTCCACCTGGTCAATTCCAAACATTCACCAGGAATGAAGTCAACTCGCGCGGGGATTTCCCTGGTAGTTATTATTTTTTTTAAAAGATTAAAACACTTTTCTTTTTCATAACCATAATCGGCCTGCGCGATTTTCCACAACATATCATCAGTCATCAACTCTGACAACTCATTAAGAATATTCTCATGAGAGGAGTTTATAGTGAGCCCAAAAAACAAGACAACATTTTTTAAAAATGAAGGTTGATTTCT
>JAAENB010000611.1 GCA_024224995.1 bacterium | reverse complement strand
CGTTCAGCAAAATTTAAAGGTTTAATTAATTTTAAATCACATTGAAAAGTACAATAAGCGTACCAAACTTGCTGTGTGCTATTGTTTTTTTAATCTTTTTTTAAGCTTTAAAATTTGACATACTTTTTTGAGGGGATACTAATAATCCCATTAATGAACACATTTTAAGCACATCACAGCAATCTCCTATGCTGCTTGTCTTTTTTTTAGTCTCTCTTTTTCTTTCAATTCATTTTTTATCAAAATTCTACCGAGATTATGTAAATTATATGATAAAACTCCAATTGAAGCATAACGCTTAAAATTAATTAACCCTTTGTCAGGACACGTGTTTAATCCATTATGTTTAAGTCTGTTAATGTCACTTTCTACTCGGCTGTGTTTGTTTTTTAATTGCTTAAATTCTTTACCGTTTTCTTCTTCCTTTTCTTTTTGATTACGTTTACCTCTTTTAGGTAAGATTAACTTCACAATTTTTCCTGATGATATTATTGCTTCTTTTGCTTTTTTACTTGAAAATCCTTTATCAAAGCTCATGCTGTAAAGTAAATCGGGATATTTTTCATAAAGCTTATTTACGGT
>JAAENB010000610.1 GCA_024224995.1 bacterium | reverse complement strand
GTTATTGGGAAGAATAGAGGTCGCAGCAGCATATACTTCTTCAAAAGTATCCATTGTTACAGGTTTATCTTTTTCAACAACAAAATTCTCGAATCCTTCGGTGAGGAGTTCCCCGAACCAGCAGGTTAAACCGGGCTGCCCCGCGGTTTCATAATAGAGCCTGTCAATTACTTCCTGTTCAACTTTTTGCCCGCTCTCCCGCTCATACCATTTGAACATTTCATCAACTTCATCATACGTAAGATCGGGAATATGAACACTTCTCTGGATGTTAAAAGGTGAGCCTTTTACATTCTCAACACCGAGAACGCTTCTAACACCGATGAGGGCAACACCATGCAAAAGATAGTCTCTTTCTTCAGAGGGTTTATTGGACTGATCCTGCCTTGATATATAAACATTTCTGAAAACGCCCACTATGGAGCTGATGGCATCGTCGGCCAGGGCATCGAACTCGTCAAGGATAAGAACCAGGGGTTTATCAAGAAAATCTCTTTTAAAGATACTCAAAAATTTTTCAAGAGTATCGGTTTTGACAATTTTTTTATTCAACTTCTCAGCAATCGTATTACCAATAGATATTAATATTTTGCTGACATCCTCCTCCATTTTCAGGTGATCCAGGTTTATCTTGACTACATCAAATCGCTCATCAGTCTCAAGCCTGAAAAAGACCTGCTGCATCACCCAGGTCTTTCCTGTTTGCCGGGGAGCCCATACGGTCATATAATGGCCGCCTTCTTCCGGATTCTCTCCAACCAGTTGAATATAGGCGTTATCAATCAATTCCTGCCGTGGAGCATAATAATGCAATTTCGTATTGATTGGGCCATATGATGAAAATTTTCGCATTTATTCCCCCGGATTCTTAGATGAATCAGTAATCAAAGTTTAAGTACTGTTACCGCAACCGGGGGATTTTGTCAATAAAAATACCCGCCCCGGGCCCCGGGGGGGCATCGCTAAAGCGATGCCCAGACTGCGGCAATTTCATGACAGGCTGCTTTGATCTCGCCCAGCCTGCGAATATAACTCCGCGGAGCCGAATAAATCTTTCCGGCAAACACGTCTACCACCAAACAGTGCTTATAACCTGGAGCGGGAAAATATTCTTCATTCACTCTTAAGAACTCATGCAGGAGTGAGCTCACATACCCGGCCGACTTCTCTTCAAGGGGATTATGTTTGGAAAAATATAATTTAATCCCTCCCGAAAACTCAACGCCCTGTTTGTCGGTTCCATGAAGAACAAGCTCGGGACGTACACTCACCTGCACCCCTTCAATGAACAAAGAATTCTGTTCAACTGTTGGTTTTTCCGTAACCGTAAGTCCCCGTAAATTAATACCGTCAACGAGATCGAGAAAATGAGTTAAGGCTTCCGCCGACAATTCCTGGTTCTGATACTCCCAGTCGGAACCCGGCCTCCGGTGAATAAAGTCATCAATCGCGTTGAGTATCATCTCATCATCGGTCGCGCCGGACGCGAGAAAATGACAGACAATTCTTTCCACCTCGTTATACCGCGAAACAATGAATCCTTTTGGATACTTCTGATCTTTCAGGATACGCTGTCTTCTTAAGACGCGGGTTACAAGATACTCTCCAAGCTTATTGAGTGAAATCCGCGGTTCATGGTTTACCCGTACTGGTGCTGCTGTTGCGGTTGTAGTCATAGGCTGCCTCCCCAAAATTTAATTATATACAATACGGCAATTACACAAACGCGCCACCTAACGCTCACATAATTACAGCACAATATATTGCTTAGCAAGTATTCTATTACAGTATCAAACGTATTATTAAATCGGCGGAGTATATTCTGTGATCTTTGCAGCAGGGAAAAAGACTCGCGTACTGCTGCTTCCGATCACTGCCGAAAGCTTACTCTGTGGATCTTACTGTATATTCACAATAAGCGCATGAAGGGAACACTGTTTTTGCAGGTTTTCCATGCTGCCACACTACTATCTATATAATATAACATAGTTTTGGGTCAAAGTCAAGGGTTTTATTAAAAAAAAGTAGACCTGTACAGTCATTTTCCTGTAGAGTACCGATCTATGAAGAAGAATCATACATTCGTGAAACGGTCATATATCAACGCGCCTGTTGAGGAAGTATTCGCCTGGCATGAACGGGCCGGAGCCCTGGAACGGTTAAGCCCGCCCTGGGAACCGGTTCGGCTCCTCTGTAGTTCCGGCGGGGTCGGGAACGGGGCAATAAACCGGGTGCGAACAAAGGCCGGGCCTTTTCCAATCACCTGGGAAGCGCGGCATGAAGGGTATGAAAAGAACCGTTCCTTCCGGGACATACAGGTTAAAGGTCCCATGGCTCTGTGGAGCCATACGCACCGGTTTGAAGAAGCGGAAAATTCGGGCTGTATCCTTGAAGACCGGATTGAATACCGGCTTCCCTTTGGGCTTCCCGGCAATTTGTTGGGAAATCATTTTATTCGCAAAAAACTGGACCGGATGTTCGCCTACCGTCACCGGATCCTGAAAGAAGATATTGCCCGGCACCGCGCGGCGGCAAACCGGGAACCGCTCAATATCCTGATCTCGGGAGGAAGCGGCCTTATTGGTAAAAGTCTTATTCCCTTTCTCTCCACCGGCGGTCACCGGGTTACCCGCTTAGTACGCCGCCCTGCCCGGCCCGGCAAAAATGAAGTTTTCTGGGATCCCGCATTGGGCATCATTGATCCGCTTCCCGGTCCTGTTGACGCGGTTATACATCTTTCGGGTGAGAGCATCACCCGGGGAAGATGGACCCGGAAAAAGAAAAAACGGATTATCGCGAGCCGTACGGAAACGACATCCCTGCTGGCAAACACCGTCGCAAACCTCAATCCGCCGCCGGAGGTTTTCCTTTCGGCTTCGGCAATTGGGATCTATGGCGACGGAGGGAACAGTATCCTTTCTGAAAAAAACAATCCCGGAAGCGGTTTTATTTGCGAAGTCTGTTCCGCCTGGGAAGCCGCGGCCGCTGCTGCCGTACAAAAAGGAATACGAACAATCTTTTTAAGGACCGGGGTGGTTCTCACTCCGGCAGGCGGCGCCCTGGCACGGCTCATGAAACCTGCCCGTGCCGGTCTTGCCGCCCGGATCGGGAACGGAACCCAGTATTTAAGCTGGATAACTATTGATGATACGATTGGATCGATCCATCATCTTCTTTTGAATAAAGAAGTGAGAGGCCCGGTAAACCTGGTTGCGCCTAATCCCGCAACCAATGCGGAATTTACCACTGCCCTTGCGTGGGTACTGCGCCGTCCTAATTTTTTTGTTGTACCGGCTTCATTAATCCGGCTGTTTTTTGGTGAGATGGGAAAAGAGGTGCTGCTCCGGAGCCAGCGGGTACGTTCAAATAAGCTGGCCGCGTCGGGGTTCCGGTTTTATTATGATGAGCTTGAAGAGGCGCTGCTGCATCTTCTGGGGAGAGGGTCAATTCAATGAGCAATAAATTTAAAGCAGTTTTATTATTAACCATGCTATCGGCATTATTTTTCGGATTTCTGCATCACTTTTATCCCGGTGAGACCTATAGTTTTGAACGGCTTCACATATTTTTGTTTAACCTGTGCAGCGGCGGTACCATTATTCTCTATTTTACCGAAGACAAAAAAAACATGAGCCCTATGGTGTTCCTCTTTTTTATATTGGCGGGATCGTACGCGATACTGGCATTCTTAAAGCTCTACATCCCTGCCATGGCCGTATCTCTCCTGCTTGCCCTTATTATTGAAACTGCACGGATTAGGCGGTTCAGTTTTTTTCCCCTGGATTTTTTTAAAGCTTCGGTTTCCGTAAGGGACAAATTTCACCAGGCATCTCTTTTGTGTCTTTCTATAGGATTGGTTATATCGACCCTGGTTATTTTAAACAATGAGTATCTTAAGCTCATATCAATGAAAAAACTTCAGCTCGACACCTTCTTTCTCGGTTTCTCTTTCCCCGTTTCTCTCATCACCATGTCGGTTATTTTTGGTGACCTGAAAAAACATATCAGCAAGCTTATTTCGTTCCTGAAAGATATGTGTTTTTGGTTTATTAATTTGGGGGTGATAATCTTTTTTATGTTTATCCTGTTTGAAAAGCTGGTCCCCCAGATGTTTGTTACTGCCGTTCTTTTCGCCGCGGTTATTACCATACTTTATCTCTTTAAGAAATATGCCATTGATACACAGCAAAAAGTATTTTTAATTTCGGGATTGGGATTTCTTCTTGTTACCGCAGTTACGGGAATCGCCTATATTGTTATTGAGTTTATGGGAGTTTACACCAAAGATATTGCAAAGCTGGTGCTGCGGGTCCATTCCTTTGCTTCTCTCTACGGGTGGAACCTCATGGGACTTTCGGTTATTTGCCGCTACCACGATTTCCCCATCAAGCTCGACTCCAGGTGGATTGTGCTGCTTCACTGGGGTACCATTCTGATGCTGGGCCCCCTGGGAAATTACTATATCGTTTTTGCGATTATTACCATGATCTGTTACGCTATTTTACTACAGGTTATCCTCTTTGGAAAAGGCTCGTTTAATTTCGATAGTATTTCTCGAAATTAAAAAAGAAAAACCATTTGACACCCCCCCTATTTAAAGGTATAAATATACTCTGTAAGCCAAACGCCATTCGTTAAATGAGTGACAGCAATAACCGGATCATACAGGTACATACGCACCTATGAAACCATTAGTTCTCATAGTAGAAGACAGCGAAACATTTGCCTACTCCCTGTCGATCCAGTTGACGGCCGACCTCGATATCGACCTGGTGCTGGCGCAGACTTATGCCGAAGCTGTTGAAATACTGAACAATCCCGAAATGAATATTGCTGTTGCCCTGGTTGATCTCTTTTTACCCGATTCTGAAAAAGGGGAAACCATTGACCTGGCACTGGAAAAGAAAATCCCTACTGTTGTAATGACTGCTCAATGGTCCGATGAAGTTCAGGAATTCATCTGGACAAAACACGTGGTTGATTATGTTGTCAAAGAAGGGCCTCATACCCTGGAATATATTTCCGATCTTACGGGCCGCCTCATCAACAATAAGAACGTTAAGATCCTTATTGTTGATGACTCCCGCACCGGCCGCACTCACCTGCGCCGCCTGCTTGAGCTGCATAAATATACCATGCTTGAATGCGACAACGGGGATGAAGCCCTGCGTCTTATTCGATCCGACCCCGGCATTCACCTGGTATTAGCCGATTATAATATGCCCGACATGGACGGCTTTGAACTCACCAGGAACATTCGCCACCTCTATACCATGAATGAAGTGGCGGTCATTGGGCTCTCCACCCTGGGAAATCACAAACTGTCGGTCCAGTTCATCAAACACGGCGCCAATGATTTTATATCAAAACCCTTTATTAGTGAACAGCTCTATTGCCGGGTATCGCAGAACATTAAAATTGTTGAACAATACCAGAAAATCAAAAAACTTACCCTCACCGATTCCCTGACCCAGATCCCCAACAGGAGATATTTTTTCGAGGTGGCTCCCAAGATCTACAACTCCAGCCTCCGGTCCGAAGAACCCCTGACCGTTGCCATGATAGATATTGACTTTTTTAAAAAGGTTAATGACACCTATGGCCATAAATTCGGCGATATTGTCCTCCAAAAAACAGCCGAAAGCATAAACACGTCATTCCGGAAATCGGATGTGGTTTCCCGCTTTGGCGGTGAAGAGTTCTGCGTCCTGGCCTACAATATGGACCCGGATGAGAGCTTCACTATCTTTGAAAGACTGCGCGAAAAGATCGAAAAAATAAATTATAAAACCAACGAGCTCGATTTTAACATTACCGTAAGCATTGGTCTCTGCCAGGAGAAAATGGACAGCCTTGAAAAAATGGTCCGGGAAGCGGATCAAAAGCTTTACCAGGCTAAAGAATCGGGCAGGAATAAAATCGTTGTGTAATTTTTTTTACCAATAGAGTTGACGATCCGCAAAAAAATCATTATTTTCAATTTATACAAAAAACAATTACGATTCTCGCGTCCCTGAAAAAGACTACATTGTTTAATCTATTTTCCCATCTCAATTTAAGTAACGGGTTGTTACTATACTATTAATAATTACTGGAGGACTATATGTCTAAAAAAATGCTTTTGCTCTTTATCGTTTCCGGAATTCTCATCTTTACGGGATGTGAAGCCGGTCTTACTTCTACATCATCTTCCGATGATTCATCGGAAACTCAATTCAGTTTTTCTGATATGTACTCAAAATTGAACACCCTTCAAAGTGAACTGGACAGCTTAAAATCATCACAATCCGGTTCTTCCGGTAGTTTACAGACTCAAATTGATTCAATTAATGCCGCTGTCAGTACAAATAGCACTGCCATTTCAAATAATGAAACAGGCATTAACCGGCTTTTTCTAACCGCCTCTCCTGTTGGCACCATTGTTCCTTTCGGGGGGAGCAGCGTTCCTGAAGGATGGCTCCTTTGTGATGGTTCTTCGCGCTCACGCAGCACCTTTAGTGAACTCTATTCCGCTATTGGGTCGGCCTGGGGAACAGCCGATGCTTCGTCTTTTAACCTGCCCAATCTTACGGGTCGATTCCTGAGAGGAGTTGATTCTTCCGCGTCAACTGATCCCAATGCCGGAACCCGTTATAACCTGTATACAGGTGGAAATACAGGAGCAACAGTGGGAACCTACCAGGTTGATGAATTGGAATCGCATTCCCATAATCTTCGTCTTACCGGTGACGGCACTTTAGCTACAGGGTATCAAAACGGTGTTGGTACTGACAGTAGTGGCCTGGGATGGTATCCCGACAGAATCGCAGACACCGGCGGTTCGGAAACACGGCCGGTAAATGCCGCTGTTAATTTCATAATCAAATATACCAGCAACTAAATTCGGGCGCACACGGGCTGAGCGGAGCCAAAGGCCATGCTCTGTCTTACGGGGTTGAAACCCCGAGCTACATGACACCACCCCTCCGATAGGGGTGGTTTTGTCCCGGGTCAGCACTCTCAAGAAACTCTTTTTAAATAGGGTCTTTTTCCGGGGATCTTACCCGGGGCTCTGCTCTGTCCACGGGGTTGAAACCCCGAGCTACAACACGTCGCCCCGCTGGGGCTATTCTGTCCTGGGTCAGCTTCAACCAATGATCAATCAATGCCCTGCGGGGCGGTTCGGTCCCATACCGGAAACACCCCGGAGGGGTGTAGTCATGTAGCCCGGGGATTCACCCCCGGGCAGCCCCATGCTGAAACCGATCTATTTCTATAAACAGTTTCTGACCTATATTTTCCCGGCTTCGCCGGGTCCAATGCTCTCAAGGAACTCTTTTGATGAACTAATCAGGCAAATACCCTGACGCGCAGGATGTCCAAACGCAAACTTTCCCCTTGTGTCTCTCCAGAAGATCACTAAGCAAACAATACTCTTCATTACATATTGGCTTGCCCATTGTTCTTTCCCTAAACTCCATCGAATACGTTCTAACAAACCGAGGAGAATTATGCCTGAGCCCAGGCAAATCTCTTCCCGCACGATATAACCTTAGATTTAAAACGGTTTCTCCAGGCCCAAAGATTTTTGGGTATTCACCTCTCCTCACAAGCTTTTCATATTCGGCCGGCGATTTTTCTAGAAGTATTTTATTGAATTCTTTTCTTTCTTCTTCAGATAAACTCTTGCCTTCTACCGGCGCTCTATATTGAGGCAGGGTAGTCTCTTTTACTATTCCATGAAATATCATTTTTCTTAAGTCATAATCGATTGAAGCCAACATATCACGTTCGATGTAGTTTTCTATTTCTCCTGATACCTTGTCAGATATCGCACACCCTGGAGGAACCAATTGAATAAAATACGTATTCTCAGGAATTTCGTATTCAACAGGCGCTTCATTATGAATACGTCCATGACCGCCAAAGGCTACCCAGTCAATTCTTCCTCCAAGCTCTTTCAGCTCTCCGTTCAGTTCCTTATAATGGATCAAGTCCATTACCAATCTCTCTTCCGCCGCTTCATCTTTTGAGTATTCAAATCCCTGGAATATAGAGTCATCATTTCCTGCTTTCCATGTCACTCCTCTAAATTCTCCGGTGCTATTATTACCGCAGTTTAGCCAAACACAAACCTTGCCCGGGTATCTTTTTGTTAAAAGATCATGAAGGTCACAAGACCATAGATCACGATACCATAAACCATTACCTAAATAATGGGCATTTGTATATCCTGAATTCTCATCCCCTTTTAGAATACATCTTTTAACCAATTGATAATTCGTAACAGTATCTCCCGGTCCATATATTTTAGGGTAGAACTCTGCATCATTGACTAAAGAATACCTTACCGGCAGGTTCTGTCGCACGCAAAATCTTTTTGCCTCCTGAGTTCTTTTTGTATTTTCTTCTTGAATTGAAGATAGCGGTTCATCAACATTTATCGGACCAACTACCCACTCGCCAGGTTTGACAATTCTAATGTTCTTTATAAAATCATAATAAAGAGGATGAAAATTATTTGATTCAACTCCTATTCTTATGTATCTTGCCAGGTTGTTGGAAATGTTTCCAGCAGGACCTGCAATTTCAATAAAATAAGTATCTTTTGGAACCGGAAAACTGGAAGGTGCCTTCTGTGGAGATTTATAATATCCGCTAAATTGAAGCCACTCAATACGTTCACCAAGGTTTTTAAGCTCTTTATTAAGTTCATGCTGACGACAAATATCCTTATCTCTTTTCAAATATTTTAGCTGCATTATCCTTTCATGAAGACCCTGATCACCACTCAATTCTTGCAATAATGGAAATACCAGGAAAAGAACGATTAACAAAATATACTTCTTCTTAATTGTCATGGAAAACCACCTTATTGCTTTTTTACATATCCCAGCTTCAAAATAACACCTGTAAACATCAACTAATTTTTTTCAGTTATCTTGAAAAAACCTAAAACCCGCAGCACCCGCAAAGTATTCCATCGACTCGCTTCCCCGGTCTTTTCCATATCAAAATGTGTTTCCCCCGGATGCCTGGCCTGAACCGGCCACTTGTTATCCTTCCGCATCTTTTTAAATAAAACCGCTATGGCGTCATCCATCCTGCTGTCGTACTTTACTCCGGCGAGTTGAAAATAATCAAGGGCTCGTAGAATATCATAATACCATCTTGAGGGATAGGAGAGCATGAGCATGTTTTTTCTTATTATCTTTCCTGTTTTATCCGATTTAAATAAGCGGTGCTGAAGAATAAACTCCCTGCTTTCCTGTTCAGCTTTTTTTAGTTCTTTTAAGCGGTAGGTATAGCCGTTGCTTGCGTACTCAAGAATTCCCTCGCAAACAGAAACAGTTGTATGTAATGAACTATGCGTTGCTCCCTTCCTGTTTGAAAAGCAGTTAAAGCCCCCATCCTGCATCTGCTGCGAGAGTAAAAAATCAATTACCGATTCCAATTCTTTTTCCGGAAATCCAAAATATGACGCGTAATTTAATACCATCCCGTTGATACAAACATCACTTTCCTTAATTGACCCTCTTGGACTTATTCCGCCATCGTCTAGTTTCTCATTTTTAAAAATTATTTCCAGAGTCTCTTTTATGAGTTTGTTCTCCGGCATAATTCCCAGATTCTTTAAATCGAGCAGGGTATAGTGGGACGATATCCATTTAGGTTGATAAAATGCCCGTCCCCAATGACCGTTCTTACTCCGGCGGGAAAGAAATTCCGCTCCCCAGCCTTCTTTTTCTATCCGTTTTCTTAAGTGGATTTTATCGGCATGGAGCAGGTCGCGGTGAACCTGGTATTGAATCGATACATCTCCCGCAAGGAGCCATTCAAGAACCTGTTTATCAATCTGATTATCTCCCTTATTCCCTTTCATTGTTATTGATCCTTTGCTTTGCCAAGCACTGCTTCTTTAACTTCGTCAATGCCCACTCTTTCAATAAACCTTGCTGTTCGTTCTTTTTTCCGCGCATGCTCGGTATAGTATTCGAAGAATCGTTTAATCAGTCTGATAACCTCCTCACCGGGTAAATCTTCTTCAAGTACATCCCCTATGCGAGCCCTTCGGGCGGAGTTTCCTCCCACTATTAAGGTCCAGCCTTTTTTCTTTCCTACCACGCCTATATCCCTGACAAAGCTTTCCCCACAGCAAAACGGACATCCCGATACTCCTATTTTAACTTTTGCAGCAAGGTCTACTCCGGAAAATAACTTCTCTATCTCAGTTCCCATTCCTAAGGAATCCTGTATCCCGAATTTGCATACTTCGGTTCCGGGGCAGGCCTGCACATAATGAAGACAGAGCTCCGAACCCTTTGCTTTTCCCGGTTCCATTTCCAGATCTTTCCAGATATTATCGACATCATTTTCTTTTACTCCTACTAAGGCAAAGCGCTGTCCCGATGTAATTTTTATTATTGGGATATCGTACTTGCGTACTACTCCTGCGATGTTTTCCAGGTGATGGGCGGTTAATAATCCTACGGGGGTTCTTGGGACTATTGCGTAGGTTTCTTTGTCTCTCTGTAAAATGGCTCCTGTTGGAAGTTTATCGGGCATGTTTTTCTCCATTTTGTTTAATTTAAAAAGTGAGTGGATATAGATTTAGGAGGGGCTTACAATTTTTGCAAGAATAATTTTATGTGAGCTTGTATTGCATTGGGGTAAATCGCATGCCGTTTTCATTTACCTCGTTTGATATTATCGCAAACCCGGCTCGCTTGTAAAACTCCAGAGAGTTGGGCGAGGAACTTACGGTAATTGATGCTAAACCGGAATTACTTTCCAGACAAGTCTTGATCCCTTCTTGAATAAGTGCCCGGCCAATCCCTTCTCCCTGGAACCCCGATTCCACAAAGAGCAGCGCTAGATGACTTGCTTTGATAAATGCTGTCACTCCAATTATCCCGCTGTTATGTTCCGCGACAATGACAAATTGTTCGTCATTTTTTTGTTTTAAAAATTCCGGTGACAGATTATTTGTAAAGGTCTCTATTCCCTGGCTGGTATAGGTTGGTCCTACCTGCTTTTCAAATACTCGTATTATGAGATCATATACGAAGTTCTCTTCTCCGGGTTGTATATATCGATAGGTGTATTTGCTTTTCATTGAGTTTAAGCTTGTGGGTTAGTCTTTCTTTTTTGGAACAATTTTTTTTTCCAGGCAATAAAGCCCCGCATGTTCCAAAAACTCCTGAATTGAGATGTCCTGCTCCGCACAAAATATTTTAATCTTTGTGTGGTCTGATTTATTAAAAAATATAGATGCCTTTGTTCTCTTATCTTTTTCCATTGGATCTTTCCTTTCCTGTTTATGCAAAATAGGTATGATTTTTTTAGTTGTCAAGTAAAATTACTTGACGCATTACCGCAAATGAGGCATGCATGACTCATTAACTCAATGCCGCAATTGAGCCACAAATAGGAGATAATATGCAAAGCCAAAAATCCCGTTCAAAAAATAATTTACCGGATTACAGCATGTGAATTTGTTAAAAAGCTCATTGGAAATTGCGCTGAAGAACGGTTTATTGCATTGTATGTTAACCAGGATTTCCTGGTTTATGGATATTCCCTTATTTCCAAAGGCTCAGTTAATGAAGCAATTATCCATCCCAGGGAGATCTTCAAAGGAGCCATTATGAGCAACGCCACTGCCATTATTGCATGTCATAACCATCCCGGTGGGGACCTGACGCCTTCCAGTGAAGATGTTTTAATCACCAAAAGGATTGAGTCTGTTGGGGAAATCGTTGGCATACCTCTTTTTGACCATTTGATTGTTGGCGAGAGAAGGTGTTATAGTTTAAAGGAGGGGGATTATTTATTATAAACTCCTGAAAATTTTCAGATAAAATCCTCTATACTCTTTCGTATCTTTTTTTTCATCTCAATATCCGGTTTTAATAATGTATGCCTCTTTTTTTTCTTTTTCATATTGGATAACCGCATGCCTTTTTCCAAGGCTACTGTTTCACTGTCTAACCGATAGATTTTTTTAGTATAATAATCCCTTGCGTAAATTTCGTTTCCAACTGTGTATACCGGCAGTAGCAAAACTCCTGATTCATATGTTATGACTTTTTGATGGTTAAGATCAATATATCCAATTGAAATATCGTTTTTACAGGTATCAAAGAAGACTTTGTCATTGACTATAGAAATATCATGTACATGAAAGACCTTACTTTCAATTAAATCATAATTTTTGAATGTATTATCAATTAAATTATACGTATAAATCTTCTCTCCTCCTATGCAAAAATATTTTTCATTGTACGTTAAATGTTTTGAACGAAAAAAACCATAGTCTATTTTGATAATATTATACTTCTCATCTAAAATGATCAACGCAGACCTGTGATCTTTTTTTTCTTTTACCAGGACTATGTTTTTACCTGCTATTTCTACATTCCCTTCTATTTCACTGGTTTTCCAGTTAAATTCGTTTTTTTTGTTATTTGAACAAAAATTCATGGTTACCGGGAGTATCGTTAACAAAAGTGTGGTAATAATTTTACTTTTCATTTTAAACTTTCGTAATATGAGTTTGAATCTTCCTCAAATATGTTGATATCCAAACATGGTAAAACATTATCTCTAAATGTATCAACATATTCTTCTTTCATTGTTATATCAAATTTCCCTTCCTCCTCATCATCATCTTCTTCTAAATAAATTCTTAAATACCATGAATTTGCAAGAGGAGCTATGCCGATATTTACCAGGTCATCATGCGGCATATTCATTAATAATATTTCAGGAGAAGAAACCATGTTTTTAAGTCTATCGAAACTCAGACTCTTCCATCCGCCAAATGAAGTACCTTCATGTTCAATCCAATCCTTCGTTTGATAAATATCAACACCAGGTTCTAAATTCTCCAGGTAATCTATTATTATCAATAAAGAAGCGCATAATTTTTGTGGATCGATATAACCGGTTCTAAAGTTCAAACCAGGGGGTTCGCCCAATCCTGCTGTATAATTAGCTTTTAATGATTCAACAATGTTTTTAAAAAAATGTTTCATAATAGAAGCATGATCCCTCAATTTTAAGCAAAAAGTCAAGAAACTTTGTAAGGATGTCCGACACTTTTATAGCTGTTTTTTTACCGGATTGCTCTGTTATTAGTAAATATCAAGAAAAATCAAAAAAAATTGATAAAAAACTAAAAAATTTTTAATATTCCGGCTCTCCCATTCGTCCTTATTATATACACCTTTGCGTGTATTAATATTTTTGTCAGGAGTGCTATAATGGATCTTATTTATACTACGTTTAATACCAGCATGGAGAATTTTGAAAAACTGCAATCGTCAGCTAAAACCATGAAAATCTCCAGGAGTCGGCTGGTTGAGCTGCTGGTTCGCAGGGTTATGGAAGAGGAGCCTTTTGAGCTTGCTTTGTTTAGTACTGTGAAATACCAGGTCAGTTCCGGGGACGATGATTGGTATCACTGCCATGTTGTGTTCAATTCTTCTATCTATGAGAACTGCCAGGATTTACGTAAGATCTACAAACTGTCGGTCTCCGCCATAATTGCTTACGCAATCGCAACCTTCCTGGACGAGCTCTTACTTTTAAAGAGTCCAAAGATGCATGTTGATAGTTATCATCACGCATACCTCTTTAGCAAGGGAGAACCTGACGGGATAAAGACTTTTGTTTACTTCTGGGGAATCCCGGGGCAGGAGACACTGGAAAAGTACCTGTTATAGGCAGTAACCCGGTCCAAAACTCAACACAGCCCCAGACTTCACAAATAAACAGGCTCAAGACAGGGGCAAGATGCGCCCTCACCTCTTTATCACCCACCACAAACCGCCGCCAAGAGCATTATCCAAAGGACCATGAATGGTTTTATCATAAGGATTTTCACGAATCATCCCGGACAACTTTTTTTTCGATGAGGGTTTAAGCAGAGCAGCTGCTTTTTTCATAGCCGCATCAAATCCCGGTTTAACAATCCGGTCCTGATCAATGCAGCCATACCAGGTATAATTTTTATCTTTACGGGCAAGTTTAACCCAGGAGCAACCGGGAGTACCGCAGTTCTCAGAGGTAGGAAACTCTTTGGGGTAGAGCATAATCTCGGAAAGTTTTTGAGGAAGAATCTCTTTTTTAAATTTTGCAGTTTCTTTTTTCATGAGCTCTTTATCTTTTTGAGTAACAGCCCCATGAGGAAAAATACTGAGGAAAAGAGGTTTGATGATAATCACTGTATTTGAACCAGTGATAGAATACGGTTCAACATGTAAAAAAAACGGGGCTCTTCCCTGTCTAAAAAAAACAAGTTCAAACTTAAGATTCCGCGGCCCCTGGCGGAATTGGATCATAGAAGTTTTTAGTAGAAAATCCCCATTTGCAGAAACAGTAGTCCATATGGGCGTGCACTGGGGAGAGACATCATCACCAAAAACATGATTTAGCATAACACGAACAGGACCATGATAATCACGCATGATGACTCTACCCCAAATAGTAAACGAACCATTTTCCAGCGTTCCCGAAGGAATGAAAAAACAACCCAGGATAAAAACCGGAACAACAAATATTTTTTTCATATAAAAAAACTCCTTTTAAACAAAGCTAGTACCATGACATGAAATATTTTAATTAATAAAAAAGATCTCATTATGATAAATCATGACTTTTTCAGTCAAAGAGGGCGCTAGTCCCGTTACATTAAGTAAAAATTAACGTGTCACGGGACTATGTAATAGTAAAGGTCTCGGGACTGGAACGGCTGCCGAGAGTTTTACTGCTATGTCTATCGAATCTTTTGGTGCTCCAGTCATTGGGAATCTTAACATTATTTACCTTACGGTTACCGCCTTTAACGATGAAGAAGATATCAGGATTATCCTCATCTTTATCGGTCGTGGCAATATGAACGCAGCCGTTTCCGTAAACCCTGGCAGAGCCGATTTTATCATTAGGAGACCAGGAATCATGGTCCCAGGCTTCAACAACAATCCCATCAGGGAGGGGAACCTTTTTTCCACCATGTTCAACTTCAAATTTAAGAAAACATTCCAGGGCTAAACCAACTTGAAAGACCTTAGGAATAACTTCAGTACCAATTTCATCATCTTTAAAATTCGGATAATAGCCGCGTTTATCATTGTGATCCTTCATATCTTTTGTAGAAATAACTCGCGGCATTTTATAGCCATTAACCGTACGCCCATCAGTATGGACCTCGAAGAATATATCGGGATTTGTTTCATCTTTATCGTCAATAGGAATAGAGCATTTTCCATTGGCGTCGAGTTTTCCCGCAGCCAAAACATCATTTGGCGATCCCGGGTCATAATCAATAACCTTCACCGTTAGCCCCGAAGGAAAGGGGTCGTAACTTTTGGTACCGGGATTCCACACCTCAAATTTTACGTGAACTTCCAGGTTATTATTGAACCGGAAAATTTCGTACTTGCCCGGTTTCCCAATATAATATTTTCGGTAATCATTATAATAACCTTTATACTTAGTTTCCGTTACCGAGCTTGCGCCTCCCGATACGCGCCACACCTTCATATCTTCGGTAGACCAATTCCGGGAAACTTTCCTGCCATCGGGCAATGTTTTACCTTTGGCTTTAACTTTAAAAAAGATTTCCGGATTATCCTCATCTTTATATTTAGTTTTGATAATTACCTGGCCAGTGCCGCCGACAGTTTTCCCCCTGCCCTGAAGATCATTGGGACTAACAGGATCCCAATCCCAGGCTTCAACCTCAATATCATTGGGAAGGGGAACCCAGGTTCTATTGGAGGAATTCCAGCATTCAAGCTGGAGATAGGAGACCAATTCCGGCCTGGCAATAAGCCGCTCATGGGCCAGGTCCATAATCTGTTTTACACCGGCGTCACTGCTGCCGTTCAGCGCAACCTGGGCATTAATGAAATCCCGGATAGAGGGGTCCCAATAATCATGGAGGTTGCAATTCCCTTTTCTGTCGTACCAGAAATGTTTAAAGGGATTCCATATATATTTTTGAAATTTTTGACACATATCATCGGTATATACATTTTCCTCAATATGTTCTTTAGTCCTGTCTTTTAAGTCATTAAAGTAAGGAGTTGCCGGTAAAGAGGGTGCTGCGCCAGAGGCGGATGAACCATCAATTTTATTACCGTATATGCTGCCGCCGCCGCAGACCTGTGTCCAGATTTTCCAGAGAAGGTTCGCAATCACTCCCTCAATACGTTCCCCGAAATTAGCCCAATCCGGATGATTATCGATCGTACTTTCCGAAGGGGGAAAACGAGTAGTTTTCTTGGAATCAAGCAACTTTATGTTAAAAGGATTGTAGCCAGTGCTTCCATAAGGACGAAATCCTTTCACGGAACCACTCGTTGCCATATCAGCACATCGCATATTTGTTCTATCGTTCCAATCAGTAAACATGGAACAGAAGTCTGCCCAGCCATCATATAAGGCTGTTTCAACATTTGTCTCTTTTGTGGGTCCGTGATCATTAATATAATCCCCCCCAATACAACGCGGCATAGCAAACTCCCAGGCAACCCTTCGGAATGATATACCAAGTTCATCCCACATAATACCATGCCCCCGTTCATGGACAACTGTATATTGCATATCCGAATCCCAGACATTATCGGTTATTAATTGAGCGCCAAGACCGGGAGGGCAAAAGGGGCGCTGCGCTTTTACAATTTTCGCGGATACTTTGACGACCTGTCCCGGAATTCCTTTATACTCACCGCCTGTTAAACGCTTTAAAACCTGGTTCTGCAAACGGGTGACCCTGGAATGATACAGTGATGATCTCAGGTACTCCTCAGACTGTGGAATAAGAACAGG
The DNA here is from genome assembly GCA_024224995.1 of bacterium. The sequence goes on along the minus strand of JAAENB010000610.1, from coordinate 8,572 downwards.
TGAGGTTTTTTTAAGCTGGTATATAGCATCACCGGCAGTTGAAACATCCCGCGCGTATTCGAATGTATAAAATATCCGGTCATCAACATCAATATTAAAATAGGGAATTATTACATTAATTGCGATTTCCCCGATCCCGCCTATTCCCCCTTTACAGAACTCAACAGGCTCTGTTTTATACTTCAGATCATGTGCCCTGGCATAGATTGTAAGATGGATCTTTTGAGAAGTTTCCCCTTCGGTACCTTCTTCGGGATCAAAACTGATGAAACGGAGGCAGCCCTCTTTCCCAACAAGAGCGCAATATTTTGAATAATCTTTCTCTTCAATAAGTTCCGACTTCTTTTTAGCGTCTAAGGCTTTGCGAAAATGATCCTTGCTTGATGATTGTGAAAAGTTAATGATATCATCGGCAGCTTCCAGAGAACCATGAGAGGTAAATTTGAAGTTGTTTTGGTGTAATTCCCCGGAAGTGCTGTTAAAATGAAAAACCTTCATCCAGCGTTTATTTGCTCCGGAAGAAGGTTCAATCCTGAAATCAACTTCCGTTCCTTCAAGTACGGTATGCTCAACATTGGCCTTATCCTTATATTTAAGCTGCATTGAGCAAAAAAATCCGATTTTAAATTTTAGCGGGTTGGCACTTGTTCCAAAAAAACCGGTTCTTGCCACTCTACCCGGTTTCGCGTCAATAGTACGATGCCTAAAGGTGCTCCAGCTTTTAGGAATCATTTTCCCGGGAGCAGTACTATTTCCCTTTACTCTAAAGAAATAAAGATCATTTCCTCCTTTTGGCATATCAAACTGAAAATCACATTTTCCCGCTGCATTGGATTGTTTCGTCTCAAGAACCCTGGCGCCATCTTCAGTAGTTCCGGCGAGTAATTCCACTGTAAATGAAGCAGGAAGAGGCTCCCAGTCGGGAGCAGGTGTTTTCTTCCAATTTACATATTCAAATTGCAGAAAAACTTTCTTTTTTATCGTAAAAACGTTTTTTTTAGCGAAACCAACTACTGTTTTACTGGAAACTCTTCCTGGTGGAACCGGATGATTTAGTGTTGATGTCATAATAACTCTCTTTTTCGATTTTTTTTCTTCTATAATTTCTATATATAGAAGTAGGATAATTCGAAAAAAATTGCCCAAATTTATTATGAAAAATAGAATATTTTATTTTATTACAGATAACCCGTTTACCTCATTTATTGCATTTGAAGGCAAATATCAAAAAAAAAAGCAAAAAAATCGAAAAAAGCAAAAAAAATTTTAATATTCCGACTCTCCCATTCGTCCTTATTATATACACCTTTGCGTGTATTAATATTTTTGTCAGGAGTGCCATAATGGATCTTATTTATACTACATTTAATATCAGCATGATGAATTTTGAGAAGCTGCAGTCGTCTGCGAAAACCATGAAAATCGCCAGGAGTCGGCTGGTTGAGCTTCTCGTGCGCAGGGTTATGGAAGAGGAACCTTTTGAGCTTGCTTTGTTTAGTACTGTGAAATACCAGGTTAGTTCCGGGGAGGATGATTGGTATCACTGCCATGTTGTGTTCAATTCCTCGATCTATGAGAACTGCCAGGATTTGCGTAAGATCTACAAGCTGTCGGTCTCCGCCATAATCTCTTACGCAATCGCAACCTACCTCGAAGAGCTCTTACTTTTAAAGGATCCAAAGATGCATATTGATAGTTATCATCACGCATACCTCTTTAGCAAGGGAGAACCTGACGGGATTAAGACTTTTGTTTACTTTTGGGGAGTCCCGGGGCAGGAGACGCTGGAAAAGTACCTGTTATAGGCAGTAACCCAGCCCAAAACTCAACACAGACCCATACTTCACAAGTAAACAGGCTCAAGACAGGGGTAAGGTATGCCCTGACAGGTTTATTAAGCAATAATTCTAAAAAAAATATTGACAACGTTTTAATGTTTTTGTATATTTAAAATTAGTTAGACGATAATAAATAAATGCCGGAAGGCATCTTTTTTATCTCTATCCAGGAAACTGAGACCTCAGTTTTATTACTCAGATAATAAAAGGGAGACCTCCTTATATTATAAACCAACACCCCCTTTTCTGCGTTGCAGTGGAGGGGGTGAACTACATACGCATGCTAAAACTAATTTAATTCAGTATATCAAAAAGAATTGACCTCTATGCAATATTATATACTATCCGTGAAAAGAGGTTTGGTATACAAAGAATGAAAGACATATTAACCCAGGTCGATGACCTGCAAAAAGAGATAAACAGCCTTCGCCCTCTGGACAAACACCTGGTAAAACAGGTAAAAGAATATTTCCGGATTGGGTTAACCTATTCCAGCAATGCCCTGGAGGGAAATTCCTTAACAGAAACAGAAACAAAGATAATTATTGAGGATGGAATTACAATAGGGGGAAAACCCTTAAAAGATCACTATGAGGCTGTTGGTCATAGTGAATCCTTTGATCTTATTTACCGGCTGGCGAAAAAGGAACCAATTTCCGAAAATGCTATCAAAAAGCTTCATAAACTGTTTTATTACAGGATTGACAGTAAAAATGCCGGGAAATATAGAAAAAACAGGGCTTTTATATCGGGCTCAAAATACCCTTTACCCCTGCCGGAAAAACTCCCGGATCTCATGAAAGAGTTTGTTGAAAACCTGCCGTCATGGAAAGACCGGTATCACCCGGTAGAATACGCAGCTCTTGCCCACAAAGAATTTGTGTTTATCCACCCATTTATCGATGGAAACGGAAGAGTATCCAGACTGCTGACAAACCTTATCCTGCTTCAGGAAGGATACACAATAGTTATCATACCGCCTGTTTTAAGACAGGAGTATATAGCAGCCCTGGAAAAAGCCCACACCAGTGAAAAAGATTTTATCCAATTTATCGCAGGAATGGTAAAAGAAACCCAAAAAGACTACCTGCGGCTATTCAAATAATCCCGGAACCACCGAACAAAAAAAGCCAATAAAAAACTCATACCACCCACAAGAGGACTCAGAATTAAAAAAAGCTGCCGGATAAATACTGAATCATCAAGCCCGTTTTTTGAAAGCTCTGCCGCACCGGGGATTACTAAAAAATCAAGGGAGCTAAAGGCATAGCTCAATAAAAATGTCCCCATTGCCGAAACCAGTGCCAGCCGGATAATAACTCCGTTTAGAGCATTTTCCGGCTCTTCAAATAAACGGCACCTTTCCAGGAACTCCCGGTCAAAGCCTTTTCCCGACCATCCCAGCCAGAAAAAGATCCCGGTGCCGATAACAATCCCAATAACCGGAAGGTGTTGTATCAGCATTTTTTGAATCTCTGAATTAACGATTTCATCCATTTTTAAAACTGCTCCATTGGGATCTCATATATTGTATACATCCGGTGAACTCTTTGCTGCAAATAAGTAAGATCATATTTAAAGAAATCCCGCAGCTTTGTAGCATAGAAATATTTTTTACGCGTCCTGCTCATGGAATTAACGATCTTTGATATTTCAATACAATTTAAATAATTCTCCCTGATCGAGTCCAGAAGCTCCTTTGCCCGCGTAATTGGAATAAAGTGCTCTTTTCCCCTTATATTAAACGGATTATTCGAAATTTCCATACATTTTTTATATACTTCCGAAAAATGATTCGCGCTGTTAACACTTTCGACAAATTTCTCATACAACCTGGCCATTTCAGAGCTGTCATGATCCGTATGATCAATAATATTGCTTAACACAAACAGGTCTTGATTAAGGACCTCTGCCACTTCCTGCAAGCCGGCTGTTTTCCTGTTCTCTTCATAGAACTTAAACCGGTTAGCGGTAGTGATAATATCAACGGGATCAATAATACTTTCCCTGGAAGCATGTTTAGTATGGGCTTTTTCCAGAACAGGGACCATGTCGGTTATATAGTCAAAAAAAGAATCGAATTTATTTTTTGGGGTTTTCTTCTTTTTTACTTCAATATGTGCAGCATGATAAAGTATATGATGGGGCTCAATGCTCTTACTGCTGTCACCGTCACCCATATTCAAAGTTTCAGGGTCCTTTTCCACACAATGTTTAATCGTTCCTTCAATGATCATGTCGGAGAATTTATCCTCAGAAATATTGAGCTGCTTAAAGAGCTTTTTCCTGGAATATCCGGAATTAGTAAATTGCTGATAAATTTTGTCGATCATTTCCTCTTTAGCGCAAGTGCCATTAATCTTCGAATCGAACCTGGCAAAAAAGTCCATTTCCGCCTCCAGATCCTCAACAAGTGCCGAACTTAAGTCTTTTCCCATATCCCGTCTTCCTTTGCTGAATTTAAGGCTATAGGAAATTTCATCATAAAAGATCATTTTATTAATCGCATCCATCAACTTATTCATCTCAGGAATAATTTCATTTCTAAGTGCAGACTCTATAATATCCCCATGATTGGCCCGCTGTATAATAGAGCTTTCCATAATCTCATTCTTTGCTGTTTCTCTATCCCTGGTATTTTGCCGCTCTACCAGTGTCTTTAAACCATTAACTTTATGATAAACCGGTGGATTTTGAAAATTTATCTGTTCATAGAAAGAAAGAAGGGGCTCATAATGAAATTTAAAACTATTAAAGCGCCCTGCCTGGTTAAAACGGGAAAGCGCTTCTTTATACTTGTTCAGATCGGAAATAATATCATCAATACGCTTATCGATCTCAACATATGCTCTTCTTCTGCCCCTGTTCAGGGTAACCCTGCCAATAAGCCGGGTTAGCATATTTTCAAAGTTCGACCGTCTTTGCAGCGCGTCGCTCAGCAAATTCTTTAAAAAATATTCCATTAAATGCCCCCACATCATAATAAATTATTACAAGGTCTTATAAAACAAATATAATCCATTTATGATGCTTTTTCCACTATCCATAAAAAAGTTATGGACAAAATAAAAAAAATGTAGTCTCTTATATACTATAGTACCGGGACAATTTTATACAGGACACAAGTATGAGCCAGACCATTCTGCACAATGCTTCAAACCAAATACACGGCATCGCGAAGAATCTTTTTAAAAAATTGGATCAAAAACTAAGAGTTAAAACCTTTATTATTAAACTCAAATCCGATGTAAATGCTATCAGGATATCTATCGAACCAAAGACGCTCAATAAAGACTTCACAAAAATATTCAGCACCAACATCAGGAATCATCTTAAAGAATGCGAAGAGACCCAGAATGTAGACCATCTCCATCATTTAATATGCGAAGAGCTAAACAAGTTCGACATTGAAAATAATTTTTCAACATTTGTCTATCAACCGATAATATACAAAAAGTACCTCTATTTTATTGTTGTTCAGCTTAACAAGGCACGGGAAAAGACCCACTACCAGGTACAGATGGAAAAAATCAATGATAATTACCGGCTTTTTACTTCTCTCGTAGACGCCTCTATTGAAAAATTTTTCCGGGATTCATCAATTCTCTTAATTAACTCGCTTTCCCGGTCGGAATCTCATGTTATTGCCGATGAAAATGAGGATGAAATTATCAGGTGGGCCGGTGAAGCGTTCACCCAGTCAATAATCTACAACTCCATTGATACGGAGTCTTCAAAAATAAAAGAACAAAGCTTTCGGGAATTAAAAAACTTCCACGAAGATTGTAATATTATCTCTTCCATGATGTACGAAGGGAACATTCCCAATGGGAAAATAACCGTTGTTCCTCACCCGCATCCAAACATCAATGAAGAACTGGTCCTCAAAACCCCGGTTCTGTTAAGCAACCACCGGGCAATCAGGAAACTTCTGGAAACCCTGGCGGAAAATACATACCTCCTCTACCGGGCAGGATTCATCTACGCTATTGGTTCTATGATTAAATCCTACGAAAGCGGTGCGGAACGGTTATTTACCATTACTTTTTTAAAACACTCTACCTGGTCACTTGCTCATGGGAACAATATTATTATGACTGTTGAATATGGTATGCCCAAATTAATATACAAAAAGGTCGACAATGACAAAATATTCAAACAAATTGAAAAAGCTTTCCCCAAAGTTACGGACGTTGAAATAGGGCGCCTTCTTCAGCTTATCAATAAATCTACACTGCAAACAAACGGGACCATTCTTATTATCGCGTCAAATGCCGACAAGGAATCGGAACGGCTTAAAAACCAGTCCATTTTATTTGAACCCTTTTTATTATCTCCTGAACGGCTGCTCCAGCTCACCAATATCGACGGTGCGGTTCTTTTAAGTCCCCCGGGTATATGCTTCGCCATTGGCGCTATCCTTGACGGTACGGCAACTGAAAAAGGGAACCGGTCCAGGGGAGCCCGGTATAATTCCGCTGTTCGATATATTGAACAAAGAAAGCGGCCTGCTATTGCCATTGTTGTTTCGGAAGACGGGATGGTTGATATTATTTCAAACGTGGATTAAGAAAAAAGTTCGAGGTTCAAAGTTCGAGGTTTTTTGTCGAAGGGGCGGTTTTTAGAGACGTTGCATACAACGCCTCTACGGGCTTGTTGCCGGAGATATTATCCGGGCCTTCTTCTTCATAACATGGGGTTGGAAACCCCACGCTATGAGAAAAAAAATCACTCTATGGAAAGATTCCTCGCAGCTCAATCGCTTTCGCGACCCTTCCTACTGCGATTATATACGCGGCTGTCCGGAGGGATAGATTTCTGTCCTGTGAAACAGAATAGACATCTTCAAAGGCATCGTTTAGAATATTTTTCAACTCAGTGTTGATCCTTTCCAGCTTCCAGAAATAAGCGTTCATATCCTGGATATACTCAAAATAAGAGACACAAACACCTCCGCTATTAGCAAGAATATCGGGAATAACGACTACTCCTTTTTTATTCAGGATCTCATCGGCCTCAGGAGTGGTGGGGCCGTTTGCTCCTTCCAGTATCATTTTGCAATCCAGCTTAGCCGCGTTGTTTTTGGTTATTTGATTCTGTATGGCACAGGGGATCAAAACATCACAGGAGACTTCAAGAAGTTCTTCATTGCTTACGGGCGTACAGCCATCATCTTTATAATCTTTTATCTTGTTTCCCTGATCTATCCAGGCTATCAGTTTATCTACATCTATTCCGTTTGGAGATTTCACCCCTCCGTCACTTTTAGAAATTGCCAGTATTTTACAGCCGTCATCATGCAGCTTTTTGCCAATAACCCGTCCCACTTTTCCAAAGCCCTGAACTGCCGCTGTCATTGATGAAAATTGATGCCCCAATTTCGCGCACAGAGCTTCCAATACATAATACATTCCGGTTCCGGTGGCTCCCTGTCTTCCTACGGAACCGCCTATCTCTATTGGCTTTCCTGTTACAACTGCCGGAATGGTTCTTCCTTTTTGCATTGAATAAACATCCATCATCCAGGCCATTTCCTGGGCTCCGGTATTCATATCGGGCGCGGGAATATCTACATCGGGTCCAATCATATTTATTATTTCCGCTGTATATCTTCTGGTTAGCCGTTCCCGTTCTCCTTTTGACAACTGCTTTGGATCAAGGCAAATTCCTCCTTTGGCTCCGCCCAGGGGAAGGTTCAAGATACTGGTCTTCCAGGTCATCCACATGGCAAGGGCTTTTACCTCGTCCAGCTCCACATCAGGCGCGTACCGGATGCCTCCCTTTCCCGGACCTCGTATGGTATTATGCTGTACCCGGTATCCCTCAAAGATCCGGTAAGACCCGTCATCCATAACAACAGGAATTGTTACTATCAGGGCCCGTTCCACCCGTTTCAGGAACTCCTTTATATTCGGATCAAGACCTATCTCTTTTGCTACTATCTCTACCTGCTCTTTTGCGACATCAAAAGGATTCTTTTCCAAAATATTCTCCTTATTTTGAGTTGCCCCCTACCCCCTGAGGGGTACCTGCCCCCCTTAATCCCCCCGAGGAGGAAAGAGATGTGCCGTTACACATGCGGGCACCCATCAAAATCTTTCCCCCTCGGGGGGATTAAGGGGGGTTGTTCCCCAGCGATAACTCAAGCCCATGCCAGCAATCTTGCGCCCCCTCCGGGGGTTGGGGGGCGAACAAGGGCAGTTTTCCAGGAAACTGTTTCAATAATAATATACGATTTTGAATAACTTGTCAAGAACTTAGAAGGAGAATTAATCTACCAGGGAATGGCAGATTTCCCCTTTACCGGCTGGCACTGAGGACAAAAAAAGGTATCATAGCCGTGAACCGAGGCCCGCCGTATAGTAGTGCCGCACTCAGGGCAGGGAGTATCCTTGCGGTTCCGCACTTTCATATGATCCCTTATTTTCACTTCAATAGGCTGCCCCGACTCTTCAATCTTTTTTATGCCCAGGCGCATTACCCGGCAAATACTTTCATACAGGCGGTTCTTTTCTTCATCATCAAGCTTATTACAGGGAGTTTTTGGATGGATCTTCGCGTCAAAAAGGATCTCATCAGCATAGGCATTTCCTATGGAACTGATTACGGTCTGGTCCATAATAAAGACCCGGGCCTGGCTCCGTTTTTTGTTAATACGGGTGAGAAAAAACTCAAGAGTAAAATCGTCACTCAGAATATCGGTTCCCTGGGTCAATAAACCGGGGATTTGATCC
>JAAENB010000609.1 GCA_024224995.1 bacterium | reverse complement strand
GCTCTTCCTCTTCATCGGGATGCGATATAAAGCCTGATTCATATATTATGGATATTGGAAAATCTACAAAATAGCTAAACCGGTCATCGCCCACCGCTCCTTTTTCCCAGCTGTTTGGATTCAGGTTCCGTTCTATGAGCTTTTCTCTTAGTTTGAGCGCGTATTCTTTTGAAAATCCGCTGGCATCCAGCTTATTATACAGAGTCAAAAAGCCGGAATATTGCCCGTGTACATACTTGAGTATCCTTCTGCCGCTATGGTCCATCACAATGTGCAGTCCCTTGAGATTTGTAGTACCACTGGCTTTATGAAATATTGATACATTATTTAAATGCTCGGACAGAATTATAAATGCCCCTACCTGGCTGGCCATTTTTACGGTCTCCGTAAACGGGATATTCTTATAAGTCTCTTTCTTCCCCCGCAGCACTTCCATAAAATCCGGGGTACTCTTTACCTCTATATGCCTGTTAGCCGAAAGCTGCTTATACAGCCCGCGCGAGAGCATAATTGAATAAAACTCCTCAGGCCTGTTTGTGGCGCTCATCCGGTTGGTTGCCTCTCCCTGCCACTGGCCGTTTGCCAGCTTCCCATGAGCCGGATCGAAAAAGATTACCAGCTTTTTTCCCTTTTTGAGATTGGTATATATACTTCCATAGGTTTTATCGATATTACGTATGATTCCGGCCAGGTCTTCCCTGCGTCTCCGGCTTTTTTCTTTCTTTAAGACACGCTTCATTAACAGGGACTGGGGCTTTACAAACTGGCTCCTTTCCGCCCGGTGCCCGCGCCGGGGTTTTTCCCGCGTCCGCTCCTGTTCTGGCTTCTTTTCCGGAATTGCCTCTTCAAGCTTTTCCGTGCGTAAATGACGCCTGGTTTCCAGCGCCGGTTCGGCTCCGGCCGGAGGCTGTACGTTTAAGATTTTTTCCCTGAGAGCTTCTTTTACTGCCGTTTTTATAAGCCGCTTGTATTCTTCATTCCCCTCCGGCGCTGTCCATGCGGGTGATGCTATTATGAATACTGATACTATTACGGTTACTGCCCTAACCTGTTTCATCATTCGATCTTTCTTCCTTTTAATACATTAATACAGCTGTGTTTGCGGGTTCTTTACGCGCTTAAAAACATTTCTACTTATATTACTAAGTACGACATTTTATTATAGAAACTTTAATTTTCAGGGCTTAAAGGGAGAGAAAAAAGAATATCAGCCTGATAGTTGCCGCTAAAGGGACTGCTGGTAATCCAACCCAGCCGGTTAGCTCTTTTTTTGATAAAATTATTTTTTTTTGTCCCTTCAACGTATGAAAACACATACCTCTTATATAAAACAATTTTAATATAAGAGGTAACTTTTCATGAAACATTTATTTAATTCAGGTTTAATGATTCTTTTAGCAATTTCGGTATTGGCTTTTTCCGGATGTGAGGCCGGTTTAACAAAAGAGCATGAATCGGATAATAACATTACAGAGAACACGGGAGGTGATTTGGGCCTGGAAGATTTGTCGGACAATTTTAGTTTTTCGAATATTGATAAAAATATTCAAAAACTAAAGAAGGCTATTCAAAACCTGGAAGCGAATACGCAGCAACAGCAAAGTGATTCCGTGAGCAGCTTGCAAAGCACTATAGATCGTGAGCGTAATGAGCGTATTGCCGGTTTGAGTAGTTTAACAGGTACGGTTAACACGGATAGAGCCAATGCGACTACAGCCCGGTCAAACTTAACAAACACGATGAACCAGTTAAACGATGAACAAACGAAGACTTCAAATGGTTTATCCAATAGAATTGGAGTGTTGGAAAACAGAGTTGGTGAATTTTCTTCCAGTGGACTCGATTCCAGGATTGATACTATAGAAAATAATATTGGATCTTTTACAATAACCGGTCTCGATTCCAGGATTGATACCATAGAAAATAATATTGGATCTTTTACAATAACCGGTCTCGACTCCAGGATTGATACTTTAGAAGGAAAAGCGATTGAATTTACTTCTGAAATTGATTTTCTTTCGATCACCCATGCTCCTGTTGGAACAATTGCCGCATGGCACAAAAACATGACGGTTAAAAGCGGAGCCTCCTCGCCCCCAATCCCTGAAGGATGGGTGGAATGCAACGGTTTACCCGTTGATGATCCGGAAAGCATCTATCATGGAAAAGCAACTCCCAAACTCAATTCCCCTCGATACTCAGGGAATTCAAGAGGGCTATTTTTACGGGGACATACAAAATCCGGTTTTTTTGAAATAGACATTTTTGAAGAACATGACCATACATATAGTTATCCTTCGTTTGGTACAAGCGGCGTTGACGAAACCGGAGGACACCAGGTATACAGGAATCATTCTTTCAACGACGACGAGCCTTCCGGTCTAAGTGGAGGAGATGAAACCCGACCGGCAAATATGTCCGTTGTCTGGATAATGAGGATTAAGTAACTCTGAGACCGGAACGGGTTCCGCAGAAGGAGCCGGTTCGAAGATTTTGTCCGGGGTCTGTACCTTGAAAGCGACGTTACGTAACGTCGCTTTCAGAAAGAATCTTCGGCTGATTCTCTCCGGAACCTGCATAGAAACGGATTCCGGTACAATCACGGTTTCCGACCTGTTTTCTCCCGGCCATGCCCGGTTATGCTGCAGGGGCTGCCTGGGGTCAGGGGGATTTGGTTTTACTCGAAGTCTTTAAATAAATTCTTTTCAAGCTTCCCCCATAAATGCCATAAAAATTTTATCGATCTTATCTTGAGATATTTTCATTTTCTCTTTACCGGAGAGTATATCCAGGTAAAAAAATTCTATGTCCCCATGATCTTATCATCATAGCTCACTTTAATTTTTTTATACCTCCTGCTTCCTCCGCTAACGCATGAATGCATTCCGCTTGCGGAGTTTTCCATGCCGCCCAGAATTCCGGAGCTCTGTCCTCCGGCGGTATTATAACTGCCGCCGCCAACACTGGAAAAACTGCCGGTCGCGCTGTTGTAACTCCCGCCGGCAACACAGGAAAACCACCCGCTAATAGAATTATAATACCCGCTTACAATCCCGCCGTAAGATGAAAAATTATTATACTGCCCCGTTATAATATTATGTGAACCGCTTCGCTCGTTTCCGCTGGTACGCTCCTCATTATAGCCGATAAACAGGTTGCCGAGCCCGTTCACCTCTCCGCTGGTTGAGCCGGTACCATTCTCAATACGAACATTGACCCCGCTAAAAACTATAGTATCCCCGCTCCTGGTTACGCCGGAAAAAACTTCATCAAGGTCGCCGGTTTCCCCGGTAGCTGGCTCATCATCACAAGCGGGAAGGATCAGGGCAGATACAAGTATAAATCCCGTAAGCTGTTTTATAATATTTGTTTTCATGGTTTTAATCTCCTTAATTATTAAATTTTGAATAAAATAAGATGTGCGTAATAAGAGCTGCCAGGAGCCCCACTGCGCATCCCGCTATTAGCCCATTAATCATCGTTTTTCCATTCCTCTTTTACCAGGTCCGGCAAATCAAAGTTGACTATCTGTAAAGAGTTCCCTTTATTATTCTGATTCATCTTTGTTACACTAAGGACCGACCATAATACCTGGTCTGTTTCCTTTACTTTCCGCATATCGACAATAATATTCCGGGTATTGTTCTCAATATAAGAATCAAGCACTCCTCCCAGTATTAAGGCCCGGTCGAAATCTATTATTTTATTTAAAATAAAAAAAACAGCCTCGCCTTTCTCACCTTCTCTTTGCCGGTAATTTAAACGTTCTTCCCCTTTCATGATGCTTTTTATTCTCCTTGCCTCACCCTTTTTTTTCATAAATACT
>JAAENB010000608.1 GCA_024224995.1 bacterium | reverse complement strand
TTGACATAGAACCGGACAGGGAAATAAAGATCAATGCCGACCAGGTCTCTATCGCCCTTGAGAATATTATCAACAATGCCGTTCATGCCCTTGTTTCAGTGAAGGATCCCGGCAGGGAGAAAAAGATTATTCTTGGAGCGCATATGAGCAATACTCACTGCGCCGTAACCATTGAAGACACGGGCCCTGGAATGCCCGCGGAGCTGCGGGAACAGATCTTTAACAAGTTCTATACCTCGAAAGACAAAGAGGTCCGCCGGGGCATGGGATTGGGACTGCACATAACTCAGTGGATAGTGCGGGACTGTCATAAGGGACAGATCGAGGTAGCGAGTGAGGAAGGTGTCTTTACGCGGTTTACCCTGCTCCTGCCGGTGCGGGACGATATATAGTAAGGGAGTTTCCAGCGTCTCCTGTAGGGTAACACCGCGTAGGGTCGGCACTCTTAAGAAACTCTTTTTAAACAGAGCCTGTTTTCCGGGAAGAGAGACGTTGCATGCAACGTCTCTCAGAACCAAACCCGTGCCTGGAGCATCTTCGCAAAACAGACCCCGGTATCGACACAGTTTCTGACCTATTTTTCCCGGCCCTGCCGGGTCAGCACTCTCAAGAAACTAAGATCTAAACAGGGCTTGTTTCGGAAGATGTTATCCCGGGTCCATGCTCTGTCCACGGGGTTGAAACCCCGAGCTACAACACGTCGCCCCGCTGGGGCTATTCTGTCTTGGGTCAGCTTCAACCAAT
>JAAENB010000607.1 GCA_024224995.1 bacterium | reverse complement strand
TTGACATAGAACCGGACAGGGAAATAAAGATCAATGCCGACCAGGTCTCTATCGCCCTTGAGAATATTATCAACAATGCCGTTCATGCCCTTGTTTCAGTGAAGGATCCCGGCAGGGAGAAAAAGATTATTCTTGGAGCGCGTATCAGCAATACTCACTGCGCCGTAACCATTGAAGACACGGGCCCTGGAATGCCCGCAGAGCTGCGGGAACAGATCTTTAACAAGTTCTATACCTCGAAAGACAAAGAGGTCCGCCGGGGCATGGGGCTGGGGCTGCACATAACTCAGTGGATAGTGCGGGACTGTCACAAAGGTCAAATAGAGGCAGCGAGTGAGGAAGGAGTCTTTACCCGGTTTACCCTGCTCTTCCCGGTGGGGGATGATATATGAAACCCAAAAAAATCTTATTTTTATTCATCACGTTCTTAATGCTAATCCCCGGGTGCGCAAAAACCAATGCCGGCACGCAGCCGCTTGTGAAAGAAGGAATTCTCGATCTCCGGAATTGGGATATCGACAAAGACGGACCGGTAACGCTGAACGGAGAATGGGAGTTCTACTGGGAGAAACTGCTTACCCCGGAGGACTTTACCCGGGTAGAAAAACCGAAAAAAACCGGTTTTATTACTGTTCCCGGTATATGGACCAGGTACCCGGTAAAAGGGAAAGAGCTGCCTCCGGAAGGATATGCCTCTTTCCGTCTAACAATACTAACGGGAAACAATAAAGGCGCCCTGGCAATAAAATTGTACGGCTGCCATACCGCGTATGAGTTCCTTGTAAACGGAAAAAAAATAGCCTCTAACGGAACCCTGGGATTAAGCCCTGAATTAAGTGTTCCCGAATGGCGGCCCCTGGTTGCCGATCTTAGCTTAGAGAAAGATTCAATGGAGATCCTTATCCGGGTCTCGAATTATCATCATACGAACGGCGGGGTAACAAGACCAATAATACTGGGCACGGAAAAAGACATTCGAAATGCCCGGGAAAAAGAGCTCAATACGGAGTTCTTCCTGCTGGGAAGTATCTTTATTATGTGTCTTTACCACCTGGCACTCTACCTGCTCCGGAGAAGCGACACCTCTCCTTTTTATTTCAGCATTAACTGCCTCCTGGTTTCGTTCTATGTTCTCTTTTCAAATGAATTATATTTCACCACCCTTTTCCCGTTTATAGACTGGTTTATGCTCTATTATCTTATGGGCTTCCTCATTCGGATTCTACTGCCTTTTACTATTGTAATGTATCTACACTCTCTTTTCCCGGAAGAATTCCCCCGGCTCTTCTCCCGAATAGTTCTGGCAGTATGCCTCTTTTTCCAGCTCCTGTTTTTTATCATTCCCCGGCGGGATCATGATCCGCTTTTTACGGCGCACAATATTGCTCTTGCGATCCTGGGAATCTGCATATTATCCCTGCTGATCCTTGCCCTTATCCGAAAAAGAAAAGAAGCAGGGAGCGTTTACCTGGGCAGCATCATCCTTTTTTTAGCAGTTGGAAATGACATTCTCTATGATGCCGGGATCATACAAACCTGGTCTGTTATGGCTTACGGGGTTTTCCTTTTCATCTTCTCCCAGGCATACCTGCTCTCCCGCCGCTTCTCAAAAGCCTTCTTCGCGGTAGAACAGCTCACCGCGTCCCTTGAACAAAAAGTGGAAGAGCGCACAGGAGAGCTAAAAAATGCCAATGAAAAACTGAAAGAAATGGACCGGGCAAAAACAAATCTTTTTACCAACATCTCTCACGAGCTAAGAACACCGCTTACGCTCATTACGTCCCCTATTGAATCGATCATCAACGGCGATTACGGGAACACCCTTTCAAAAGAAGAGTCCCTGTTCAAATCCATGCACCGCAACGGCCTCCGCCTTCTCAAACTTATCAACAACCTGCTCGACTTCTCAAAGATCGACGCCGGCCGCATGCTGCTTTCCCGGGAAACAACCGACATTGTCAAGCTGCTGGAATTCCTTGTCTCGAGCATTCATTCGGG
>JAAENB010000606.1 GCA_024224995.1 bacterium | reverse complement strand
AGCCCCATGCTGAAACCGATCCATTTTTTAAAAACAGTTTCTTCCGTATTTTTTCCCGGCCATCCGGTCCCTGAGCGGAGCCGAAGGGCCGGGTCCACACTCTCAAGAAACTTCTTTTTAAATAGGGCTGGTTTCCGGGGCGCACTCAGTGCTCAAAATCATTTTCAATCATATGGATATGATGAGTCCGCTTTCCCAAAGCGTCCCGCTGGATAAACCAGGCGTAAAAGGGAGGAGTATTATCACCCCAGGAGGGCCGTGTCTTCCTGAGTAACCCGTTTTATTTTTTCTTCTAAGGTTTCCATGTTATAACAAAAATGCTCAATGCTCAATTTAAGAATAAGAAGCCTGCCGGAGTTTTGTTTTCCGGCAAGCTAATAATATGGCACCAGATTTAGTAAGAATATTCGCCACTTGCAGTCCTGTTAGCCCCCAGCTCACACAGGAACCCATACCGCTGGCGATGTTGCCGCCTCCTCCAGTCACGCTGGCAGTCAATCCACTGGCGAGGTGACCTCCTCCACCGCTCACACTGGAAGCTAAACCAGTGGCTCTGCTCTCTCGTCCCCCGCTTATACCGGAGTAACCACCTTCAGCTACATTACTATACCCTGCGGTCACACTGGAAAAATCACCTTCAGCCACATTACTATATCCCGCAGACACACTGGAATAAGATCCACTCGCGGTGTTACTCTGCCCCCCACTAACCCAGGAACGTTTGCCATTGGCAGTGTTCGTGTTTCCCCCCGACACACTGGAAAATTCACCACTGGCTACATTATGAGCACCACCGGTAACACTGGAAAATTTACCGCTCATTTCATTAGTAAATCCAACAACAAGCCCGCCATAGGAGGAGTAATTATGGTTTGAACCAACAATAATATTATGAGAACCTGATTTGTTATTATCAGAGGCTCGTACTTCGTTATATTCTACAATTAAATTACCAAGACCGTTTACAGTTCCATTTGTATCCCAATAGTTATCAACACCATTGGTGTATCCCAGACCATTAACAATCTGAACGTTCACACCACTGAATTGTATAGTTGGTTGTCCGGTTACGGGATCGTCTAACCTGGTAACACCTTCCAACATTATCTTCAATTCTGCAACTTCAGCCTTTAATTCAGCAACTTCGGCCTCTAATTCTGTAACCTCTGTATTTGGATCAGAGCCACCAAACCCGGAGTCCTCTCAACCGGAAAAAGCCAGAACACTCACCAGCACCATACCAAAAATAATCGAAAATAAATTTCTTTTCATAATACTTCACCTCTTTAAAATTAATATATATTTGAGAATATGTTTATTGAATACAGGGGGCTGTTTTAAACACTCTTATACAGTAATATACAAAACAAAATTTACAGTGTCAATATCATGGGGCAAAATAAAACCATACAAATTTGTCCCAAAACTTTTTATTTATTGACCTTGACTTGAGGAAATAAACCGTGGTACTATGGAGTTTTTGTGCCTTCCCTATGGGGCTTTGGAGGGAAGTAGTTATTCTTTACCCTGCTGACTGCGCGATACAGAAAGAGCAGCAGGGGCAAAGCTTTATAAACCTTTTTCGGAAACCACGAAAGCCTGTTGATAGTATCAAACCCCTCGGTCATAGTTTCGGAAACCCATTCAACAGTATCACCCTTTTGCTTGAGCCCCCAGGTATTAAACCGCCGGGCTTTTTTCTCCGAGGAAAACCGTGCTTCAAAGTGAAGCGGAGCCGGGTACTGATATAATTTCATGGAAGCGGCATTCCGAACAGCAGCGGCAGCTTTCTCCCTGAGCAGCTCGCGCCCTTCGCGCAGGTATTGAACACTCGACTCACCGCCAGTATAGGCTTCTTTTCTTTTATCAACAAGAACACTTTCCACCCAGGGCACAGCGGCAAGAGCCTGGTTCACCGCGATATCTTCCCCGGAAATGAAGCCCATGGGAATGCCGAAATCGGCAAAACACCCGGCATAGAGTTCCATTTCACAGAGCTGTTTTCCATTGAGAAGGATCTCGGAAAAACCGCCAAAATGGGTATGGGGGAAAAAGGCGTCTTTAGTGCCGGAAGCGGCGTGGATGCCCACGTATAGAACAAGATCATATTTGGGGAGTTTACCAAAAATCGTAGGCCGGACATAGGGACCGGCGTTGTAAGTGACCCGTTTGTCCAGGTTTTTGAGGATGCAGTTGAACCCGGTTTCGTGAGTGTCTTTAACGGAAACACGCACGGCACCGCCGTCAAAAGCGCCCTGAATAACGGCATTCATGTCGGCAGTGAGGCATTCACGGCCGTACTGCCACTGGGGCGTGCCTGTCTTACACTGCCGCATGCGCCAGATGCCAAAACTGCCTTCCATGTCTGCGAAAACTGCTATGTGCAAGGTTTACCCCTTTAAAATTTTTTCCCCTGCGAGGAAGGGTGCGATAGTAAAGGTACAATGGAGTATGATTTTGTTTTGGTCAAGGAAAAAATATAACGAGAGGAAACGGGAAGCCGGATGGTTATTATTGCAATACAGGCACCAGGTACATACTATTATATTCTTCTCTGCTCAATATTGTGAAATATTTGTCTAAGGTCGCTAATTTAATGCAAATGATTTTTACTTGACATAGAAAAATTGCAACATGATAAAAAAGCCATGATCTTAAAAGCAATAAGGGTGAGGAAAACAGAATGGAAAGTTTAAAAAAAACCCGAATAACCGGTCTGGGGATTTACATACCACCTAGAGAGATATCGAATGAAACAGTTTTGGAACTGCTTGAAAAAAACAGTAAACACTATCTTGATATGACCGGAGAAAGTACAGGCGAATTAATAAAAAGTGCAAAGGCAAAAATTGAAAAAGCCGGATCAAAAATTCGGTATTGGTGCGAACCGCATCAGTATTGTACGGACATTGCTTTCGAAGCATCAGTTGAAGCGTTAAAAGACGCAAATTTAAAAGCAGCAGATATCGACTTAATTATATATAGCGGCATGTCCAGGGCCTTTGTGGAGCCTGCTACTGCCCATGTTTTACGGTATCAATTGGGGGCTGTTAACGCCGAACTTTTTGACACACAAGATGCCTGCACAAGCTTTATGAAGTCCATACAAATAGCAGATGCTTTTATTAAAACAGGAACATATAAAACCGTTTTAATCGCAGCAGGTGAGCGCACCTATGATTGGGCGGATTTCACCTGTAAGAATCCATCGGAACTTGAGTGGAAAATCGGGAGTCTTACAATTGGGGATGCTGCCGGGGCAATGATTCTCCAGGAAACATCAGACACAAATTATAGTAACAGTATAGGGTTTTATTATGTTCTGGGAAATGGTGACTACCCGGTCTGTACCGTCGGCCTTAATCATTGGATTGGTGAGCGATATAAATTATACACTCATTCGTCTCAGCTTATCCAAAAAATTCTAACTCTTAGTGAAGAGATGAAAGATATTTTAAGGCGTGAACTTGAGGGGCTAGAGTTAGATACTGTTCTTATGCATGATATTGGCGTTGCTGCTCAAAAGCCCATTTTAGGTTTTTTACAGGATGAAGGAATAAACACCGATTCGTTTAAACCATTTTTCCCGGACTTCGGGAATGTGGCTTCTGCCAGTCTGCCTCTCAGTATGTATCTTGCGAGAAAAGACGGTAGATTAAAACGGGGAAACCTGGCTCTTTTTCTTTGCCCTGCTGCCGGCATTCAGCTGGGAGCTATGATTTTTAGATATTAACACCTGTGACCGTTTTATTACTCAAAATCAGCCCGATAAAAACATTTATTGACGTATTCATAATTGTATACTATACTATACAAAGAGGGGTCGCAACCAATTATTAATGAATTGACACAAAAATAAAAATACGATTCTCTAATTTACATTGCAGAATCTTGATATTCACCTGGAGATGTAAACTATGTACCTGGAACTCTTTGACCATTCCCGGTTATGGCCCATCAGGTCTACGCGCGGTAATATGCTCATTGGCATAATTCAATTGGCACTATCATCATATATGATAAAAAAAACCGTTACTCTTACCTTCGCGAGCAGCAGCCATTTGATGATATTCTTAACCGCAGGATTTATTTTTTTTGTAACAAGCTTCGGCTGGATGATCATTGCGATTTCCCGGAGAATGTCCTACAATCAGCATATATTAATAATCGAAAACAATTTATCGGTACCTCTTACGGGCGTTTTTGAACGCTACGAAGAGATCAAACCAAAGGAGTTTTCAATTAAACCAGGGGACTATTTGATCATTTATCGATTCAGGGATTACTACCTTACAACGCTTCATAGCCTCAAACTGGAAAGCAGCAGGAACGATCTCCAGGGTAAATACAACTCTTCAGGCCGGATACATACCTATGTTGACCTGGATATATAACCCTTAGTATTCCGGTGGAAAATCATCCGGGGAAGGGTCTCCCGGCTTTTCAAACTCACTATATTCACGAGAATGTTTCGCGCCGCTTTTCTCTAAGATCATATATACTCTTGTCTTTTGACTATTATAGTGTCTTGTTGATCCCGTTAACCGGTTTTCAAGCGTAACTGTACTATGACCGGCATCCCAGGCAAAATCAAGAGGTGTTCTCTTATTAATAGCTTTCGCGTTAATCTTCGCCCCATTCTTTATCAAAAATTTCGCCATCTTCCCTGCGTAATTATGATAATTCAGTTTTATAAGATCTCTTCTGTTATAATCATCTCCCCATTCCCGAACAGAAGCAACGGCATGTATGGGCATATACCTGTTATTATCCCTGGCATGCATATTGGCTCCATGTTTAAGAAGCACCCGGGCAACGTCCACTTCAAATACATGATGAAGAGGAGTTCTTCCAAGTTTATTCCTGGCGTTTACCTT
>JAAENB010000605.1 GCA_024224995.1 bacterium | reverse complement strand
TTTTATGGGAGGCGCGAAATGTATCCTGGTACCGCAGTTCACCCCCCAGGAGGTTGCGCAGCTCATCAAGAAAAAAAGACCCACCTTTATTATCGGGGTTCCCACGTTATTTGAAGCGCTCAACAAGAATGAGCTTTTCGGAAAAATAGATCTGAGCTGTTTAAAGGCTCTTTTTTGCGGTGCCGATACCCTTCCGAGAGTGGTAAAGGAGCGCTTTGAAGAGATTGTCAAAAGACAGGGGGGCGATATTAATCTCCTGGAAGGATACGGGCTTACGGAGTCGGTGAGCGCCATCATGGCTACACCGCTCGGGGAATACCGGGAAGGAAGTATTGGTATTCCTTTTCCTGATATGTAATCGGTGTACCTGACCAGGAACAGGTGGAAAAGGTAAAGGCATTTAATATGCGGCATCATTATTATTACTATCCAGATCCAATTCCAGCCATCTGCCTATGATGGAAGAATGTTCCTAAAAAGTATGCAGCTACCCTGCAGCCTTTATTTTTTTTAAGAAACTGATTGCCATAATTACATACTCCATATTGATTCTCTCATAAGCTATAATAGAAGTATGACAAACACTTTCGGCAATATGCCGGAACACTCACATAAAATAAAACAGTAATTTCATTTTCGATAATCTTTATCCACCATATAATTTAAATTTGTCGGCGGCACCCTGGGAGAGTCCTTATTTACATCCTGAATATATTCATAGAGACTATCTATGGTCCCCTACAAATATGACTTCCGGGCTCCTGGCTGCAGCTGCCTGAAATTGATAGATATCCAGAACCCGGATTCGGTCTCTTTAGAGAATCTTTTTTAACAAGAAAAAAAACCATTCCGGAAATAACTTGCAATTCATCAAACATATAATAAACTATTAACAGCAAAACACGCAGGGGTGCAATAATGAAAAGAATAGAACTATTACTGCTAACAGCCATACTAACAACGGGCTGCGTATCAACAATCACGGTCCCCCTAAAGCAGACCCCGCCCAACCAACAGCTCTTAACGGGGCCGGTACAAATCATGGCAATGAGCCCCAATTCCCAATATATAGCAGCGGGAGATCGAACCATAAAAATATGGGAATTAAAAACCGGCACATGGCAGCACGCTGTCGCAGCACCATCCAGCGAACCGGGAACAGGAAAGGTGCTATTCAGCCCGGACAATAAAAGAATAACAATTAAGGGCGATAGCATAGTATCCATTGGCCGCGATCCCGGGGGAAGGATCATCGTACTCACAAAATCCTATAAGCAATTAATTCTGCGGGAACCGGCAGCAGGAAAAGAACTGTTCACCCTGTCACGAAAGAAGATAGAGCAGGTAAGCACAGTCACAAGACCCGGAATAATGCGCGCCGGGTTTGTGACGCGGGACCGGCTGCGGGAGATATATACATACGAGATATGGGATCTTTTAAAAAAAGAACGGCTGGCGCTCCTGGAAGGGCACATGCCCCGATGCAGGAATATACAATTCAGTCCCAACGCCGGTTTTGTAATAGCGAAAGAGAATGATAATGACACGCGCGAGGGCCTAAGAATATACAACATCAAAAGCAAAAAATTAACCTTCTTTAACGAGGACAGGATCTCTAACAGCTCGATTATAGCCATAAGCGGGGACTCGAAAATATTTGCCTATAATGATATATTTATTAATACAATCAAAATATACGATTTAAAAACAATTAAGAAGAAAGCCACCATAACACTGAACACCGGCACGATAAAAACCTTTACCTTTAGCAATGACGGAAAAAAATTGGTCATAGCAACGAGCCAGGGAGTATGCGTATTATCGATCCCCCATGTGCTGGGAAAGAATAGCGGAGAAACAAATATAAAAATAGAACTCTTTAAGACCGAAGGATGGGTAGACTCCCATACCTACAGGACACTGCTCTACATGGTCAATGAAAAAATAATGTTTAAAAAGAATGGAGACATGACAGAGCGGTTTAAAAAGCAGGCAGCGAAAAAGCTGCTGCAGTCATTGGTAAAGCGCGGCACTGCCCGGGTAGGGGACGGACCCACCGCGCCTCATTATATGGAAGTTTTTCCGAAAGTATATGGATCATTTGGTAAAATCGCGCAAAACGGGCGCGTGGTAAAAAAGATCTGCGGCCGGGACGGGGACTGCCGCATCGTTTACGAAGTAAGGACAAAAGATTTCAAGAAAAAGCTCAAAGGATATTGGGAATAAAACACCATCCACAAGACTCATGTTATGTGAAAAGATGGGTTTGAACCCAATTTTCCGGCTCAAAACCATACTTATTTACTACACAGATACAATATATAAGTAACACCGGTTCAAAGCAGAATTATTCTTCGTATGGAGGATTCGCTGCCGGAATTTGTCAAAAAGGAGAAAAAAGATGATCAAAGATTATCTTGTATGGACCATAGACAGGCAAGAATTAAATGCCTGTTATGTAGGCAGATTAAAGAGTGTTAAAAATGAAATAAAAAGGAAAAGAGATTTTGATGAAGGTTTATCCCAAATTGAGGATTTTCCTGATGATGCATACTTTCAGATGGATTCACAATACCCCTATAGCACTTTACTAACAGACCATATCCATAATTCAACTAACTTAATTATAGCATCAAAGGAAATGAAAGAATTCCTTTCAGAAGAAAACCTTACTAACCTTGAATATCTCCCTGTTTCCATACGTGACTACAAGGGGCGTGTACGGAGCAAAGACTTTTACATTGTTCATCCGATCAATCCTGTTGATTGTCTTGATCCGGAAAAATGGGATCCTGGTATAGTTCATAATTGTGAAAATATTGCAGTGATTGATTCAAAAGTTGATGTTACTCGAAAAATATTTAAATTTAATCAATTTTATAAACCAGTTATGATCCACTGTGAACTTGCAGAAAAAATAAAAGAGAAAGGTTTCACCGGAAATGATTTTTGTAAACTCAGGGATTTTAGGTATTAAGAGATACTTATAAAGATTATCGTAACAATATAAATAAGAGGAGTATACTATGAGTTATAATGAAGCAGCCGGGCAATTTATTGATGATTTCTATTCTGAAGCACGTGAATGGAAATTGGATTTTGTTAACCAAAGGCATTTTAACAAAGGGGAGCTCGGCAGATACTGTATAGAAAAAACAAGTAAGCTCAGAAGGGCCGCAATTTTTGAATATCTAGTCAATGATGATGCTGTGATATTTCGATCTCATTTAAAAGAAAGCGGCGAACTATGGTTAGAGTATTTAAAGAAATCCATGTATGATGCTGAGCTCGCAGATGATCCTCATTATATTGCAGGCAACTATGAGCCGCTGCTTGATGTTATAGCCTCAGGAAATTTTGATTTAACAAAAGAAATCATTAAAATTAACCCCCAATCACCACGAGAAAAATGTGAACATATTGGTGATTTTTATTACGCACAGGTTTTAGCATCTCTTGTCACTGGCGAAGAGGATGACATAAAAGAGATGGTTGAAAACTTTTGCCTTGTTGAAGAAAAACAATTGCTCACAAGACAGGAATGTACCAGGGCCCTTACGATAAAAGATCAGGATCACTTCAATAAAGCATTCAACAATCTGCTTGAAGAGTATGAACATGAAAAAGGTGTGAACCGCGCATATGAAGCAGAACATTTTTATGAATCTTTAGATCATGACGAGGAACATGAACAGGATGATCTGGATGAAGTGGATGATTTAATAGAACATGGTGAGAAAAAAATATTTGTTGAGGGATTGGCCTTGCTTCAATTGGCTAATTTGAGAGGATTAAAAATATCACAGGAGTATCCATTCTGTCCTGAGGACACAATATTAAAGTCTGGCAACCGAAAGGGACTTTTTGCCAGGCATAGATCTCCTTTGGTTAAGGAGTAATCAACGGACCATAACCCGGCACTTCGGCTCCGCTCGGTGACCCACTTCGGCTCCGCTCAGTGACCTACTCCGGCTCCACCCGGTCACTGAGCGGAGCCGAAGTGACCGGCACCTACCGCACCTTCGCCAGCAAAGTACGCAGCGCGCGCATTTCATACCCGTACAGCGTTAGGCGGAAGTGCCCCCGCTCTGTGGGCGCGTCGGAACGGTAGCACTCTTCGCCGCATTCCGGGTCCAGGGGGAGGTTTAGAATGAGCTCCTTGAGAATATGTACCAGGGTTTCCCGTTCCGTGTCGTCCAGGTCCGGGCTTATTCCTTCCTCGTACCGGGCTATGAATTTGAAGAACCCGGACTCAGTTTCCGGTACTGCGGGCAGATTTCCTTCGTTGGGGTTGTTTTGATTTTTTTGCTGCATAGTGAATTCTCCTTAAGAATTAATTTTTGTGGTTGACAATCCTTGAAGGAAAACGGATTTAACTTAGTAGTGACCTAAGTCATGGGCTTTCCTCTCCTTTAAGGATTGTCCGGAAAAGCCTCATTCCTTGCCGGGAGTGGGGCTTTTCTTTTGCCTGAGTTCACTACATACGTTTGCGACACAAATGTCAATATAATTTCCATTAAAAAGAAATTTTTTTCTTGATTTTTTTATATTATTATATCATCATTACCAACATGAATACAAAAAAACTACCAATAGCTAAAAGACTAAAAGAGCTCCGCAAAGAAAGGGGCCTGAAGCAAAATGAACTGGCAGAGCAAATGGAAATGGACAATAAAATGATCAGCCATTATGAAAATGATAAATCCATTCCCTCTATTGACGCGCTAATCAAAATCGCGACGATATTCGATATTTCTGTTGATTACCTGCTGTTTGAGGATTCCCCCAGGCGTCCGCTAAAACAGTCGGGCGACAGGGAATTAATCGAATACGTTTCGAACATGGACAAACTTACGGAAGAGGACAGGAATTCAATAAAGCATATTATTAAATCCCTTATCGTAAAGAATAAGGTGAAGAGTTTTATGTCCGATGTGGATTGACACCGGGGTCTGTTTTGCGAAGATGCTTCGGGCATGGGTTTGGTTCTGAGAGACGTTGCAGTGCAACGTCTTTACTGGCTGGTTTCAGGCCAGGGTTATGGAGATTCCGGGAAGGAGTGCGACCCCCTGCGAGGGGGTGCAAGAGCTTTAGAAGAAGAGTCCATTTTAGCCCGGGGTTTTAACCCCTCGCAGGGGTCGCACCCCATAGGGCAGCAGAGCAGAACCCGGATAACATCTCCCGGGAACAGGCCCTGTTTCTAAAATAGTTCACCAGGATGATGGGGTTTTCTCATAGCGTGGGGCTTCCAGCCCCTCGTTATGAAGAAGGAAGCCCTGATTTATATCTTAGTTTCTTAAGAATGCGAACCCGGGTCTTCGGCTCCGCTCAGACACCGGATGGCCGGGAAAAATAGGTCAGAAACT
>JAAENB010000604.1 GCA_024224995.1 bacterium | reverse complement strand
TATATTCTTGATATTTAAGTTTCTTTCTTGGGAGGGGAGAAATGAACGATTTTTTTAAACGGATTCTTGAACAGTTAAAAAAGTTCTGGATTAAATGGACAGTAATTCAAAAAATAATCTTTTTTGCCATTGTCGGTGTTTGTATTTTGGGACTTGTATTACTGGTGACTTTTTCTGCATCTCCGTCTATGGTCAGGTTGATAAATCAGCCAATTACTGATCCGGATCAAAGGGAAAAGATTGTAGTTGCCCTTGCAAAAGAGAATGTTGAAAGCAAAGTTGCAGATGACTATATTCTGGTCAAGGATGAGAGAATTGCCAGGAAAATGGTTGCAATTCTTATTCGTGACGATATAATAACCGATGGAATCGATCCCTGGGCCCTTTTTGACAAAGACCGGTGGACATTAACCGATTTTGAACGGAATGTTAATCTCCAGAGGGCCATAAAAACCACAGTAGAGCAGCACATCGAGGCCTTTGATGATGTTGACTCGGCGAAAATAACACTGGTAATGCCTAAAAAAGAATACTTTACCGAGTCCCAGGATCCTCCGACCGCTTCTGTAATTATTACGCCAAGGCCTGGAAGCGACATATCGACAAACCGTAGAAAAGTTGAGGGTATTGTAAAAATAATTCAGTTTGCAGTTCAGGGGCTACTTCCTGAAAATATTACGATAATGGATTATTCAGGCAATATTCTAAACGATTTTGCCGGTCTGGAGAAAATAGACCAGCTGGTTCTGACAGAGAAAATGCTTAATCTTAAGAATAAACTTGCAGCTCAGTATCATAGTAAAATATTGAAATCACTCAAGATCATGTTTTCAGATAAAAGAGTGGATATCATGAATGTTGATATTGATCTTGAGTTTGTGGACAAGCAAATTGAAACGGAGGAACATACTCCGATTATTACAACCCATGATAATCCGGATACCCCTTACAGTGAGGAGGAGTATGTCCTCTCCATAAAAGAGTCCACAATGACCGAGAAAGAGAGTTTTGAGGGTACTGGTTTTAATCCCGAGGGCCCTCCGGGGCAGGAGGGGCAGACTCCCCCTGCATATAAGGATTTGTCCAGTCTTGTGGGAAAATACAATAAGGATAATGAGACTATCAATTATAAAGTTAATACTGTAAAAACAACAGAAGATAGTAATCCATTTGAAATAAAGCGTATGAGTATTGCCGTTGTGGTGGACGGAATCTGGAGTAAAAAATACTCGGAAACAGGAAAACCGCTTATTTCCCCTGAAGGTAGTCTGGAGAGAATATACACTCCTGTAACTGATGAGGAGTTAAAAATTTCAGCAGCACTTGTTTCAACAGCGGTCGGTTTTGATAATAGCCGTGGGGATAGTGTGACTGTCGAGCATATAAAATTCGATAGGACTATAGAACAAGAGAAAGAGGATGCCGAGTATAGGAGGAAACAGCAGATTCAGACTACAATCCTGTTTTCCCTTATTGGTGTGGCAATTATTGTAATAGCCGCTGTGGCTTTCAGGCTTATATCCAAGGAACTTGAACGTAGACGAAGATTACGGGAGGAGGAACTGTCCAGGCAGCATCAGGCAATGCGTGAGGCAGCCCTTAGAAGTGCCGAGGAAGAGGGAATTGATGTTGAGATGTCTGTACAGGAAAGGGCGAGAATCGAGATGCAGGAAAATGCGATAAATATGGCCAGGGAGCATCCTGAGGATGTTGCCCAATTAATTAGAACCTGGCTTGCGGAGGAATAGAAAATGGCTAAACAGGGGGGGACAACCCATAAGGAAGATCTGACAGGTAGGCAGAAGGCTGCGATATTCCTTGTAACTTTAGGTTCCGAGATCTCTGCTGAAATATTCAAGCATTTGAGGGAGGATGAAATTGAGACCCTTACTTTTGAGATTGCCCGATTGGAGAATATAGATTCAGAGCAACGGGATACTGTGCTTCAGGAGTTTCAGGAATTGATGATGGCCCAGGATTTTATATCATCCGGTGGTATAGATTACGCCAGGGAGCTCCTTGAAAAATCTCTGGGGAACCAAAAAGCTGTTGATATAATAAGCCGTCTTACAAGCTCGTTGAAAACACGGCCCTTTGATTTTATCAGAAGAACCGATCCGGCCCATCTGTTGAATTTTATCCAGCAGGAACATCCCCAGACCATAGCCCTGATTCTTGCCTACCTTGAACCGGCAAAGGCGTCGATTATTCTTGGGCAGTTGCAACAGGACAAGCAATCGGATGTTGCTCGAAGAATTGCCACAATGGCACGTACATCTCCGGAAGTTCTAAGGGAAATTGAAAGGGTTCTGGAGAAGAAACTCTCAACCCTTTCCCAGGAGGATTATACGGCAGCTGGTGGTGTCGGTAGTATTGTTGATATTTTAAACCTTGTCGACCGTTCCACCGAGAAAATAATAATTGAAACTCTGGAAGAGGATGATCCCGAACTGGCCGAAGAGATCAAGAAGCGGATGTTTGTATTTGAGGATATTGTTATGCTTGATGACAGGGCCATTCAGAAGGTTATGCGGGAAGTTGATACAAATGAGCTTGCCAAAGCACTAAAAGCTGTTGATCCTGATGTTCAGGACAAGATTTATAGAAATATGTCTAAACGGGCAGCAGCCCTGTTAAAAGAGGATATGGAATTTATGGGGCCAACACGTCGAACAGATGTTGAGGAGGCCCAGCAGAAAATAGTTGCAATAATCAGGAAGCTTGAAGAGCAGGGTGAAGTTGTTATCGCCAGAAGTGGAGAAGAAGATGTTCTCGTTTAAATGGGGGGGTAAAAGTGTCTAAAAGTGTATTCCGGCCGCAGGAAATTGTTAATCTTACGGCTCAGAAGGTTCAAATAAAACCTCCCGTATTCGAATCTGAGGTTGAGGACATTGAGGAACTTGAAGAATTCGAATATCTTGGGCCAACAGCGGAAGATCTTAAAAAGGAAGCTGATGCATTCAGGGCATCCTGGGAACAGGAGAAGCAGGCTTTAATTTCTGAAGCCCAGTTTCAGGCTGACAGTATTATCAAGGAAGCAAAGGAAACCGCTTTTGAAGAGGTCAGGAAAAAGAATGACCAGGCTATCGCAGAGAAACAGCTGGCTGAAGAGGAATCAAGAAAGCTTCTTGACAGTGCCCAGCTTGAAACAACCCAATTAAAAGAGGAAACAGAAAAAAGCATAGATGCTGTTACAACGGATGCTTATAACAAGGGATATGAGGCCGGAAGGGAAGAGGGATTTAAATTCGGAAACGATGAAGTCCAGCGACTTATAGATAGAACTCATATGATATTAAATAAATCGATTGAAAAGCGTTCGGAGATTATTGATGAGGCTGAAACACAGCTTATTGATCTTGTGCTTCAGATTTCAAGCAAAGTTATAAAGGTAATTTCCGAAAACCAGAAAAATGTGGTAATAAATAATGTTGTCCAGGCTCTTCGAAAAATGAAAAGCAGGGGGGATGTGGCTATAAGGGTTAATCTTTCCGATCTTGAGCTTACTACAGACCACACAAAAGACTTTCTCCGAATGGTTGAAAATGTTAAATCTATAACCGTTATGGAAGATTCATCTGTTGATAAGGGTGGATGTATAATTGAAACAGATTTTGGACAGATTGATGCCCGGATTTCTTCCCAGTTAAAAGAGATAGAGGAAAAAATCCTTGATATTGTACCTATAAAATTCGGTCTCAATTCGTGATATGTTTGGGGGGATAGATGCAATTATTTGATAAATATTTAAATGTAATTGAAAATCTGGACTCAATTAAATGTACCGGTGTTGTAACAAAGGTTCGTGGTGTAGTTATTGAGAGTGCAGGTCCTGTCGCTGCCGTGGGAGAAGTATGCAAGATAATAATCCCCCGGGGAAATGGTGTCATTTCAGCGGAAGTTGTCGCGTTAAAAGAGGATAAGGTCCAACTAATGCCATATGAGGAGATGTATGGGATAGAGGTCGGTTGCAAGGTAATTGCCACAGGATCAATGCTTTCTGTTCCAGTATCAGAAAAGATGCTTGGACGGGTCCTTAATGGAATGGGAAAACCTGCCGATGGAAAAGGGCCAATCCCTTGTTCTGAATTATATCCCGCAATGAATACACCTCCCGATGCCATGATACGTAAAAGAATTACCGATCGTGTTGTTACAGGAGTAAGGGCAATAGATGGACTGGTTCCTGTTGGCCGTGGGCAACGTTTGGGAATCTTCTCAGGTTCCGGGGTTGGGAAATCCACTCTTTTGAGCATGGTTGCCAGAAATACCAATGCGGATATAAATGTAATTGCATTGATCGGGGAGAGGGGACGGGAAGTCAGGGAATTTATTGAAAACGATCTTGGAGAGGACGGGCTTAAAAAATCGGTGATTATTGTATCGACTTCCGATACACCGGCTTTGGCTAGGGTTCGTGGCGCATTTGTCGCAACGGCGGTTGCCGAGTATTTCAGGGACCAGGGTAAAGATGTTATGCTCCTTTTTGATTCTGTGACAAGATTTGCAATGTCCCAGCGGGAGATTGGCCTTGCTATTGGGGAACCTCCAGCCTCAAAGGGTTATACTCCTAGTGTTTTTACATTATTGCCTAAATTGCTGGAACGATCCGGAACATCGGATAAAGGATCAATAACGGGTATATACACAGTTCTGGTTGAAGGTGGGGATATGGATGATCCCGTTGCCGACGCAGTTCGTGGGATTCTTGATGGCCATATAGTGCTGTCGAGGAAACTTGCGGAGAAATATCATTATCCGGCAATAGATGTATTAAGTTCAATCTCAAGGCTTGAGCCTTCAATTACCGATACAGGAACAAGGAAAGGCTTTGGTAATATCCGCAGGATGCTTGCTCTTTATACAGAGAAAGAGGACTTGATCAATATTGGTGCTTATGTAAAGGGAAGTAATGCGGAGATTGATGAGGCTATTGATAAAATAGGTAATATTAACGATTTTCTCAGGCAGGGAACTTTTGAGAAAGCTGAGCTTGATAAAACTCTCCAGGATGCGGGACATATAAGTGGTTTTGATCTATCTTCAGGTGGATTGATAGATGAAAAGGTTTGAGTTTTCCCTTGAAACAGTTTTAAAACTACGTAAAAGTGAGGAACAGGAGTGGGAGAATCGGTTAGCGTCCGCAACAGGGGAATGTATTAAGATAAAGAAAATGATTGAACATTTTGAATCTGAAAAATTACGTTGCGCCGTGGATAATCGTTTTACCAATATCTCAAATTTAATTGCGGTTGCTAATTATCAGGCAAGGATGGACAGCCAAAGGAAAGCTGCACAAAATGAACTTGTTCTTAAGGAAAAAGAACGTGAATCAGTATTGCTGAGTTTTATTGAAGCCTCAAAGAAAAGAAAAATACTTGATAAACTAAAAGAACATAAGCTGGTTGAATACCATCATCTACAAAAGAAAGATGAAGAGAGAAAAAATGATGATATCAACAATGCAAAATCAGCCCGGGAAAGATCCGGATAAAATAAAATGATTCTTCCAGGTAGCAAATGCAGTAATATATGTTTTGCATGAATCCTGGTAAAGGGAGGCCTTAATGGCATATGGTTCTGCTGGATCAGCATTAAAAATATTTATTCTTCTTATAGCAATTGCAGTTTTGCTTGTTGGAGGAATTGTTTGGTTTGATTATCTTGGTGTTATTAACAGGAAAGAATTGTTATCCCCTATTACATCACGTTTTGGAATTGAAACTCCGAATGAATTGGAAAATGGCTCACAACCTGTAGTTCTTGATAGGGAAAGATTAAATATGCAAATTGAAGCCCTGGATCTCAGGAGGGATGAACTTGAAAATAGAGAAAAAATAGTAAAACTTTCTGAAGCGGAACTCATTCAAAAGCAGACAGAATTGGCAGAAAGGGAAAAAGCTGCCATAGATAAAGAGAAATCACTAAATGAAGCATTAAAAATGTACGACAATAAGAAAGCAAACCTTGAGCAAAATGCAAGATACCTGGAAGGTATGCCGCCAGAAAAAGCGGTGGGTATTATGCTTGAGATGGATAACCTGAATGTTATTGATGTTCTTAGAACTTCTGAACGACTGGCTCTCGATGAGGGGAGAAGTTCACTTGTTTCATACTGGTTGTCCTTAATGCCCCCGGATAGAGGTGCTTCAATTCAAAAACTGATGGCAGGCCAACCTCTGGGGAATTAATTACTT
>JAAENB010000603.1 GCA_024224995.1 bacterium | reverse complement strand
ATGACATAGTAAGTGCCTGATTCAATGAATGTGTGTGTAATACTGGCATTTGCGTCATTTGTGCCATTTGATCCATGTTCGTCAAGGGCAAGTTGATTGCCGTTTGCATCATAAAGATAAAGAACTGTTGCGTCATTTAACTTGTTTGCTGGTATATTGAATGTTTCGATGACATAGGTACGCCTTGATTCAGCATTGAAGTGATACCAGTCTGTATCCGAGCCTCTGCTAACATAACTTGTATTAGATACAAGTTTGTGAGACTGTGCATTTTTTAAGCCTACAAGAATTTGATTTGCCAACTCAAGTTTGTCATTCGGTTCATTATCGTTTTCCGAATCCCAACTTGCACCGGCTTCATCATGTTTCGGCAAAATTCTCAGTGAATAAGTGCCTGTCCAGTGTCCCCAATAATCATCCTTTTTTACCATGACATAGTAAGTGCCTGATTCAATGAATGTGTGTGTAATACTGGCATTTGCGTCATTTGTGCCATTTGATCCATGTTCGTCAAGGGCAAGTTGATTGCCGTTTGCATCATAAAGATAAAGAACTGTTGCGT
>JAAENB010000602.1 GCA_024224995.1 bacterium | reverse complement strand
GGTTTCCGGAGATTTGTCCCGGGTCAACACCACAGAGCCAAAAAAACACCGATCCCCTCGCAGGAGTCGCATCCCTCCTCAGAGTCTCCATAGCCCTGGCCAGAAACCAGCCAGTAAAGGCGTTGCACTGCAACGTCTCTCCTTCCCCGGAAACCACTCCTCCGAAGCATCTCCACAAACCCAACCCGGTATCACCGCAGTTTCTGACGTATTTTTCCCGGCCCTCCCCCTAAAGAGAGTTCCTGTTAAACATATTCTCTTTCACCTTTCTGGAGTTATACTTCACTTTTTTAATTTTAAGCTCGGTTTTACCCAATTTTTTTCCGCTTTTATTGAGACGCTGCATTACCGCAGTATAGGGGGTAATAATTCCCTTAACCTTTTTAATCTTATAATTGGTCAACTGCTTATAAAGGTATCCCTTATAATAAATATCAGCTTTAACAACGAAATAAGCGAAATTGCCGTCTTTAATGACATAGAAAATTACTTTATCATAGACGCTTTTACCGGCTTTCGGGATGGTTTCAACCTTGTAGCAGCTGAATCCTTCAACTGTTTCATTTCCCGAGAGCACGTACGTATAATCATCAATAGACCGGGGTCTGAGATCTTCGAAAAAGAAATGGGAATTGACAAAGGGTTTGCTCCTGTCGTTTGAGGCAATCCTTTTTACTTTGCCGTTTGTTTGTTTAATCCATTGATGGTCGTCCCCGGCTTTGAACGCGTGCGTTAAAACAGTCATTTTAAAAGGCTTTACTATATTGAGAATGATCTTGTTGTCATCGCCAACCTTGATTCCTTTTAACTTGATTTTTCTTTTCGTGACATCTCCGCCTTTGTGTATGCGCATTTCCGCTGTACTTTTAGCAGTATTTGGCTGCATAAGATTATTACTCTTGTTCATGATATCTTTTCCCGACATTGCCGGAAGGGATACGGAACTCAGGAATACGGCGATTATTGTTATTATTAGTTTTTTCATCTGGTAAAATCCTCCGTTTTATTTTTTTCTTACTATTTTATATCTATCCCTCTCCCTGGGAAGACTCCTCTTGATATTTCCACAGCAAGGAACCGGATTCCGTTTCTTCAAGAGAAACCCCTGTAGCCTTGATTACCGAGGGAAGTACCAGGAGCGCGCCTATTGTGGTTGCGATCATGGTAAGGGCAACCAGCTTTCCAAAGAGAACAATGGGATTAAAGTTTGATACTGATAAAATTAAAAAACCAAAAATTAACGCAGCCGAGGTATAGATAATAGCCTTACCCGATACCGCGATAGTTCTGCTAATTGTTTCATCTATTGAATAATTTTTTCCTCTAAAATACTTGAATGTATTTAAAAAATGAATCGTATCATCTATTCCAATACCGATAGTGATGGACGCGATAACCGCTGTTGCCATGTCAAGCTTAATGCCAAACCAGCCCATTACCCCAAAATTAATGGTTACGGCAATACCAATGGGTATTATGGATACCAGCCCGGCTTTAAAATTTCTGAATAACAGGATAACCATAATGGAGACAACAAGCAGGCTGAATAAAAGGCTCATTATTTGCCCCCGGACCACGTAGCGGGTGAGTTGTACAATTATCTTTGGCTCGCCGCTGGTTTTATAGCTGTATTTTTTGGGAAGTGTTTTGTCGAGATGTGTTTTTATTTTACTGATGAGGTGATCCATGTCCGCAGAACTGAGCAGGTGCCCTTGCTTTTCCCAGACCCGCGCGAATATGTTGGCTACCTGGTAATGCTTATCAACATACGGTTCAAAATCATCGATTCTTCCATCGTCATTTTCATCATCACCCATATACATATTGATATAACTTTCAACATCTATTTTTTTATCCGGGATCGAGTAGTGCTCTTTATCGTTATTGTTCATTGCCAGGTGCATGGTTTTAATAAAATCAGGAAAAGCATCGGTACGGCCGATATTGAGGTCTATATTTTCATCGGCTTCAAGCCATGTTCTAAATTCTTCAATGGTTTTTAAAAATTCCGGGTTTTTTGCTCCTCCTTTTTCTCCCGAATCAAAGAGAATGTTAAGTCCAAAAGCGCCGCCGAATTTTTCACCAATGTATTTGGAACTGGTAAGCATGGGGTCACCTTTTTTAAAGTAGGCATGGATAGATGTTTCCGCTTCAATATTCATCATTCCAACAATCGCCGCCACAAGAACAACAAGCGTTCCCAGCACTACCTTGCGGTAATGATGTATGGTGAGGTACGTGAATAAAGCAATTATCCTGTCCACGAGCAAAGTTTTTAACACGCTTTCTTTTTCGCGCGCGGCCTGCTTGCGTTCCCCTTTCGGGTTTTTATGGGGAAGCAGTACCAGCACAGCCGGAATAAGTGATATTGAGATAATTACCGCGAAGGCTACCCCTATGGCCGAAAACACCCCCCATTCTTTAATGGCCGAAACCTGGTTGGTCAGCAGCATTATAAAACCGGTGAACGTTGTAACTCCGGCCAGGGCTACGGTTTGTGAAATATGGGACATCGATTTTTTAAGTCCTTCTTTTTTGCCCTGTTTGGCGATATCATCAAAATCGATATAATACTGATTAAGGATATGAATCGCGTAGGAACTGCCGACCGCGATCATAAGCGGCGGAAGCGATATTCCTATTACCGTGAGTTTATACCCGAGGTGGCCCATGAGTCCCAGCACCCAGATGTCGGCAAGGGAGAGGGTAATAAAGGGGAGAATAACTCCCCTGATGGATCTGAAGTTAAGAAAGAAGACCACTATAACAACCAGTAGTACCAGTGGTATAAACTTGATGAGGTCTCTTTTCATATAGTTGTTAATCGCGCGGTACATAACAGGGATTCCCTGCTGCACAATATTAAGACCCGCGTAGCTATTGCCTATTTCTTCCATTTCAGCGGCAATGGGATCGTAAATAAAGGAATCATTAAGGCGTATCATTATGCCGAAGTCGGTAATTTTTTTTGTTTTAAGATCCCTGGCGTAAATGCCTTTTTCAAACATGGGATTGTTTGTTAACCGCTCTTTAAATTGTTGTATCTCTTCTTGTGTCGCGGGAACTTTTCTTTTTCCGTAGTCATCATCTTCAACCAGTTCGTAGGTGGTGAGGGTTTCATCTTCTCCCACCAGGTCTTTCATGGAAAAGGGAGATATTATAACATCAATAAGCTCCTGTTTTTTTATTTCGTTTGCTTCAATAATTGATCTTTTGAGATTTGCCAGGTCCCTCATTGAGAGTATATCATCGGGTTTGACTGTTCCCAGGAGGGTGCTGCTCTTTCGTGTCAGGACCCGCTGGAATGCCGGGTCATCATTAAAGAGTTCCAGCAGCGTAGAGAACATTATTTCTCCTTTTAGCACGCTGTTGAATTTTTCCATCCGGGTTTCTTCTCTTAATTTATTAAAGAGCTGGTATTCTTCTATATCGTAATGAAGATTGTCGATTTTTTTAAGAAAAGCGGGTTCCATCGCGTTGTCTGTGGTAGCGCAGAGCACAATAAATTTTCCGTTATTCCCATAGATCTTTTTCATCTTTTCATTGAGAATATACTCGGGATCCTTTTTGGGCATTACGGAATCGAGTGAGCTTTCGAACTCAAGTTTTGGAAACCCAAGACCAAGTACAATTGTAATAATAACTGCGGCGGCAATGACAATAAATGGACGGTTAATAACAAAATCGAGATATTTATTCATAGATTTTTTTCTCCGATTATCTTTCTTTATTTAGTATTCTCTGCCAAGAAACTTTACCCCGTAGGGGTTGTTGTCCGAGTCTCCGTCGGCGTTGAGTAAGACACTGGTGGTATTACTTTCCAGTGTCCATAAAAGCGGTACGTCTCCTTTGATCCAGTTGTTTTCCCAATACGCGGCAATAGGATCATCGGTGGAAGGTATGCCGTATCCTGTTTCTCCGGGATTTTCGTGATCGTAAATTACATATACATAGACCGGCATTGTTGTTGTGTTGCTGACGCGGTCGTCTATTGCGTTCAGGATTGGAACCTCGTAGACATAGTCTTCGTCTGTTTTATACGGGAGAGTGCTCATGGCTATGACGTAGTTCAGGTCGGAGATACTGTAGGCGCCCCAGAACCCGTCACTAACGCCGTCCTGGTGGCATACAACAATAATAAAATTGTGATCTTCCGAAGGGGTTCCCGCTCTGTCCCGCTCGTCCGGGTCCAGCTGGAATTGGACGGTTGTTGCGTAGTCATAAATATATTTGTTGATATTAAACTGGTAGTTGGTGTTGGAACTGCCGTTGGGCGCGAAGTTATGGGAGACGGTGTTCACGCCTTCCGTAAGGGTAACTGAAAGTTCAAAGTTCTGTACATCGGTATTTTGATAGAACCCTACCTTGTCCCGCAAGTCTGTGTCGGCATTGGTTGTTGGATTTGGAAAGCCGCCGGCGTAATCCCTGTCCCAGAGTGCTATTACCATAACCTGGTCGCCGGGAACCAGATCCGTATTTGAGAGATTTATATCAAAAGTATTTTCTCCGGGCGCCAGTTTTTGGAATTCTTTTATGGCAGAGACCGGGTCGCTAAAGATCGCTGACGGATCATCGCCATTGGCGACAATAATAAAGATGGGTTTTTCCGCGGTGCCGGTTCCTGTACTGTTGTTAAATGACCCTGCAATGCTCATGGTGTATCCGGAAGGATTGGTCACTGCCATCTTGATATCAACATTAATGTTCTCCAGGGTTCCTTCGCTTATGGTGAGCTGTTTGGGTACACCGCCGTCCGCGTCGAGATAGTAGCCTATTTGATCTCCTCCGTCCGGGCTTCCGTTCCCGTTTTTGTCTATAAAACCGATAATATATACTTTTTCCACGGGAAGGGCCGTGCCGTAGGGTAATATTTTTAAGGTATAGTCAGTGGAACCTGCCGGTTTTTCCAGGCGCTTGTACCCGATTATGCTGTCCGTATCCAGGGAGCTGAAGTCGAGAGATTCGATTGCGCCGGTATAGGCGATTACGGTCATTTCACCGGCTTCGCTCCCGTTGATGGTTCCACTTACTGCCGCTTCAAAATCATACACCTGCCGGTTCACGTTGATTGTTAGATTGCTCACGGTCTCCCCGCTTACCTCGTACCCGGTGGAGAATCCGTCTTCCTGTATATAGAATCCAACATAATCTCCTTCCGTGGGGTAGGGCACACTGCCGGTATAATCATTATCGATAAAAGCAACAAGGTAGATAATATCTCCAGCCTGCACTCCCAGCTCCGAAAGATTGATTGAAAAAGTTCCGCTGTCGTTTATCCGTACCATTGAGATTACACTGTTCATGGGATCATTTTCTATTTTATCGAAATCATCAGTATTGCTGATAATAATAAAAGCGGGTCCGGTCTGTGTTGGTGCCTCTGAAAAATCAACCGTACCTGCCAGGTTTATATCTCCAATAGCCTGAGTTCCGCAGGATGATAAAAAACAGGTCAAGAAAAAGGCTGAAAAATAAATTAGCGGTTTAGTATTCATAGCGTATCCTCACTGTTGCGACATCATTATGATTATAATAGCCGAGAAAAGAATCGGAGTTACTGTTGATATAGGCATAGGAGAGGGCAATCGATATTCCC
The DNA here is from genome assembly GCA_024224995.1 of bacterium. Next base: position 2,657 of record JAAENB010000602.1, on the reverse strand, counting down.
CTGTCGAATTTATACTGTGCCCCGGGCATAATCACAAAACTCCAGTCACTGACATCGATAATTCCCGTTACCGATACTTCCATTTTACTATTAAAAAAGGAGTCCTGCAAGCGTGTAATGAGAAAATCGGTAATCATTGGTTTCATTATTTCCGAATCAAGAAATACCGATTGAGTCCATTCCACGGTAAAGACCATATCGCCTTCATGGCTTTCGATTAGTTTGTTTATGGGGATAAAATAATTAAAGCCCCCGGAGTATGAAATAAAATGGCATTTTCTTACGGCAAACGGCAGGAGTGAGGCAATATCGCCATTATAATCTCCCTCTACTACCCCGGTTTTATTCGGGGAGTATGCTCCTTCCAGCTGTACGGTAAAAGCGCTGATTGTTTTTGACAGGGAGAGACCAAACATGGCCAGGGTATAATACTCCGGGCTCACAAATATCGACACAGGCTCATTTAGAGGGATAATCGTATTCATTGGCCGCATTGCCGGTTCCTTGTCGGGGCCGTAATAAAGACTTACGTTGATATCGCTTCCCCACTGGCTGGTAGAATATTGCGCGCCTATACCCATATTCCACACTGCCGGTTCCAGTGCCTGCGGATCTCCAAGCTTTACGGGGAAGGGGCCTTCTTTATATTGTATTCCCCAGAAGTTTCCTTCTTGCGGCAGGGAAGAAGGAATATGAAGCGGGGCCAGTACTATTTCAAGGGAGTGGCTGCCGGAAGTAAGCAGGGCGGCGAACGTGGGAACTCCCGGTTTCATTTCGTCCTCATCTTTGAGCAGGAATTCCCTGAGATCAAAAGAATTAAAATAGGAAGTGGGGTTAAATATATCTGCTGTTCCCCAGGCAAAAACCTGGTTTCCCAATCGAAACCGGAACATTCCTATGGCATAGTTTAAATAAAACTTATTAAAATTGAGTTCAAACCCCCGGCCCGAAACAGTCATGTTCCGGGAAACTGCTGCGCTATGGGAATAAATATACTGGCTGTTAACACCGTCCGTCAGGAGCGGTATGGCGTAGAGGTTTATATCTGACTCGAAGAACAGGCTGCTGCTGCCGAATTTTAATTTAAGATTCTTCCTGATCTCGTTTTTCTTAAAAGCATCTTTTATCTCCTGTTCACTATAGGTGCTGATATAATTTTCCAGTTCAATAAAGCCGCTTACGGTAAATCCCTCATCATCATCATCGTCATCGTCGTCATCGTCCTCATCTTCCTCGTCCTCATCATCTTCTTCATCAACTTCCTTTTTCTCAATCCCGATTTTTCTCTGGAGATCCGTCTGTGCCTGTGCCGCTGTTTCACTTCCCAGAACAAAAATGGGGATCGTTAGTATTATGAGTATTCCCATTGTGCAGTATGAAAAGATGTTTAGCAGTGCTAAGACATGTATTACGGGACCGCGTTTCATGTGGCTATCCCATGTAAAAAGACATTGGCAAGCATTTCCGCCATTTCTTCATCCGATTTTTGTATTCTTGCTGCCGGCAGTATATTGGTTGTTACAAAAAAGGGAATCATCATTAGAATGAAACTCTTTACAAAGAGTTTATAGTCCATATTTCTTATATAGGAAGTTACTTCATTATTCCGTATTTTTTCTTCAAGACTTGATTGGGTAAATTGAATTACCATGTCCATGGTTTTGTTTGTGTTTTCACCATTGAATTCTATGAGGTCAATAAATATGAGTTTGTATAATTCAATCTCTTCATCAACGACATTTTTGGCTTTCAGTATGAGCTTGTTCAGGTTATTGGGGAATTCCTCATTCATCATTACGGGAATTGTGGCCAGTGAGGCCATAATCTTGTCAGGAGAGAGTATGGTATCAAAAATCTCTTTTTTATTCTTAAAATAGTTATATATATTTCCTATTGATACTGCGGCTTTTTCAGCGATCTCCCGCAACCCTGTTCCGGAATACCCTTTTTCCGAAAATAGAGTCATTGCGGCATCCAATATCATCTTTCGTTTGTCTTCCATTTTAAGCAGTCCTTTTTATATTTATATGCTGATCCAGTACGAACGTTCGTTCAGTCACTTATATAATACTACCTTTTATTTGCATCGTCAAGTTTAATTGCGATTTTTTTCCTCCATTTTTCCCCTGAGGCGGGAATCGCACTTACGAAACTAGTAAAAAAAAGGGGCTGCGTCTAATCAAAAGGGTTGATCTGTAATTTTGATATAGTCATTTTTATAGAAATGCATAATTAGCAAGAGGATCCTCTAGAGAATCCTCTGAGGCCGGGGAGATCTGCGCTCCAATGCCATTAAGTTAAGGACGAGCCGTAAACAAAATATGTTGATAACTATCGTTGAGGAATCTAAAAAATCAAATGAAATTGTGTTTTTTCAAAGGGGCAATGAGGAATACAGTTCGATATACAGGTTTGCCACGGACCTTTTCTCTGAATTTAGCGGTTCTGGTCATGATTTTGACTTGTTTTGTTTATATCAGGGCATTTTTTATCTCTCAGGACATACCTCGCCCTTCTCCTGAAATTGCCGGAGGCAGATTAGGGTTTTATTTATAATACCAGAAGTTAATTTTCTCTATAATAGGAATTTTTGCAGGGTCTCCTGATTGGGAACTCCCCAAAACATGACAAAGGTTTTAATTCCGTCATATTTACCC
>JAAENB010000601.1 GCA_024224995.1 bacterium | reverse complement strand
TAGTGTTATGAAAAAGTTACCCGTTGGAATTTCAGATTTTAAAAAGCTAATTGAAAATAACAATTATTTTGTGGATAAAACACTTTTTATTAAAGAAGTGATCGATACCCCTGCTGAGGTATTACTTGTACCAAGGCCAAGAAGATTCGGCAAGACCATCAACCTTTCAATGCTCAGGTATTTTTACGAAAAAACGGAAAAAACCAATAAGCATCTTTTTGAAAAACTGGCCATATTACAGCAGCAGGAAGCCTATACGTCAAAACAGGGGAAATACCCGGTTATATTTTTAACGTTTAAAGATGTAAAAACCCTGGAATGGGAAGATTGCTCCTACCTGGTAAAACAAATAATAGCAGATGAATATGAAAGGCATAACTATTTATTAACCGGAGAATTTCTCAATAGAAGAGAGAGACTTTCTTTTGAAAAAATTGCAAACCTTGAAGGCCAAAAGGGAGACTATCTTCGGTCCCTTTCATTTCTTTCAAAGATTCTTGAAAGATATCATAATAAAAAAGTTATTATTCTTATTGATGAGTATGATACACCGGTACAGGCAGGATATGTCAACAATTACTATAATGAGGTTGTTGACTTTATGCGCGGATTTCTCGGTTCCGGCCTTAAAGACAACTCGTCCCTGGAAAAATCGGTTGTAACCGGAATTATGAGGGTTGCCAGGGAGTCGATCTTTTCCGGTCTCAATAATCTCGGGGTTTTCACGCTCCTTTCGGAAGAATTTTCGGATAAATTCGGATTCACGGAGGACGAACTCAAAGAGATGCTTAAAGATTTTAATATTTCAAATAAATATACTGATATAAGAGACTGGTATAACGGTTATGTTTTTGGCCTCGAAACAATTAATAATCCCTGGTCAATTATTAATTAAAAGAAGAGTTGGACTTTCTCGTAAGAGGCGAAAGTATAAAGAAACCTATTGATGAAAATATCGTATTTACTGATATTGAGAAAAAAGACGACCTCATCTGGAGCTTTCTCCTTTTTGGCGGGTATTTAAAACAGGCACAAAAACATAAAGATGAACTGGAATCCGAAACATTCTATTCTCTGCAAATTCCAAATAAAGAAGTGCGCTCAGCCTATATCAGGTTAATTAAATCTTTTTTTACGGATAAAATCGAGAATAAAAGGATCGAAGTAATGCTGAAAGCCTTAATCGATGGCGACATCCGGCTTTTTGAACTTCTTTTAAAAGAGCTTGTTCTTAAAATATTCAGTTACCACGATTTCGGAGATGAATCGGAAAGGGTTTACCAGTCATTTATAATCGGTCTCTTTGTGTGGCTTGCCGACAGCCACGAAGTGACAAGCAACCGGGAATCGGGTTACGGCCGCTATGATGTTATGGTCATTCCGAAAGATACAAACAAGACGGGCTATATTATTGAATTTAAAAAGATTGGGATCTTCGGTAAAGAAACAACCGAAGAAGCTCTTAAGAAAGCTTTTAAGCAAATTGAAGAAAAAAAATACGAAACCGAGCTTACGGGCAAAGGCATAACAAATTTAAAAAAACTCGCCATTGTTTTTCAGGGCAAAGAAGTTACTGTTCGAGAACAGGAATAGAGACTTGTTCCGGTTCTTCAGGGGTTAACCGTCTCCGGTATACTCAACAACAAGAATCGTAAAGTCGTCTTCCAGGGTTTCTTTCCCGGTATATTCCATAACCTTATTATATATATTTTGGCATAATAAAGAAGGCGAGGCGGAGGCATCCGAAATTTCCTTAACCCAGGCACAGAATTTTTCATCATCATTGGCTCCAAGCATGCTGCCGTTATGGTCATTTGCTTCGGTGATACCATCGGTATATAAAACTGCCCTGTCTCCTTTTTGTAACTGAACCCATTGATCCTCGGAATTTGGTTCAAACAGGTCATAAATAAACCGTCCCGTTGTCATGACCATTTCAACAGTGCCGCTCTTTCTTACAAGAATACACGGGGGATGCCCCGCAGTAGCCAGGGTCAAGATCCCTTCTTCCAGGTCCAGGCAGCCAACACAGGCGGTAAAAAAATTACCCGCCAGTTTGTTTTTTAAAGGAGTTCTCATCTCCCGGAGCAGCCTGGCCGGTGAACCAATAAACCTGTTCCAGAAAAAATCAAGAGACATGCTCACGATAGAGGCCGTAATAGCCGCAGGAACTCCGTGCCCTGACACATCGCAGATAAAGAGCCCGAGTTTGTTGGAATCCTTATCATAACAAATATCGACAAAGTCCCCCCCCACTCCCATCATGGGTACGTATTTTAAAGCAACAACAGCGTTTTCCAGCGCGGGAGGGTCTCCCGGAAGAAGGGCCTGCTGAATAGTCCGGGCCATTTCTATCTCCTTTTCCAGGACCGCGTTCTGTTTCTCCGTAAGGATAAGACCGGTATTTTTAATTGAGATAGCGCACTGTGACGACAGGATGGAGACAAGCTTAAGCCGTTCCGGCGTAAAGGCATTCGCCGCGAGATTGTTTTCCAGGTAAAGAATGCCCGCCATGGTTCCCCGGTACGTTGCCAGGGCGCAAAGAATAGACCGTGATTGCTTGCGAATCACATAGGGGTCATCAACAAAAATTCCCCTGATCCGGGCATCATGCAATACAAAATCTTCTCCCGTGCGATAGACATAATTTATGATAGAATGAGGGATGTCATCATATTCATCAAGTGGTATCTTTTGTAGTACGGTGATCTCTCCCGCCTCGAACACGGCCTCAATATACAGTCTATTATCTTTCGGGTTGTTTAGCAAGAGAAGCCCCTTTTGAGCGCCGGCGTTCTCAACAGCTATTTTTATAATCGTTTCCAGCAGCCGCTTGAGATCCATCTCGGCAGACAGGGTCTGTGAAGCCGCGATAACCGTTGACAGGTCGAGCTGGTCCGAAGCTTTAGTGAACGTAGTGGTTGATCCCGTCTCCTTAATGGAGTCAAGGATTTCGGCATCCTTTTCTTTTGACAGGTTTTCCGGATATTTTTTTTTCAGGAATTTTACTTTAGCGGCGGCTCCCCACCGGGAATAGCAATTTATTGCGCCGCTCAAAGAGGTGTTTCCGATTCTTCCCAAACCCCTTTCCAGGTAAAACCGGGCAGCGCATTCACCTGCCAGGGCTTCTTCCTGGATAAACCCGTTATCATGCGCCCCGGTAATGGCTTTTTCATAATATTTCATGGCCCTGGAATCTTTTCTTTTTACCCGGGCGATCTCAGCCTCTACCAGCTGATATTTATGCAGATGATTCATAGGGGCGTGAGCTGCCCATTTCTTCATTTTAGCCTGGTTTTTAAGCACTTTTGCCGGAACAATAGCATAGACGGCAAGCCGTATCAATGAATCGTAAAAATAAAAAAGGGGCACAAAAAAGGAACCTCTCATGCCATTGATTTCTTTTGCAACCTTATGGGCATAATCAAGAGCCTCGGGATATTTCTCAAAGAAATAATTCAATTGCATTTTAAACAAATATAACAGGCAAAGACTGGTACGGTCTTCCGCAGCAAGATAAACCGGAAGCATTTTCTCCTCATCATACCCCTCTCCTTTTAAAAAACACGGATCAGAAACTTTACCCATAAGATTTAATGTCACCTGGTAATATAATTGGGTCATTCTAAATTGGTTTTCCTGCTTTAACGAATCAAGGATATTAATATATTTTACCATGTTCCGTTCAACTATTTCCAGGTTTATACCGGCAAGTAAGCCATGGTAACAATACACCTGGAGGGAGAAAGCGGCATATTCCAGATCGCCAGTTTCGAGTCCGTCACGATATGCCTGCAGGAGTGGTTTCAGGGTATCCCTGACATGATCTTTCCAATGTGCAATAAAACTATACACGGTAAAATGAGTTCTGGCCTTCTGCCGTTTTATATCCATTTTCTTTTGCAAGTCTATGGCAAACCGGCCAAACCGGTATCCCATTTCGATTTGCGATATACTGCAAAGCACGATTCCATAGGTGGAATAACTAAAAGGAGAAAATTCAGCATTCCCGTATTTTATTGAGAGCCGTATCATTTTAAATATTATGAGGGAAAATAATTCCGACGCGCTTAAATAGGCGGTAGAAGTTATGCCCGAGAGGATACGCATAACAGCAAGCATTTTCTCATCCTTCATTTCGGGAAGATTTGTTAAACTTTTCTTCCTGGCTCTATGGAGCGTAAGGGCAGTCTTTAAAAAATTAAACAATATATGATGCATTCGCGTCTCTTTCGGAAAATGAACCCCCAAAAATTTTAATATTTCCAGCCCCGTATCCGTGGCCTCCTGCAGCCTGTTCTGTCCAAAAAAAGCAAGTGCCGTAATTTCATACACTTTTACTTTATCAAGGATTCCCCTGCCATGTTCCAGTATTTGCTCCGACAGCAGGTCCATTTCATCATAGCGTGTGGCGAGGTATGCCGCTTCCACAGCTTCTTGATAAAGAGAAAGCGCCAGGTCATATTGCTTCTCCCAGCAATCTCCTTCCAACAGCTCAATGCCGGTTCTCAAGTAAATAAGAGCGGGTTCGTACGCGGTTGATGTCTTTGCCCGGATACCAGCCTTAAAATTTAATCTTGCCAGGTTTTCCTTCTCATCACCGGATAATTCCAGGCTAATCCCAAAATTAAGCTGGTTTACAATATATAAAAAATTATTATGGAACTCTTCATCTGAAATATTTCCGATGATGGTTTGACCAATAGAATAATGGAGGTTTGCTTTTTCACTCTCGGGAATAAGAGAATATGCTGCCTCCTGGATCCTGTCGTGGCTGAACCGGTACTTGTTTTCTTTAACAATAAAAAGATTCTCATCAACAGCGCTTTTTAGCCCGAGAAGAAGATATTCCGTTGATTGGCAGGAAACAAGCAAAAGAGTTTCCAGGTCGAAACGGTCTCCAAGACAGGCACAGATCTTAAGAATATCCTGTGCCGTTTCAGAAAGCGCGGTAATCTTTTTCGATATAAATTCCACAACATTCTCCGTCACCTGGAGCTGCTGTATCTTTTCAATCTCCCATTTCCAGCCCGAGGAAGAGTCCAGCTCAAGCAAGCCTTCTTCATAGAGCCTTTTTACGAACTGGTTAACAAAAAAAGGATTACCCCTGGTTTTTTTATACACCAGGGCGGATAAGGAAGATGATTCCTCTTCTTTACACCGTAAATAATACGATATCAATATGTTTACATTTTCCTCATTCAAAGAATCTAATGTCAAATGAGTAACCTGTATATCGTCCTTTTCTATTTCATTCAGCATATGCATCAAGGGATGAGATCCCGTTACCTCGGTATCCCGGTATGCCCCAATAATAAGAAAATAACGAAGAGCCCGGTCTTTTTCAATAGTTTCAATAAGATTCAAGTCGTCCAAACCGGCCCATTGCAGGTCATCAAGAAAAAGAACCAGGGGATGATCCCTGTGGGCAAAGACATTTATAAAGTTTTTAAAAACAAGATTAAACCTGTTGTCCGATTCCTCGGGCCCCAGAACAGGGATCTCGGGCTGTTCCCCGATAATAAACTCCAGGCCCGGGATTATCTCCGTAATAACCTTCCCGTTTGGGCCAAGAGCTTTAAGCAGTTTTTTCCTCCAGGAATCAAGACTCTCCCGGCTCTCAATAAGTATTTGACCGATTAGTCCCTGGAAAGCCTGTATAAGAGAGTTGTAGGGAATATTTTCAAACTGGTTATATTTCCCGGAAATAAAATATCCCTTTACCGCCACAATAGGCTTATTGATCTCATTGATGAGAAAAGATTTCCCAATGCCGGGCCGGCCGGAAACAAGGATCATCTCTTTTGCGCCAGAGCTGACCCTGTCAAAAGCTTCGAATAGAATCCCCATCTCCTCTGCCCTGCCCACCAGGACATGGGGTAAATAAAATTTAATGGGGATATCATTTTGAGCGAGATAAAATGTTTCATCAAATCCTTCAAGAGAGCCTTCTTTTTCGAGCTGCCCAAGACATTCTTTCAAGTCCGTCATTAAACAGAAACCATTCTGGTATCGTTCAGCGGCGCTCTTTGAAAGGAGTTTCATAACGATCCGTGAGATAATTACCGGTATACGGGGGACAATTACATGAGGAGCCGCGGCCTCTTTCGCGATATGGGAATAAATAAGCTCCATAGGGTCGATTGAACGAAAAGGAACCGTGCCCGTGAGCATCTCATAGAATGAGATTCCCAGGGAATACAGATCAGAGCGATAGTCTATGCCCCGGTTCATTCGTCCTGTCTGTTCCGGCGACATATAAACCAGGGAACCTTCAATTACTGCGGGATTATAAATATCATCATCTTTATGAGTCAATATTCTCGTAATACCAAAATCAGCCAGCTTTAATATTCCGGTTTGCTCATTGATAAGTATATTGGCAGGCTTAATATCATTATGAATGATATTCGCTTCATGGAGTTTGCCAAGAATTCCGGCAATTTTAATCCCTGTTTTTAAAAAGTAATCAATCGTAAGTTTATCCTTTTCCAGTATCCTTTTAAGGGAAATACCGCCGAAATCTTCAAGAATAATACCAATGCCGCTGTCTGAGTTTATTATATTAAAAGTCCTCACAATACCTTCTATATCGACATTGCTTAATATCTCGTATTCATGTTTATACCTGGCAATATCGACGAGAGAAGGATATGACTCTTTTAATAATTTAATAATAACGGTTTTGGATTCATTCTCTTTTTTTCCCCGGAATACAATAGATTTACGGGTTTCATCAATCTTATCTAGAATTTCATAATCTGCGATTTTGTTCATTTTCAATCCAATGATCCTGTTTGCTTTTAGTACGTTTAATTATACGGAAAATCAGGAACCTGTCAAGAATTTCCTGATACCGGCACCCCCGGATCAGGGTGAAGCCTCAATACTATTGCCGAAGATATAGCCCCTTCTTACAAATAAGATAGGTATACTGCGTCTTTTCTTCCATGATATCCCATATTTTTGTCCCCTTAAGAAGTAATATTCCTTTATAGCCGCAGTTATTTAGAAAATATTTGAACAGCTTAAAATTGTTTTCAGCACCATTCTCTATTATGGGCAATGCAATCATATGGGGAGAATCTTTTTTATTAATAGTATCAACACTAAAAAAAACGGGGATTTTTCCTTCTATAAGCCGGACTCTTATTTTTTCTTTCATAGCATAGCTTTCGTTAGGATGAGCGGTTTCATATATACCATGAAAACGATGCTTCCCCTCTCCATAGAGATTAAAAACAAAATTATCAATAAAAAATCCGTTTTTAATCATAAAACCAATATTCTGAAAATTGCCTGGTGGAACAGAATTTCGTAAACCGGGCAGGTTTTCTTTTTCCAGCCAGGTAATGGTATATTGGGCGATTTTCGCGCTAATCTCCGAACCCCGGTTATTCCGCACTATTACGGTATGATCCAGGTAGGCGAAATCATCATATCCGGGATTTAACGGTTTATCATGGCAATCGGCATATTTCCAGCTTTTCAGCAGCGCTCTTAAAGCGATAAGGTTATTATGATCATCGCGAATACCAATAAAAATTCCATACTCAGAGATTATATGGGCATCTTTTTTATACTCCCGGAAGGTTAAGGGGTATTGATGAGCTAAACCATGTGAGTAGAGAGCATACATTTCTTCCAGTATTTCGCCGGAAGGTTCCAATTGAAAGACCTGGTATTTTGTGTTAGTCATACTGCCTCTCCTGAGATTCAATCCCGCTGTGAGAACGAATTCGCCTGCATAACATATGTATTATGCCGAATGTTACGTCTTCATGTTCCGCCATAATTTCATAAATTGTTTTCCGGTCAATTGAAAAAAGAAACGTATCTTCCAATGCAATAATAGTTTCAGGTGAAGGGCCCGGGTCCAGTGCCGACAGTTCTCCAAAAAGATCCCGGTCTTCCAGTATAACACCAGGGTGTTCTTCAGTATCATCAAGAACCTGGACTTTACCGCTAAGAATAATATATAATGAACTTCTATAATCGCCCTTTTTCATAATACATTCTCCGGCTTTAATTACAATCTCTTTTACGGAAACAGCAATACTGGCCAGATCATCATCGGGAATGCTTGAAAAGATGTTCACGGTTCTTAATATAATAACCTTTTCTACTGTGGTGAGCATGATTGCCTCCTCATTTTTTTGATTTTTATTACCGGAATTTAATTTATATTCAGCCATATTCCGTACATTCACCGCATCGGTAGTAAGCAGCTGTTGAACCGTTTGCGTATACCTGCCGGGATTGATGTCCATTAAAAGCCAAACCGCTGTTTCCCGGAGTAAGGGATATGCCGATTGTAACAGAGAATCAAGGATAGTATTATATTTGGAATGTATCGTATAACCGCGCCTGCCGACATGAAAGAGAACACAGCTTTTTGTCCATGAGGTCGTTTTTTCTCCCTGTATCATTTCCAACAATCTTTCTTTTTTTGTTTTTCTGCTTTGAGGAAAAAAACAGTTTAGCCGCTTTATTCGCATCGTCACGTCGGTATCTTCTATGATGGGAAATACCAGATCTTTTAACTCCAGAGATATTATATTGTCCAACAACTCCAGAGCGTACACTTTTTTTTCTCCATGCCTGGTATGCTTTACATTCAAATACTCTTTGATTTGTAAGATCGAAGATGATTGGTAGATAAAAGACAATAAAAACAAAATCATTTCTTTATTTTTATCAATTTCATGATCCAGGGTACGGGTAATAAAGGCCATCTGTTGAGACAGGTCAGAGATACACGCGTAGAGCCATGTAGTATCTTCTACTATTTTTTTTATGAGATTAATAATAGTATCTCTATTATTTTTAGTTTGATAAGCGCATACCGACAATGCTTTAAGAATAGCAAAACGAATTTCTTTATCTTCATAAAACACCTGTTTTTTCAGGATCTCAATAGCCGGTTCTCCATTGATCCTTCCGATGATGTAAATGATTTGTTTTTGAATTTCGGGATCATGTTCGTTTTGCTTAAAACGCGATTCCAGGAGGGGAAGCGCTTTTTCTCCCATAGATATCAACGCAAATGTCGCGTATGACCGTAATTCATGAGTGACGAGATTTTGTAATATGAGCGGTATTAACCTGGGATTTTTTATTTTGCTCGATGATTTGAGCGCCGATTTCCGTACGCACATATCATCATCCTGAAGCAGCACAAGGAGAGATTTGTAAAAATTAAAAACCCCGAGCTTACCGAATACCCTGGAGGCAAAAATTCTTTCCGAAACATTGTTCGATTTTACCATAAACAAGAGGATCTCACCGGCCACCAGAACGCCCTCAAGTTTTCCACTCTCCATGAGTCCAACGATGGCCCCCATGGCAACCTCTTCATCAAAATCTTCAAAAATAGGAAGCACGTTTTCAACAACATCGTGCTCACTAAGATACGCGATCGTATGAAGAGCCTCTCCCCGTATTTTAGAAGAATTTTCCTTTTCAAAAAGTTCCCATATTTTATCCACGGACGATTCCATGTTAATCTCCCGCAGCAAGAATAATACTTCAAAACGGACGTCCGGGGAAGGATGATTGAGCAGGCTCAAGAGCGTATCTCCTAAATCTTCGTATCCAATTTTTAATAATAACCGTAACGAATGGACAATTTCAGCAGGATGGGAACTGTCCAGTTTATTCCTGATAATGGAAAGACTTGATTTATCCCGTAAGTTAAGAGATACTTTATCCAGGCGTCTTTTTGAAAGTGCCTGGCTGAGCATGCCGTTGTATTCCTTGTAAGAAAGCAGTTTGAATATAAACCAGCCAATAAGAATAAAAATTAAAACATAAAAAATATCAAGACTCTTAAAAGCGAGTATATTCATGAGGAACCAGAGCAGAACACCGCTAATCCCGGAAAATACCGGGTCCAGAATACCAAAGGTCGCTGCCTGTGTCCAGAGGCGTTCATCTTCGGGCAGCACCTGGTAAAAAATTGCACGACTGGGACGGTTAAAGGGATAATTTAAAATATATCTCATTAACTGCGCCAGTATAATAAACCAGAACAACAGCACGGTTGATATGTTAAAAAACCCCGTAATCACTACGAATATGGCACTAATGCTAATACCAATTGGAAGCATGAGCCATCCGGTTAAAAGACCATACCTGTTGAGAATTTTTCCGGAGATAAACGTTAAAATAAACAATGAAATAATACCATAAACAGCGGTAAACCGGCCAAGAAATGCAGCAATATCCGTATCACGGTGAAACCTCGAATGAACCTGATCATAAAAAGCATTGTCCACCAGGTAGTAGACTACGATAAAAAATATATAACAAATAAACAAGTAGAGTATATATTTTTTTTTAATCATTTTCATAAACGAAATTTTCGCGGGTTTTTCAGGGGGGGCCTGTTTTGGAGAAAAGGAAGTGCTTATATGTTTTACAACAATAAAAGTTCCTATGACTCCCATCATAGATATAAGCAGCAGGTTTGTAGTGCCAATGAGGTTAACAATACTCCCCATAGCAGTTCCGCATATAATATCTGCTAAAAATTCACCAGCCATAATAAGACCAAATAATGATTTCCCCTCTCGTACGGAAAAATACACGGAATTTAAAGATCCTGTCTCAATATTCGTTAGATTGATAATAACTTCACTCCATACCGGCAGCATAAAAAAAAGCCATTTGGCTCCGATACAATGAAATCCAACAATAAACAAAAGGAGACTGGTAAATATAAACACCAGGATCGTTGAGAGAAGACTAAAAAATTTCAGGCGAGGCTGTAATTGCAAATAAAGAACAGTAAAGAGTGTTCCAACTGCTGCTGAAGCAATATAGACCAAAGGGAGATCGGTAATATCAAAGTGCAATAAAAAGAGTGTATAGCCGGATGTTCTCACAAATACTTTGATAACACCAATCAAAAAAGCATGAATAAAAAAAGACTTTACCAGCTTTCCGGTCCCTTGTTCTATATTGAATAGAACATGTAATCCGCCAAAAACTTTCATTTCATCCTTCTACCCGGCATATTAATAAATTATTTTATTTACGAATTTTGAATGAAGCAATTGAGCAATACTCATATAGTTTGTAGAAAAATAAAATTTATCTCCCACGTGATACCTTGCGCGACCGTCTTCTTCCTTATTATTTCCAAGATCATAAATTGACATATCCGAAGTCATCCCAACGAGCGTTGTTGATGTATCGCCGGGAAGAATTTCTGCGCCAGACACATCTAATTTACCAAAGTCTAAAATTGCTTTAACTGTTGCAATTTCATGACGATGAGAATGACACCCTTTTTTTTCTATTTCAATTATGTATCCGTAACAGTCAAAGACATCGGTATGCAAGTCCAGGAATTGCTTATTATTCAACGGGGAGGTTCCCATAAATACAGCTTCCCCTACTCTGAAATGATTAATGCTTGCGGGAATATTATTTTTTTCAGTGAGGGGTAATGTGATGGAACTGCCGCCGGAAACGAAATCCAGCTTTTTACCGAATGTATCCTCCAGTAATGATTTAGCTGATGACAACTGTTTCAATTTTTCATATGTGGGCTCCGAGTCCGAGAGGCATCCCAGGTTTGTTCCGATACCGATAACCTCTATATTTGACAGGTCAAGTAAGTTTTTGTAGAATTCCATGAGATCCTCACGGATTATTCCTTCCCGTAAATCTCCCATTTCAATCATTATGATTATGCTATGATTTTTCTTTTGTTTGACAGCTTCCCTGTTTAATTCATTTACTGTTGAGATCGAGGAATTAAGGGATATATCCGAATAGGCAATAATATCGGCAATCTCATTAATTGCCGGGGGCCGTATATACATTGTCTTGATTGAAGGATTTATCTGTTTTATGATTTTTAATCCGTGTATTCTTGAATCACCAACGGAATCTATTTTTTGCATTACTGGAGAAGTCAAAATTTTACGCAAAATCTTTTTGTTCCCGGACAATATTTTAGTAGTAAGAGAAAATGTGATGCTGCGTGAAGTTAGAAACAGACATAATTTTTCCAAATTATCAATAATTTTATTTGTTCTAATTATTAACTCAGCCATCTTTTATACCCGGGAATATGTAACGGGACTAGTATAAACCGCTAATGAGCAATAAGCAAGAAAAAAAGTGCTTGTATTTTTCTTCTTTTCTCATACTGTAAAGTGGCAGCAATCGAGTGTGGAGGAATTTCTCTTTAGATGAATGCCTGGCAATTAAAACAAGCACCCCGTGTAATTGAGGACATTGCTGTTTATTCAAAATTGATGTCCCAACTATACGATAACAGCTGGTATGGTACGTTCTCCAATGATGAGATAGACTTTTTTTTGTCATATATTAAAAAAAATCGCGTACTTGAAATAGGTTCGGGCACTGGCAGAATATCGCTCCCTCTATTGGAATCGGGCGCCGATATATTCGGGATTGAGGGATCAACATCAATGTTCGATTCTCTCCTCTCCAAATTGTCTACGGTTGAAAAAGAACGGTTTATTAATTGGGACGCACGCCGGACTCCTTACCCGGCAAAAGACCAGGCATTTGATTGTATCATTATCCCCTTTTCAACCTTTGCCTTGATCCATAATAATGTTGAAAACGCGGGTGAAAACCGGCTTTTTTATGAATTTAACCGTTTATTGCAACAGGAGGGTTTGCTGATTATAAACGACTATCGTGTTGAACCATTTGACCGGAGGAAGTTACAAGATCCGGGACAGGCCCGGGTCCATGAACATCATCACCATGATCATGGCTTAATACGTGAAGAACAATATAGTAATTTTGTTGTTGTTCCCAATAGGCTTTTTCCTGCTCAAATTATCCGGGAACGCCGCACTGTACTCATCCGGGTAAGAGATGAAAAAGTATTAGAGGAACATTTTGAAAGGATTCCCATATGGGATACAAATGATTTCCCTCTTCTGGGAAAAGATGCCGGGTTTTCCTACTTAAAAGGTGAGCTATGCGGCTTTCACGCCGATCCAAGTATTCATCATATTTTCCAAAAATCAAAAAACTGTTCTTTCGTTCCCCAATAGGATACTCTCCCCTATATCTTTTTCTTAAACCGCATCCAATACACCTGTTCAGGTCAATTACTGAGGGATTATATTGTCCGTATTTCACATAATTTTGTCATTTATCCGGATGCACGACATTTTTTTATTGTATATATTATAGCTACAATATACAATAAAACAGTTAAGGAGAATGTTATGGACGCAAATCAAACCCTTGTTATGAGCTATTTCGACGCGTTTAAAGATAAAGGTTTTAATGAAATTGAACCATTATTGGATGAAAATATCGTGTGGCATGTTCCTGGTGATAAAATAGCAGCAACTGCCGGAATTGGCCGGGGAAAAGATTATGTAAAAGAGTGGATCAGCCGTTTTAGAAATAATTTGATTACTCAGGATGTTCAGGTAAACAAGTTCATATCCCATGGCGATGATGTTCTGGTTTTTGGCAGTTTTAGTCATAAAGTGGTTCAAACCGGGAACTATTTCTCCGGAGATTTTGTAACTCAATTTACAATTAAAAACAACAAAATTGCCCGATATCAAATTTTTGAAGATTCAGCTCTTATTGAAAAGGCTTTTGACCCCGGTCACAGCAGCCGGGAAAACAGGGTAAGGATCAATTCAACAAACTACTCTTATACGGATACGGGGAACGGCCCTTCCATTATTTTCGCTCACGGAGTCTTCGTAAACAGGGAAATGTTTAATTACCAGGCCGCGAAATTATCGGAAAACTATCGATGTATTAACCTCGATTTACCGGCCCACGGAAAAACTGATTTCCCTGAAACAGGGTGGAGCCTCGATGATATTGCCGAAGATATAGCCCTTTTAATAGAAGAAAAACGGCTGGGAAAGGTCACTTTTGTGGGACAATCACAGGGCGGCATGATTGGAATGCGCCTGGCGGCCCGGTTTCCCGAACTGGTGGAAAACCTGGTACTCATTGGAACCAGTGCCCGGGCCGAACTTCCCGAAAAAATGCCCCTCCGGACACAAATAAAAAAGGTTCTTAGCACCGGCAGCTACCTTGAAAAAGAGCAGCTCTTTTCTAATGTTCAGCTGGCAACAAAATCAAAAGAATGGGTAGAAGAAAATAAAGAACCGGCTCTTGAGCAAAAAAATTCAATGCTGGCCCTTTCTTCAAAAGGCCTGGACCTTGCCATAAACGCTGCCGTATTAGAGCGGGCCGACTGCCGGGAATTGCTGGGCGAAATTGGAGCTAAAACCCTGATCTTGTCCGGGGTAAATGATGAAGCCACTCCAAAAGAAGCTGCTGTTGAAATGAATGAGTTAATTAAAGGGTCAGAGCTTCAGCTTATTAAAGGGGCGAATCATCATTTGCCCATTGAAAAGCCGGAAACTGTTTTAAACGCTATAGAAAAATTTATATGATTAAACCGGGCACAACATTAGATATCCCCATGATGAATGGGGATACTATTTCAGCAATGACTCTTGGCGGAACGCTGAAGAACCACTCCACAGAGGAGCTGCATCGTCATTCGTATCACCAGGTTCTGGTTATAAGAAACGGTGTCTCCATGCTGGTGGAAGAAAAACGAAAGCAGCCGCTCTACGGCAGTATGTGCGCTTTTATTCCTGCCGGTGTTACGCATCGTACAATTGTCATTGGCGAGAGCATCAGGTACCAGTCTCTTTATTTTAAAAAGGAACTGTTGAGCGATGAACTCTCTGAAATTAGTATTTTTAATATCGGGGAGCTTTCCACTGCACTTTTTGACAGGTTAAATGAAAAGAACTTCGAAGATCTTTCCCCGGGGATTATGGGAGAGTGCCTGAGCCTTTTTCTAAAAACACTCAAAGAGGACATGGATATCACCCTGCCTCTTGTCCGTATTCCCGAAGCTTCAAAAGAAGAAAACAGGATGATAATAAAATTCATTGAAGAGAATTTCCGGGAGAAGCTGCACCTTGCTCATTTCCGGTCAGTTCTGCCCTATTCCCACAGGCATATTGCCAGAATTTTCAAGGAAGATTTAAAGATTACGGTATTTGAATATCTCAGGTTATACCGGATGTTCAGGGCCTCTGTTATGCTCCATGAAAAAGCACGATCCGTAACAGGGATTGCTTATGATTGCGGCTATGAATCGTTGTCCAGCTTTTATGCTGATTTTAATAAATATTATTCACTCACGCCAAAAGAATTCAGGGAAAAAATTTAAGTTTATACCGGAAGTGCCGGGAGCAGTTTAATCTTTTAGGTGCGCTCGGGAATTAGTCTGACATCGTTTAAAAACCTAAAAGATTATACTGCTACCGGGTGTACCGGTGAATAAAAAATTCTTGTGTTTTTTAAACAAACAAATATACATGGAGTAGAAAAAAATAAATATTCACCAGGAAGAACTACAGATGATTATAGACGGACACGCCCATGCTTGCGGAGATTATTTAACTCCTGAAAGTATAATTAAGAATTTAGACCGGGTTGGGGCGAATAAGGTTATTTTAGTACCGGGAGAATTTAACAGCGATACGACGTATGGAATCCCCAATCTCGCTGAGTTATTTCCTAAAAAAAATGTCGTAAAGATTTTTAACGCGCTTGCGAAACTGGTCATTAAACTAACGGGAGCGGTAAAAGAAATTCCGCCGGGAAATGATTACGTCTTTGACCTGTCGGCGAATTGTCAGGGTAGAGTGATACAATTTATATGGATAACAACAGGTATTTCAAACCCTGTTGATTATTTAAACAAGAAATATTCCGATTGGAATTTTAAAGGGGTAAAAATGCACCAATGCTGGGAAAAGTTCTCTGTTGATTCGGACTTTTTTCGATCCGTGGCTGGTTGGGCCGAATCAAAAGGCTTGCCCCTGTTTTTTCACCCCTGGTCCAACGCGGAAGTGAAAAAGTTAATCAACTATAAGAAGCAGCATAAGGACTTAACATTAATAGTGGCTCATTTATTCGGATTGGAATTATTTATTGAAGAAGACTATAAAGACAATAAGCTGTTTTTTGATATTTCATCATTACAATTTACTTCGAATTACAGAGTGTTAAAAGCCATTGAATTTTACGGCGCCGACAAAGTCCTGCTTGGGACCGATACACCCTATGGAAAGAATAATCTTCAAAAAAATGTTGATAGAATTAACAAACTGGAGATTAACAACGAAGATAAAGAGTTAATCCTTGGCGAAAACATGAAAAAATTACTACAACTGTAAAAAACGATTAATCCTTATGGGACTTTTCTTCCGGTTGAAAATCCTTCAGCTTCGTACCCGGTTCATGGTAACGGCGATACCAATGTGTTCCCGTTGTATAGGTAAAGATCGTATTAATAAACGGGATCTTTATGGCGTAGTAGAGGATAAAATAACAGATAAAAATAATGAGTATTCTAAAGGGAAGATCGAGCAAAAACAGCAGAAAATCGTTTTTTATAAAAGCGGCCCAGGGCGCCAGAACAAGAAGATGATCCAGGTAAAACAATGACGCGGGAATTGACGTGGCAAAAAGAAACATCACCAAAACGGAATGTCCCGCTTCTACCGCTTCTTTCGGACAATAGCTCATACACCTGCCGCAGCTTTCGCATTTAAATGTCCAGTACGGAAAGGAGGGTTTTCCTTTCATTAGAATGGCGTTGTGGGGACAGTTTTTCGCGCATACCCCGCAGGAGTTGCACCGGTTGTTGGCAAAAAAAAGCTTGGCAAAAAAGAACCGGGCCCAGATCAAATAGACAAATGATAGGGGCGCGAGAGCGAGCCCTGAAATAAATTCAAAGATATTGTCCGGACTCACAAGATGCCGTTTTCCGGAAATGATTTTTGTCATAAACGTTTCGATCTTATCTTTGCCCCGGGATAAAAACCGCTTATTATGTTCTTCATTCATGCCCGGAACGATGGCGGTCCAGTTTGAGGGCATATCAATGCTGATAATCCCCTTGACCCGGTATCCCTTTACAAAAAGGATCATTGCGATTAAAAAGCTCGCAGACGCCGAAAGCCCCCGAAGGTAAAACCCCGGGTAGGCCCCTCCCCTGGTTGCAATGGAAAGAGCCCTGGTCCCCTTGCCGCGCCGCAGCTTCATGGCAAATTTTATCATTGACCAGGGCGCGGTAAATCCGTGAGCCGGCATGGCTAGAACAAGAAAAGACTCTTTTTCGTTTTGAGGCGCCTTCTTTGGGTCGGCATGGGAAACAGGAGTGATGGAAACTGCATACCCGCTTTTTTCCGCCACGTCCCCTGCCCTCCGGGCAATTTTCAGAGTATTGCCCGTTCCGCTCCAGTAATATATTTCCATGCTCATATTATATATACTATATTTTCATAAAAATAAATCAATCAAAAAAAACCTCTTCCTGACAATAAGCATATATTCAGTGATAATGCGCTCTTGTCATCCCCCCTTGATTATGCTATATTATACTCAACAAAACGACTCAAAGATAGAGGGTAAACGTTATCCGCACCCCGATCATTGAGCATTAATGAAGGAAGGTAACAACATGAAAAGAGCACTGATCATCATTGACATACAAAACGATTATTTCCCCGGAGGATCCTTTGAACTGGAAGGTACGGCAGAAGCTTCGGCCAACGCGGCAAAACTTCTGGAGTATTTCAGAAGCAGCAATCTCCCCATAGCTCATGTACAGCACCAGGGAATTGGAGAAAACGCCCCCTTTTTCAAACCCGCCACAAAAGGCATGGAAATCAACTCTTCTGTAGAGCCTCTTCCCGGTGAAGAGATAATCCTTAAATTCCTGCCCAACAGTTTTAGAAATACGGGCCTGGAAGAATTTCTTAAAACCCATGAAATTGGGGAGCTTGTGGTCTGCGGAATGATGAGCCATATGTGTATTGAGGCCACGGTGCGCGCCTCCTTTGACCTGGGCTATAAAAACATACTGGTTCATGACGCCTGCGCCACCAGGGCTCTTGAATTTAACGGAAAAACCGTTAGCGCAGAGGATGTGCATACCGCTTCCATGGCTGCCTTATCCTTTATATACGCCGAACCTGTCTCAACTGCCGATCTTATTTCCGCTTAGGAGCCGCCCGGTATTCCGAAGGTGAACGGCCCGTTATTTTTTTAAATGTTCTGCCAAAGTGGGCCGCGTCATTATAGCCCACGCGGTAGAGTATATCCGCTACGGGAAGCGCGGTTTCTTTAAGGAGAACAAGGGCCATTTGTATCCTGATGTGAGCAAGGGAATCCATTACGGAGCTTCCCGTTTCCTCCTTAAATTTTTTCGCCAGGGTATTTCTATTGGTTTCAAACCGCGCGCACAGGTCGGCGATGGTTATTTTATCCTGGTAATTATCGGTAAGAAAAGAGATTACCCGCTCCACCAGGGAGAGAGATTGGGCCGGAGTATCCCTGTATTTGCGGTAGTTGTTGCAGAGAAAAAGAAGCAGGTTAATAAACGATGATCTCCTGCGGCAGGGGTAAAAAGGAGTGGTGGTGTCGTTACTGTCATCAATAAAGCTCTGTATGTTCTTCCGGAGTACTAAGTTATCAGCAGGGTCCGGGATAAAAAATCCTTCGTATGAGTCTTCCCGTTTAAGAAAGGGCCGCAGATAGTATTTATCCAGCTCTGCCGAAGACGGCAGGCTTAGATTAGCCGGGTCCAGGTTGGTAAAATCGAACTGGCTGTTTACATAGGAGGGATGAAATTCTATCTGTGTGAGCTGTAAACTCTCGGCTTCTTCTATTGACATGTCTTCTTTTTCGTTCAGGCAAAAACAGGCCGGCGCCGTTATGATTATTTGTTTTCCCAAAAGCGAGACAGTACCCCTGCCCGATGTAATATATATCAACCGGAATAATTTACGCGGGCTTATTACGGGAAGCGGCAGGTTTTCCTGTATAATGGGATCATTCATGGTAAGTATAGAATATGGTTCTCTGCGCCGGTAAATCAAGTTTATTTTAAACCAAATATAAATTTTTTAATTGATTTTTAATATTTTGATATTTACACTGTCTATACAAGTAAGGAGTTGTATATGTCGAAAAAAAAGATCCTCATCGTAGACGACGAACCCCAGAACCTTCACGTCCTTATGGAAATAATAAAAAAAGACTATGCTGTTGCGGCTGCCACAAACGGTGAAAAAGCCCTTGAACTGGCGGCAAAAGACCCGGTCCCCAATTTGATATTCCTGGATATTTCCATGCCCGGTATGGACGGGTTTGAAGTTCTGGCAAAGCTGAAAAGCAATGATGTCACAAAGGATATTCCCGTAATCTTTGTCTCTGCCGAGGAAAAACTCGATGCCATGCCCGAAGAGGCGAAAAAAAACTCGGCCGGCTACCTGACGAAACCCGTAGATCCCGAAGCAATTCTTGACGCAATACGGAGTAAGGGGAGGTAATCGGTCGCCCGGAGGGCGGGGTTATCGGTGATCGGATAAGAAAGGAAAGAGATCGGGGGTCAGGGGTCGGTAAAGAGAAAGAGGCCGGTTGCACGAAGCACTGTCAACCGTCAACTGGCTCCTTAAGAGTGCGAACCCGGCAGGGCCGGGAAAAAATAGATCAGAAACTAAATAGAATTGCGAGCTGCATCTGGCCTGAAAGCATCCCCTCTTCTAAATGTGAGGACTGTTTGAGCAACGCGAGTTCCGCAGCATTTAGAAGAGGGGATGCTTTCAGGCCCGCTCACAATCACAATTTAGTT